>CAJJPZ010000055.1 GCA_905193765.1 uncultured Eubacterium sp.
CAGTTCAGAAATACATTTGACAAAGCTGCAAAGAAAGCCGGTATAACTGGTGAAAATCTCCTTATCATGCTCGAGAAGAGACTTGATAATGTAGTATACAGGATGGGACTTTCAACTACAAGAAGAGATGCAAGACAGCTCGTTGTACATGCTCACTTCCTGGTAAATGGAAAGAAAGTAAACATTCCTTCATATCAGGTTAAGCCGGGTGATGTTATCCAGGTAAAACAGAAAAGCGTAAGCTCTCCTAAATTCAAGGAAATCAAGGAAATGGAAGTCGGCGTTCCTGCATGGCTCAGCGTAGACAGAGACAAGCTGGAAGGAAAGGTGCTTGCAGATCCTACAAGAGACCAGATCGATACACCTATTGAAGAGCGTCTGATCGTCGAATTGTACTCCAAATAACCGCCTGTTAACTGATAGTAGTTACGGTTTTGAAATAAAAAGGAGGGTTTTGAGTGATAGAAATCGAAAAACCAACAATCGAATGTATATTTTCAAACGAAGATGCAAACTACGGCAAATTCGTTGTAGAGCCACTCGAAAGAGGTTATGGTACAACTCTTGGAAACAGTCTGAGAAGGATACTTCTGAGTTCGCTTCCGGGTGTTGCTGTTACATCTGTCAAGATCGACGGTATACTTCATGAGTTTTCGACTATTCCGGGCGTCAAGGAAGATGTGACTGAGATCATACTGAACCTTAAAAAGCTGGCAATCAAGCTCAACGGTGAGAATACGAAAAGGGTGCTGATCAATGCAATCGGTCCGAAGGAAGTTACCGCAGCTGATATCCTCGGAGATTCGGATGTTGAGATTTTCAACCCGGAACTTCATATTGCAACTCTTGAAGAGAACGCAACTCTTATCATGGAGATAAACATGGCAAGAGGCAGGGGATATGTTCCGGCTGATATGAACAAGGATGAAAACACTCCGATATCTGTTATTCCTACAGATTCAATCTACACACCTGTAAGGAAGGTAAACTTTACAGTAGAGAATACAAGAGTAGGTCAGGTGACTGACTACGACAAGCTCATCCTTGAAATATGGACTGACGGTTCAGTAACACCGAGCGAGGGTGTTTCCATCGGGGCCAAGATCATGCAGGAGCATCTGAGTTTGTTTGTTGAACTTACAGATTCAGCTGAAGGCATGGAGATCATGGTCGAGAAGGAAGAAAACCAGAAGGAAAAAGCTCTTGAAATGACTATCGAGGAACTCGAACTTTCAGTTCGTTCGTTCAACTGTCTCAAGAGAGCTGCTATAAACACAGTTGAAGAACTGACACACAAAAGCGAAGATGATATGATGAAGGTCAGAAACCTGGGCAAGAAGTCGCTTGACGAAGTTAAGCACAAGCTTGAAGAATTAGGTTTAAGCCTCAGACAGAGTGACGAATAATTAAAGATAGGAGGACGCACTGATGCCAGGATATAGAAAATTAGGCAGAACTTCAGCTCACAGAAAAGCTATGCTGAGAAATCTGGTTACAGATCTTTTCAGAGAAGGCAGAATCACAACAACTGATACAAGAGCTAAGGAAGCAAGAAGACAGGCAGAAAAAATGATCACACTTGCTAAGCGTGGTGATTTGCATGCCAGAAGACAGGTTCTTGCATATGTATATGATGAAGCTGTAGTATCCAAACTGTTCGATGAGATCGCACCTAAGTACGAAGACAGACAGGGCGGATATACAAGGATCTTAAAGCTTGGACCACGCCAGGGCGACAATGCTGAAATGGCATTCCTGGAGCTGGTTTAAACCGGATACAGTTTTTGAATCATACCCTCAGGCAGTATAACCACATATACAGCCTGGGGGTTGTTTTTCAAAAAAATAACATTGAAAATGTACTATAAAAACAGTCGTTTCTGCAGATACTAAAAGAAAAGTGAAGAGAGGAGAAAATCATGAAAAAAGCAAAGATATTCATAATTGCGGCTCTCTGCATTTCTCTGTTGGTATTCGCAGGATGCGGCAGCAGCAATGACAGCAACGATACAGGTAATGACCGTAAAACAGAAGCAACGACAGACAGAAACGATCAAAATACCGACAGCAAGGATGACAGCCTTACGGACGATATGAAAAAGGGTGCTGACGACATGAAAAAAGGCGTGGACGATACAGTCGACGATATGGAGAACGCAGCCGATGATGTGATGGACGGGTCCGACAGTACAAAAGCTACAAACAGCAACCGCAGCAATTGACGTGACATATACGCGGCATAAAAGTAAAGGGTGGCAATGCCACCTTTTATATTGTAAAATATTATGAAGAAGAGCAATAGAGGAACGAAAATATGGCAAAAAAGAAAAAGAGAAAAATGCATACAGGTATACTCTCAAAGCATCCCAGAGGCTTTGGTTTCGTTACCTGTGAAGATATAGAGAAAGATGTTTTCATAGCAGCAGGATCCATGGGAGGTGCTATGAACGGTGATGAGGTGGAAGTGGATCTCATACCTGAATATTTATGGAAACAGTCTCCTGAGGGCATTATCGTCAAAGTACTTTCAAGACAGACGGAAGAAGTTGCCGGTACTTTCGAGAAAAGCCGCAAATTCGGATTTGTGGTGCCTGAAAGCCGCAAGTACAGGGAGGATATATTCATCCGGAAGAAAGACTTTGCAGGAGCGCAGCGAGGCGATAAAGTCGTGGCACGGATAACTAAGTATCCCGACCACGAAAACAGTGCGGAAGGTAAGATCGTCGAGATAATAAGCAGAGCAGGACAGCCGGGGGGAGATATCAAGGCGATAGCCAGGAGCTACGATATGAGAGAAAGCTTCCCGAGCAGAGCCGCTGCAGAAGCCAAGGCAATGAAAAAACGCGGCATAAGACCTGAAGACCTGCGAGGAAGGCGCGATCTGAGGAATGAAACTATCTTCACGATAGACGGAGCGGATTCAAAGGACTTTGACGATGCGGTCTCACTGAAGATACTGGACAATGGGAATTACTTGTTGGGAGTCCATATAGCGGACGTGGCTCATTATATCGAGGAAGACGGTCCGCTGGACAAGGAAGCCTTGAAACGCGGTACCAGCGTGTATCTGATAGACCAGGTGATACCGATGCTTCCCAAGGCACTGTCAAACAATATATGCAGTCTGAATCCCGGAGAGGACAGACTGACGCTGTCTGTGGATATGGAGATAACGCCCGACGGCGAACTGGCAGGTCATGAGATATATGAGAGCGTGATCAACTCAAAAGCTCGTCTTGTATACGATGATATATCGGACATGCTGGAAAACGACGATGAAGAAATGCTGAGGAAATACAGCAGCATAAAAGAAGATCTGTACGCTATGGGAAGACTGGCTGCATTGCTTAGAGAAAAAAGATCACAGAGGGGAAGTCTCGATTTCGACCTCGACGAGGCGCACATCAGACTCAACAACAAAGGCATACCGGTAAGCGTCGATATTGCAGAACGCCGTACGGCAAACAAGCTGATCGAGGAATTCATGCTGCTGGCCAATGAGACCGTTGCAGAGCACTTTTTCTGGCTGGAGGTACCGTTCATATACAGGATACACGAAAAGCCCGCATTCGAAAAGGTAGAGCAGCTCAAGATATTCCTGCAGAGCATGGGTATGACTCTGAGAGGCAGTGCGGACAGCGTACATCCGAGAGAACTGAGCAGCATACTTAAAAGCGTGGAGGGGAAACCGTCAGAGGGCGTAGTCAATACAGTGACACTGCGCTCGATGCAGAAAGCATTTTACGGGACATCCTGCGAGGGCCATTTCGGACTGGCTCTGAAATACTACTGCCATTTCACGTCGCCTATAAGACGATATCCCGATCTGATGATCCACAGGATAATAAAATCCGTACTGCAGGACGGAATCGACGTTAAAAAGATGAGCCACTTCCGGGGCGCTGCGGAGAAAGCAGCAGAACAGTCGTCAGCAGCAGAACGCAAGGCGATAGAAGTAGAGCGTGAGGTGGAAAAACTCAAGAAAGCAGAATATATGTCGTATCATATCGGTGAGGTATACGACGGAATAATAAGTGGCACTACCAGCTTCGGCATATACGTGCAGCTGGAAAATACCGTCGAGGGGATGATACGGATAGAAGATCTGTGGGATGATTACTATGATTATGTACCTGAGAAGTATGCACTGGTGGGAGAACATACCGGCAGGATGTACAAGCTGGGAGACAGTATCAGGATAGTCGTGGATAATGTCGATATCGACCGTCACGAGATAGACTTCCAGCTTGCCGAATGATCCTGCCCGGAGATCATTTGTTTATCTGGGTACCGGGAGGACAGCTTATTGCTGACAGCGCATCACCGGCCTCATCAACAAGAACAGGCTTCAGCGCCATATCCCCCAGGGAAAGTATGCCCACGAGTTTTGAGTTGTCGATGACAGGGAGTCTGCGTACCTGCCGTGTGGCAAATATAAGCGCCGCATCATGTATATTGGTATCCGGAGTCACAGTGACCGGATCCTTCGTCATGATGCTGCCGCAGGACATATCATCGGGAAACACGCCCTTTTCCACAGCCGAGGACAGGACTCTAAGAACGATATCCCTGTCGGTGATGACGCCCTTCAGGATTCCCCTGTCACTGCTCACAGGCAGCATGCCTATATTTTCCCTGCCCATTTCTCTGGCAGCATGGAGGACTGATGTCTCCTCCCCTACACAAACTATATCTGTACTCATCAGATCACTGACTTTCATAACGGCCTCCTTATTTTGCAGATATTATTAGGATGGCCGTTTTTCTGTTAATTATCGTTCTTTGCCCCAGAAATTTCTGGTGAAGAGTATTATCACTGTGAACAGTTCCAGCCTTCCTATTATCATCAGGCCGCTGAGATAGATCCTCAGCACAGGATGGAAATATGCAAAATTACCGAGGGACGCCGTCTCTCCGAAGGCAGCGCCGGTATTGGATATCATGGCAAGCGCTGCTGTGACGGAAGTTTCAAGATCTATCCCCTGGAAGGACAGCACGAAACATGATGTTATCAGCAGAAGCATATACGTCAGTATGAATACCGTTATACCTGAAACCACCGACGCGGATATAGGGTTTTTGCCAATCTTTACGGCTACTACGGAACGGGGATGTATGCGCTTGACGCAGCCCCTGCCGATGAGCTTGAGCATGACGAGCACACGTATCACCTTGATGGATCCGGACGTGGACGCCGCACATCCGCCGATGAACATCAGAGTCATCAGAGTTATCTGACACACCGACGGCCATATCGTATACGGGGAACGGGAATAACCGGATGTCGTGGCCATGCTCACCACCTGAAAGAAGGAATCCCTGAGAGAGCTTCCCAGGCTGCTGCTGCTGTTGAGATACAGACCTGCCGTACATATCAGTATGGAGACGCCTATGATGATGAGATAGGCTCTCAGCTCGACGTCGCGGAAAAGGTACGAAGCTTTTCCCGTGGCCACATAATGATAAAGAATGAAGTTCACAGAAGCAAGTATGCAGAAGACACATATCACGACTTCCACATATATACTTCCATAATATGCTATACCTTCGGGATGGACCATCAGACCTGCGGTGCTTATACTGCCCATGGTCGTTATCAGCGCATCGAAAGCAGGCATCTTTCCGGAAAGATCCAGCATGAGAAATTCGATTATAGTGAATGTAAGGTATGTTATATAAAGTATTTTCGCAGAATCACTTATTCGTACCGTCATTTTTTCAAGTACAGGGCCGGGTGTTTCAGCTCTGGCTATGAACTGGCCGTTTATACCCAGCGCAGGCAGTATGGATATGACGAATACCAGTATACCCATTCCTCCGAGCCAGTGCGATATTGCTTTCCAGAGCAGCAGTGCATGGCAGAGTGCGGCGTGGTTCGCAGTGCACCCCGTTGTCGTGAAGCCGGATGTCGATTCGAAAAAAGCAGTAGTGAAACTGTCCGTGAAATCTGAAAAATAATAGGGAAAGGCGCCTGTAAAAGAAGACAGAAGCCAGCACAGCGTCACTATTATATAACCTTCTCTGATGCGGAACTTCGCGCGGCGGGAACTGAAAGTGAACGTAAAGAACGCCCCGATTACTATGAGCAGAGGTGCACATCTCCTGAATGCGTGGGCACAGACACCATCCCCGGTTTTTTCTGCGTATGCCCATGGTATGATCATAGAGAGCCCGATGATGAATATTATGACTCCCAGTATTCTTATTATAGCCTTGTAGTTTATAGCCGTTCTTGACATTTTTTCCTCCGGATCTATTCAGTATGATCAGTGGTCTGGATTCCAGAATCTCGGGAAAATAAGGATGAACATCGTATACAGTTCAAGCCTTCCTGCAATCATGTAGATCGAAAGCAAGAGTTTGGAAAGCGCCGACATGCCGGCAAAGGTCTCCGAAGGACCTACAGCACCGAACCCCGGCCCCACATTGCCGAGACATGTTATGACTGATGAAAAGCAGGTAGCAAGATCAGCATTCTCGAATGAAACGATGAATGCACCTGCGAAAACTATCATTATATATAAAAAAGTGTGATTCGCTATCGAGGACACCGTATCACTGGATATGGTCCTGCCGTTGAGCTTCACTGTTTCAATCACATTGGGATGGAGCTTCGTGGATATACCTCGTCTTATCAGTTTCAGGAGCACCGCGATCCTTATGACTTTCAGACCGCCTCCCGTTGATGATGAACATCCGCCGATGAACATGAGCATGAATATCAGCGCCTGGCATACTGACGGCCAGGTTTCATAATCAGCCGTGGAATATCCTGTCGTTGTTAGGATGGACGCCACCTGGAAAAAGGAATCAGAAAGAGCAGTCTTTACCGATGTATACGTTCCGGTTATCATAAGAGCGGCGAATATGATCATGGAAACTGCGATGAATATCAGCATGTAGAATCTCAGTTCGAAGTCATCTATAAGAGTTCTGATACCGTTCCTGAAAGACATGAAGAACAGGTTGAAATTCATACCGCACAGTATCATGAACACGGTGATCACGACATTGATATAGAGACTGTCGAAATGTCCGACACTGTCGTTGTAGGTAGAAAGCCCCCCTGTACCTACAGATCCGAATGTGTGTATCAGTGCATCATAGAGATCCATGCCGCCCAGCATGAGCAGTATGGTCTCAACCACTGTGAATATCAGATATATTATATACAGCGATTTTGCTGTATCTGACATTTTGGGCGTTATCTTGTCCAGGGAAGGACCAGGCGCTTCGGATACAGCGACGTTCTGTCCGCTTATACCCAGCGACGGCATCAGTGCGATGGCAAATACCAGTATGCCCATACCGCCTATCCAGTGGGTGAAGGATCTCCAGAAGAGTATGCCCCTGGGAAGGATCTCTATATCCTCCAGGATCGTGGATCCTGTGGTGGAAAATCCCGAGCATGATTCAAAAAAAGCATCCACCGGATCAGGGATGCTGCCTGTAACGATAAAAGGCAGAGCTCCGATGGCAGCAGAAAGCAGCCAGCATATCGTGACTATCAGGAAGCCGTCCCGGACTTTGAGCTTCCTGGCTTTGTGAGAACACAGTTTCATCAGGGAAACGCCTGCGAAGAAGCACAGCGCCATTATGATGAAGAACGGGCTGTATACATCAGAGCTGTCATATATCAGCGACACGATAAAAGACGGTAACATGGATAAACTTATTACCGCCAGTACTATACCTATTATTCTGAATACTGAGCTTAAATTAAGATTCATTTTTTCACCTGGATCTACCTTCTGAAAAAGCTGAGTCTTCCGGACTCTTTCAGAAGCTTTTCAGTTCCGGACAAATCACTGAGCAGACTCAGCAGTATTACCTTGTCATCCTCGAGTATCTCAGTGTCACCGTCGGGGATTATGACCTTCGAACCTCTGTGGATGGCAGCTATTATTATAGTATCCGGCAGTTTCAGCTCTCTGAGAGGTCTGCCCAGTATCTTCATATGTGATGTTGCGATTATTTCCATTATTTCCGCCTGGCCCTGTATGAGCTGGGAGGAGATAACTTTCTTGGAACCCTGCACGAAGCGCATTATATTGCTGGTGGTTATATCCAGCGGGTTCAGAGCCATATCTATACCCATGCGGGATATTATCTCGGCATAGCTGGTCCTGCTCACCTTCGCGATGACGTCTTCGACACCGTGCTGCTTGGCAGTGAGCGCCAGCAGGAGATTGTCTTCGTCGTAGCCTGTGGCCGTCACAACAGCATCCATGAGATCGAGGTTCTCTTCTTCCAGCAGCGAAAGATCAGTGGCGTCTCCATGGAGTATCATCACATCTTCGAGATGTGTGGATAGATAGTGACAGCGCTCCTTCTCTTTTTCGATAACCTTAACAGCAGCGCCGAACTCAGCCAGACGCTCAGCAAGATAGAAGCCGGTCTTTCCGCCTCCTATGATCATGACCTTCTGAAGGTCTGTGTATTTGCCTCGCTCATGGACTTTGGCATTGAGATCCAGTATAGGGCCTTTTTCTCCCATGACGTACAGACAGTCGTCTTCCATTATACTGGCGTCGCCGTGTGGGATGATGACCTTGCCGTTCCTGGATATGCCGACTATCAGCATATTGGGGAGAATGGCATGGACGTCGTTTATATGCAGTCCTATCAGTTCAGGATACTTGTCCGCATCGAATTCGATGAGGGACGCATTGCCGCTGGAGAATATACCGTTGCTGAGTGTGTATTTTTCAGCCAGGAACTTGTATATCTCAAGTGTTATGCCGAGATCGGGATTGACTATGTGATCGATATCCATAGCGTCCTTTATGAACGTCAGCTGCTGCATATGTTCAGGGTCGCGGACCCTGGCGATGACTTTCTTGCAGCCGAGTTTCTTTGCGAATGCAGCGATGACGATATTCGCTTCATCATTGCCAGTGCATGCCACAAGGAAATCATATGATGAAATATTTATCCTTCTTAATATCCTGGTCTCCTTTGCGTTTGCATTGATCGTCATCACATCGTACATCGAGTTGACTTTCTGGAGCCAGGTCTCATTAGTATCTATAATCGTTACAGCATGGTCGCCGCCGAGAAGTGCTTCTACGACTTTCATTCCCAGTTTACCGGCACCAACGATAACTACTTTCATTTTCTCTTAACCTCATATCAAAATAATAACTTGGAATGTCTAGTCCCCTGTTCTGTCCAATCACCATAATTTTACCACTAATCGCTGAGAATTCAACATATATTTGCAAGAATCATGCAAATATATTAGAATATAAAAAGAAAAGATTTTTTTGAAAGGGACTGTTTTCTATGAAGATAAAAAGATTTACGGGAGGCACTCTGGAGAGCAACGGATATGTGTTGTATGTGCGCGAAGGCGGCAGCTGTTTCATAATAGATCCGGGATATGACCCGAAGGTGTTCCTGGTATATATCAGGGACATGAAGCTGGATCTGAAGGGGATAATCCTGACACATCATCACTACGATCATACAGGAGCGGTGGACCGTATAAAGAACGAGACCGGATGTCCTGTGTATCTTCACCGGGAGGACTGCGATATGTACGGGAATCAGGTGGATGTATACATGGAGGATAGCGATATCATAGATCTGGATGGCGTGCAGCTCGAGGTGATACACACTCCGGGACATACAAGAGGAAGCGTATGCATATTCGACGGTAAGGACAGGGTATGTTTCACGGGCGATACCATATTCAATGTGGATCTGGGACGGACCGATCTTGAAGACGGATCTGAGGAACAGATGATACGAAGCATCACGGAGATCATCGACAGATGGCCGAACGATATCATGATATATCCGGGGCATGGCGACGGGTGCACGATGAAAAAGGTCCGGAAGATAAACCGTGAATTTACAGATATAATAGAAAGATACGCCTGAGCAGACCCTGCGACAGGACGATGAAAAGAAGGTGTGAAAAATGGCAATAAAACTTGTGGCCCTGGATCTGGACGGGACTACTCTGAACAATGACAGAGTGATAAGCGAGCGCACGAGAAAGGCGTTAAGGGAGGCAGACGCCAGAGGCGTGAATATAGTGATAGCTACGGGACGTCCGTTTTCGGCGCTTCCGAAGGATGTGTTCGAAATAGACGCTATAAGATATGTACTGACATCCAACGGTGCATCAATAACGGATCTCAGGAAAAACGAGACATTCTACGAGAACTGTCTGTCCCCGCTGGCAGTGGAACATGCAGTGGAGCTCCTCAGGAAGTACGACTATATAATAGAATGTTTTATCCACGGGACCGCATATATAGAAAAGTGGTATTATGAGCAGGTCAGGGAAACACATGAAAGTTTCAAGAGCGTCAGCTATATTCTTGAAACGCGGACCCCAATAGACGGGATATATGATTTCATGCAGCATAACAGGGAGCATATAGAGAATATAAATGTAAATTTCGAAGATATCTCCAAAAAGCCTGCAATGAAGGAAAAACTGCTCATGCTGCCAGAGGTCACGATAACCAGTTCCTTCCCTCGCAACCTTGAGATAGGCGGAGCGACTACCAGCAAGGCGAGAGCTCTGTCGGAGATGGGCAGGCTTCTTGGCATCAGGGCAGATGAAATGATGGCGGCAGGAGACAGCCCTAACGATATAGCGATGCTGAATGCTGTGGGGATGCCTGTTGCAGTTGGCAATGCAGAAGAAGAGGTCAAAGCCGTGGCAAAGTACATAGCGCCGCCGAATCATGAGGACGGCGTAGCAGAAGCCATAGAGAGATTCGTGCTCGTATGATGCGGCCGCGTCAGATGATAAAGATATTTTGATAAAGATGCCGGTTTCCGGAAACAGTAAATGAAGACTGCTTCCGGGGATCGGTATTTTAGTGTAGAAGAAAAAATCAATATATGGAAAAAAATTCTTGACATAAAATGTAAAAGAAAGTATAATTTTGTTGTAAAATATTGTAAATAAAAACACGGCTTTCAGAAAGGGATTTTGTATGAACAACAGAGAACTGGGAGAATTCGGAGAAAATGTGGCTGTGCAGTATCTGGAAAACTGCGGATATACCATAGTGCAGCGTAACTACAGATGCAGAGCAGGCGAAATAGACGTGATAGCAGGCATGCACAACAGGCTGAGCTTCATTGAAGTGAAGACGAGAAGAAGCTCGGAGTACGGCAGACCCTGCGAGGCTGTTGCAGACAGCAAGAAGAAGCACATCAGGGCAGCAGCCTGCAGCTATCTCCGTGGTCTGAAAAACGAAGGATATGCTCCGGTGGATGTGAGGTTCGATGTGATGGAGATCACGATAGAACATATAGAAAGCGCATTCTGATATATCGGATCCGCAGAAAAGTCAGAAAACATTTATACAGAGAGGGGGATACGAAGTGCTGTCGAGAATAAAAACAGCAACACTGGTCGGCGTCAACGGATATCCGGTAACCGTGGAAACCGATATACACAGCGGTATGCCTGATTTCCGCATAGTGGGTCTGGCTGACACGACCATAAGGGAGTCATACAGCAGGGTCAAGCCTGCTGTCCTGAATTCAGGATTCAGTTTCCCTGACAGGAAGGTGACAGTGAACCTGGTGCCGGCCGGCAGGCCGAAGGAGGGCAGCCATTTCGACCTGCCTGTAGCGCTGGGGATCATCATGCAGGAGACAGGATGCGTGGATATAAGCGATACGGCTTTTTTCGGGGAGCTGTCCCTGGACGGACGTCTGAACAGGATAAAAGGTGCGCTGCCGCTGGTTATGTGTATGCGCAAAGCAGGTATAAGGAACATAGTGCTGCCCGAAGGCAATGCGGAGGAGGCTGCGATCCTGGAGGATGTGAATATTTTTCCTGCGGCATGTCTCAGCGACGTGGCGTCTTTCCTGTCAGGGAAGTGCAGTCCGGAAGTATATATAAGGAAAGAAAAAAACAGCAGGCAGGACTACAGCAGTGATTTTTCACAGGTCATAGGACAGGAAAGCGCCAAACGCGCCATCGTGATAGGAGCAGCAGGCGGACACGGCATACTGTTCATGGGCGGACCTGGATGTGGCAAGACGATGCTTGCCAAAAGGATACCATCGGTACTTCCGGATCTGACATATGAAGAAAAAATCGAGATAACCGGGATATACAGTATAGCAGGCCTTCTGAGCGAGGAGGAACCGGTGGTGACCCGAAGGCCCTTCAGAAGCCCTCACCACACTATATCTGCTATAGGTCTGACAGGCGGAGGTACAAAACCGCGGCCCGGAGAGCTGTCGCTGGCCCATGGCGGCGTGCTGTTTCTCGACGAACTGGGAGAATTCGACTCAAAGGCGATAGACGCCATGAGACAGCCTGTCGAGGAGGGATTCGTCAGGATCAACCGCAATATGGAGGAAATGATATTCCCATCGAAGACGATGATAGTAGCGGCAGCGAATCCATGCAAGTGCGGGTACCTGTGGGATGACAAACGTGTGTGCACCTGCAGCCGCAGACAGCTGGAAGCACACAGGCGACGACTTGCAGGACCGTTTTCAGACAGGATAGATATGCATATAAAGGTAATGCCGATACAGCGTGACAGCATCGGATTCATGAATGAAGACATGGCGTCCGTGCAGGAACAGACGGGGACTTCATCGGAGGAGATGCGCAGACAGGTCATGGCGGCCAGAGCTGTACAGGAACAGCGGTATGCAGGAACAGCTTATTCATGGAACGGAAGTCTTGATGAGAAGGGTATAGAAATTTACTGCAAAATGAACGAGGATTGCAGAAAGCTTTTAGGCGATGCGTATGAAAGATACGGGCTGAGCATGAGAGCCTGCATGAAACTTTTCAAGATATCCAGGACCATAGCGGATCTTGCAGGCGAGGAGAAGATAAGGAGCGAACACGTGGCGGAAGCCCTCGTGTACAGGATAACAGACTGGGACAGAAAAAAATGAAAAAAGTAATAACTATGGAAATGCCGGAATATCCGGAACTTCTGAAAAAAATAAAGGCTCCCCCGGAAAAGCTGTTCTGTTCAGGAGACATATCAC
>CAJJPZ010000056.1 GCA_905193765.1 uncultured Eubacterium sp.
ATGCGACATGGAGCAAGGCTTTATTCCTTGTGATTTTTAAACGTACTGAAGAAAAACAAGGGGCTGGTGCAGCCAACAGAGGGCAATGCTGCACTAGCCTTTCTTTTCAATACACGCCATATGGCTTCAGATTTAAATTTTCACGTGATAATGTGTAACATCTCCGCAGCCGGGGTGTTATATATACAAAGACATGATTACAGTATAAGAGGAGGTATACAAAATGTATTCTATCGCATCATCATTGTACGGGATAGTGGCTATCGCACTGATAGCTTTTCAGGGTTATTGTCTGTATCTGGGATATAGCTATCCGGTAGTGCTGTTTGGGGTGCTGACCGTGATCGCAGTACTGCTGTCGGTGTACTATTTCTGCATGGACAGGAAAGCGAAGCGGAGCCAGTGACAGACGCAGGCAGGGGGGCGCGGTGTGTGCCTTGTTGATTTTGGAAGATACGGAGTAGAAAGGGACATGGAGGTGGAACATGAATAGTTTTTTTGATATATCAAGAAGAATACCTAAGAATCCATTGCGAAATATTATCCTTTTGATCATTGTGGCAGGTGGAGGCATAGGTTTTCGCCTTCTCATGGAGGAGGGAGTTCTCGATGCGGCATGGAGCAGGGTTCTGTTCCTTGTGGTCCTGCTGGTCGTATTCCTGATTTTGTTTATGGTGGAACATAAAAATTTATCAGGGAAGACAGGGCCGGGGTTTACGAAAAAAGAACTGGGTGTCTATTTAAGAGTGAATTACCTGATCACATGCCTGGCATTTGTTATATTTACTCTGATTTTGTTTCTTTTTTAGATATAGGAAGATATAAAAATTTTGTACGGCGGGAACCAGGTATTGGATCATGAAAGCATTTATAAGAGACATCCTGATCGCGGTAGCGATCGTTGCAGTCATAACTATCGTTGTGAAACCTACTATAGTCAAGGAAAGCTCGATGGAACCGACTTTGTATGAAAACAACTATCTTCTGGTGAATAAACTTGCATATATGTTATCAGATCATCCGGGTTATGGAGATATAATAGTTTTCCATTCAGAGCTTGAAAAAGACGACGGAAGCGGCAAGAAGATGCTTATAAAGCGTGTTATAGGAGTAGAAGGTGACACTATTGAGATCAAAGGTTATGATGTTTATCGGAACGGTGAGCGATTGAAAGAACCGTACACCATAAGTCTAACTGAAGGCGAAGTCGAGTCGAATAAAGAATTCCACATGGTGTGCAGCGTGCCGAAAGACAAGCTGTTCGTGATGGGTGACAACAGACCGGTAAGCCTTGACAGCCGCAGTGACAGCGTCGGTCTGATAGATGAAAAAGCCGTCCTTGGAAAAGCTTTCGTAAGGCTGTATCCGTTCAATGAGATAGGTGGTATATGACAGCTTGGCGGAAGGGACCTGTCGGCAGAGCCTTTCCAGCTGAAGCAGTCATAAATTTGATACAGGACAGTTTTGTCGTGGTCGTAAAAGATCGTGACAAAGCTGTTTTTTTGACAGGAAATATCGTTTTTGCTGTTTTGTGAGTCCAGATAAAAGTTTCATATCAAAATATGCAGCAGAGGTATTTTTGTCATAAAAATCCATTTAACCGTGAAATTTGTTGACATATTATGGATAAATGGTATAATGTAAATAAATTACATATAATGAAAAAAATAAAATGAATATGCTGGCTGATACCGGGAAAGCGTGAGAAAAATCATTTGTTCATAACATCTGAAAGGGTTATAATGAAAGGAGAAAAATGGAGAAAATAAAGGAGTTAAAGGATCTGGATCTGGTGGACAGATTTCTTTTCGCCGAGGTGATGGAGGACGAGGGATCCCTCGCTGACGTCCTCGAGATCATTTTGGGCAGGGAAGTCGTGCTGAAAGGACTGCCGCAGGTGGAAAAGGAATTCAGGAAAAATGTATGGAGCAGACAGGTCAGGCTGGATGTATGCACGAAGGATGTTTTTGATAATGTGTATGATACAGAAGTCCAGAAAAGGAAGACCCATGGGCTGCCACAGCGGACGAGATTCTATAATGGAGTGATAGACTGCAAACTCCTGGAGCCCGGGGATGATTATATAAAGCGGTGTGCGATCCTTATCGATTTTGGAAGATATAAAACCGTTTGTCAATGGATCTCTACGGGGGTATAATAAAAAAACAGCAGGATCAAAGATAGCGAGGAGATAGGGATAAAGTTTATGAACGAATGGGAAGAAAAAATGCTGGAACGTAAGGAAGGCAGAGAGGAAGGCGAACGGACAAAGCAGCGGGAGATCGCTGAGAAGATGATCGCAATGGGCATGGATATCCCGACAGTTTCTGAGGCTACCGATCTGAGCGAGGATGAGGTGCGTGAGCTTAAGAACGCAGCTCGATAAAAACAACTTTTTATAGTGGTTTTGATGTACCCGGCGGAAGGCACCGGTAGAAAGTGATATCAAAACAGTCACATTGATGACCCGTTAGCGACTTGACAAGTCGCTGGCGGGTCGTTTTATAACCTGTCGAAAAAATGAGTATTTTCAACAGTATTCAAAATATACAGAACAAACCAACCCTTTAGTGACTTGAAATCAGATATGCGATATGATGGTCACATACAGGACTGTTGGGCCGTGATCAGGTGACATGAACCTGGAATTGCAGTAATTGCAACGTCAACAGGGTTTGCGGCAGGTTGTGAAAGATCATTGGCACAGTATTTGCTCTATTAGCAGGTGAATTTATTGTTCAATGATTTTTCAGGAGGTAATTTATTATGAATGACAAGATTCAACTGAAACAGGACGGCCGGTTCTTTTTCGGCTGGTGGATCGTATTCCTGGGATTCTGTCTGATGCTTCTGGCGTATGTGGGATTCGCATCGCTGACAAGCGTGTTCGTCATCCCGGTAACGGAAGCTCTCGGCGTAGGACGCGGACAGTGGATGCTGTACATGACCATCCAGGCTCTGGTAGGCGTGGTGGCGTCCCCGATACTGGGCAAGCTGATGCAGAAGGGCAGTGTTAAGAAATGGGTATCCATCGGATGCCTCTGCGGCGCTGTCGCATACGTGATTTTTTCACAGTCACACTCGCTGACAGGATTCTATATCGGCGCACTGTTCATCGGTGTCGGCTTTGCAGCATGCGCACCTATGCCGGTATCGATCCTCATCAACTCGTGGTTCGGGGGCAAAGTCAAGGGAACTGCATCAGGTATAGCCTTCGTCGGAAGCGGACTTGGCGGATTCATCCTCTCGCCGCTGCTCAACTCAGCGATAACAGCAGGTGGATATTCGGCAGGATACCTGGTACTGGCAGGCGTATATCTTGTGATACTCCTTCCGATGACTCTCCTTCTTGCAGTCAAGAACCCGGAGGACAAAGGATTCAGAAGGATGGGCGAGACTGAGACAGAAGTTGTCGATAACAGCAGCGATCATGAGAAGAGAGGTATGACAGCAGGACAGGCCATGAAGACAGGCGAATTCTGGCTGGCAATAATCTCATGCATCATGGTAGTTTTCGCATCGTCAGCTATCCTGATGAACGACATCGGCTATTACGTGGAATGTGGCATCGATGCTGCAAAGGCGGCATCATACCACGGTATCATGCTGGGACTGCTGCTTTTCGGTAAGCCGATCATAGGCCTCGTGACAGACAAGCTGGGTATCAGAGTCAGTGCACCGCTGTCCACCTTCATATTCGCAGCGACATTCCTGGTGATGTTCCTCTTCGGCGGATCCCCTGGAATACTGGTGGCAGGCGTATGCATATGCTACTGTCTGGGAGCCCCTTCCATAACAGTAGTTCCGCCGCTTCTGATCAACGGCATGTTTGGCGAGAAGGACTACGGCACACTGGTAGGATACATCAACATGGCAACATCCATCGGCGGAGCCTTCGGAGCGACTATAGCAGCATTCATATACGACGCTACAGGCAGCTATGTAGCATTCTGGGGCGTGGCAACGATAGGCGTGGCCATCGCAGCCGTGCTCAGGATAATATGCTTCGCGATTAACAAAAAGAACAGGAACTGGTAAAATAAACATATGATGCTGTTCTAATGCATAATCCCGGACGAAGACGGACCGGGAGCAGAAAGGAAAAATCATATGGCAGATATCAAAGACAGACTGGCTGACATCCTGGGACTTGACAGCCGGTGTTCAGAAGAAGAAATCATAAAAGCAGTGGAAGATCTGAGATCCAGCGAGGAAATGCTGAACCTGGCGATAGACAACTCTGTTGACAGTTTCAGCATAGCCGACAGCAAGGGTATATTCATAAAGGTGAATGATACATTCGCCAGCTATACCGGCATCTCAAAGGAAGAGGCCGAAGGAACCAGCACAGTGGACTTCGTGGCGGAAGGCAGCTACGGACCGGATTCAGCTATAATGCTGGCCATAAAGGAACGAAAACGCGTGGCGGTCCTCCAGTCAGGAAAAGTGCGGAATTTAAGTGAAATATCCGCAGACGGAATCAAGGCTCACGATGAGGCGATAGCCATATCCACACCTGTCTTTGATGAGGATGGCAACATAATATATGTTGTTTCCAATGCCCGTTTCCTCGGCGAGCTGGAGCTGCTGAAGAAATACCTGGACAACACCAGGTCTGCCAGTGATGAGGAACAGCTTAAAAACAAAAAGAAAATGATATGGAAAAGTTCCAAGATGAAGGCGATACTCAATCTCGTCAGGGTGGTGGCACCGACGGATTCGAGCGTCATGATATCAGGTGAGACAGGGACAGGCAAAAGTATGCTGGCAAGATATATACATGAGCAGAGCAGACGCAGAGACAAAGCGTTTGTGGAGATAAACTGCGCCGCCATCCCTGAAAACCTCATAGAATCAGAACTTTTCGGTTATGAAAGCGGTGCATTTACCGGTGCAAGCCAGAAAGGCAAGAAAGGTCTTATGGAGATCGCTGACGGAGGGACTCTGTTCCTTGACGAGATCGGCGATATGCCGCTGAGCCTGCAGGCAAAGCTGCTGCAATGCCTGCAGAACAGATCTTTCACAAGAGTAGGCGGCGAGAAAAGGATAGATGTGGATATCCGTCTGATAACAGCAACGAATATGGATCTTGAAAAGATGGTGCAGGAAGGTAATTTCCGTAACGAGCTCTACTACAGGATAAACGTGGTACCGATAAACCTGCCGCGGCTCAGTGAACGCCGTGAGGATTTTCAGATGATAGCCGATGTGTCCATGGACAGGTTCACGCAGCGGTACGACAAAGAAGTCGTGCTGTCGAGGGAAGCCAGACAGATCATGGAGGAATATTCCTGGCCGGGGAACATACGCGAACTGGAGAACACAGTGGAGCGTCTCGTTGTGACGAACAGGAATGGTGTGATACTGCCGGCGGATCTCCCGTCCAAGATCACCGCTGAAAACAATAAATACAGCGGAGGAGTCATGATAGATGACATAATCCCGCTGAAAAAAGCCACCGAGGAAATAGAAAAACAGCTCATCAGTGCTGCATACAGCAGATACGGCAGCAGCTACAAGGTTGCCAGGGCTCTCGGAATAAGTCAGTCGGCAGCCAGCAGAAAGATAATAAAATACCTGAAAGACAGCAGTGATGAGGATAAATGATTTGTTGTTACAGAGGTAGATGACATGAACAGAAATGAAAGCAAACAATGGCTGATAGATCATATAGAAGAAAATAAAGAGGAATTCTGCAGTGCCTCTCTTGATATATGGAACCATCCTGAACTGGCACTGCAGGAACACTTTGCAGCGGAAACTCTGACGAAACTGCTGGAAAGCAACGGGTTCCGCGTGCAGAGAGGTGTGGCGGGTATGCCTACAGCCTTCGTGGCAGAGTACGGAGAAGGCAGACCAGTTATAGGATTCAGTGCTGAATACGATGCCCTGCCGGGTCTTTCCCAGAAGAACGACTCCAATTTCCACGATCCGGTGGTGAATGGTGCACCGGGACATGGATGCGGACACAATCTGCTGTCCATAGGAGGCGTACAGGCGGCATCAGCACTGAAGCGTCTGATGGAGAAGGAAGGGCTCAAGGGCACGATACGGCTGTTCGGGACTCCGGCAGAAGAAATCTGCGTCGGCAAGCCGTTCATGGCCAGAGCAGGCCTTTTCGAAGGTCTGGATGCAGTGGTCGACTGGCATCCTGCACATACCAACACATCAGGATATCGTGACTGCCCTGCATACTTCAATGTCAGGTACAACTTCACAGGCAAGGCATCTCACGGCAACGCACCGTGGAGAGGCATCAGTGCCCTGGACAGTGCCATGCTCATGGGGCATGCCATAGAGATAATGCGTGAACATATAGAGCCGGGCAGCAAGGAGAGACCTACAACGATAAACTATGCGTTCCCTGACTGCGGCAATGCATATCCTGTAGTCGTGCCGGACAGAGCGACCATATGGGTGGTAGGAAGATTTGCCAGTGCAGCGCAGCTCAAAGATGTCCTGGGAAAAATCAGGAACGCTGCAGAGGGCTGTGCCATGGCGACAGGCACGACTGTTGAGGAGGAATTTGCAGCAGCCACTCACAATATGATACCTAACAAGGTGATCTCCGAAGATATATATGAAAACTTCATGATCGTGGGCGCACCGGACTATTCCGATCAGGATCAGGCGGCCGCGAAGGAAATACAGAAATCAATGGGCTGCGAGCCGACAGGCTATAACGGATATCTTGATCCTGTGAAAGAGTCAAGTCAGCCTGTAACGGATGCCTCCGAATACAGCTGGTTCGCGCCACTGGGATTTTTCAACGTGGCACTGAGTCCGTCGGTTGAATGCTCAGGTCACAACTGGGCCGTGTGCCGTCTGGCAGGATCGGATATCGGCATGAAGACAGCTGTAACAGCGTCAAAGGTGCTGGCGCTGACAGCATATGATCTCATGACAGAACCGGAGCTTCTTGCCAGAGCACAGGCTGAGAACAGGGAACGTCTGGGAGGACAGACGTATGAATCCATGATACCGGAAGGAATCGAACCGGATCTGGATACCAACAAAGACATAATGGAAAAATTCAATAAAAAGTAAAATAACAGGGGGAGCTTGAAGTGAAAGATAAACTTCTGAAATATGTTGAAGAAATAAATGAGCCGTTTCAGCAGGCGGCACAGGATATCTGGGAGAATCCGGAGCTGGGTATGCAGGAATTCTATGCAGCGGACAGACTTGTGAAACTTCTTGAAGACAACGGATTCTCGGTGGAAAAAGGAGCTGCCGGACTGCCGACAGCCTTCGTGGCAGAGTACGGAGAAGGCAGACCAGTTATAGGATTCAGTGCAGAGTTCGATGCTCTGCCGGGTCTTTCCCAGAGAAACGATGTCACTGTCAAGGAGCCGGTGGTGCCCATGGGTCCCGGACACGGATGCGGACATAACCTGCTGTCCACAGGCGGTATGCAGGCAGCTGTCGCTCTGAAAAAATTAATGGAAGAAAAACATCTTAAAGGAACACTTAAAGTATTCGGAACTCCGGCCGAAGAGATCTGTATCGGCAAGCCTTTCATGGCCAGGGCAGGTCTCTTCGAAGGGCTGGATGCCGTGGTCGACTGGCATCCGGGTGCAGCCAACTTCACACACAGCAGCCGCAACAATGCATATTTCAATGTTAAATATTATTTTACAGGCAAGGCGGCTCACGGCAATGCTCCATGGAGAGGAGTCAGTGCCCTGGACAGTGCGATGCTCATGGGACATTCACTGGAGATAATCAGAGAGCATATCGAACCGGGAGCTGAAGGCTCAGAATCGACACTGAACTATGCATTCCCTGACTGCGGCAATGCATATCCGGTAGTCGTGCCGGACAGAGCAGCAATATGGGTGGTAGGCAGATTCGAGACCGCCGAGATATGCAGCTCAGTCATAGCAAAGGTCAGAAAGGCTGCCGAGGGGTGTGCACTTGCTACAGGTACAACCGTAGAAGAGGAGTTCATAACAGCCACACACGAAATGATCCCTAACAGAGTCATTTCTGAAAAAATGAACGAGAACTTCCGCTACATAGGACCGCCGCCTGCAGACGAAGAGGATCAGGAAACGATAAAGGCAATACAGCGGGAACTGGGATACGATGACACAGGCTTCAGCGGTGTTATCGAGGAAGTGAGAGAGGCACACATACCTGTCACGGATTCATCCGAGTACAGCTGGAATGCACCACTGGGAATAGCACAGGCGGCCATAGTGCCGCAGCTGGAAATGGCAGGGCATAACTGGATGATGACCCGCATGGCAGGTTCATCTGCAGGCATGAAGGCCAGAGCCACAGCTGCGAAGCTCCTGGCGATCACAGCATATGATCTGCTGACAGACGAGAAACTTCTGGCCGATGCCAGAGAAGAATGGCAGCAGAGAATGGGCGGCCGCACCTATCAGACACTTATACCTGAAGGCGTGGAGCCTGATCCTGATACCAACAAAGACATAATGGAAAAATTCCGCAGATGATCCGCACCGGAATCTCTCCCGGGAAGGCATCATGTGAAGCCGGAAAGCAGTGCATAGACAACAGTAATACCTGCAGAAAACCTTATCAGGTCTCTGCAGGTATTTTGCGTTATGGAATTATCGATCAGAATTTGCCGTTCTGGTTCTGCCATGCGGACTTGTCTGCGATGGTCTCCATCACATCCCAGTGCTCGGTGATTTTGCCGTTTTCCACACGGAACAGGTCATAGTAGCTGGTGTGTGCGCCGCCGAAGCTGCCTTCGGAAATGGCAAGGGCATAGTTGCCGTCTGCCAGAACCATATAGGTCTTGTCGTAGATCATCTGTATCCCCTGCTTGCCAAGAGCTTCAAGTGCTGCACCAAGACCGGACAGGCCATCGGCAATGCCGGTATTGTGCTGAATGTAGGTATCGCCGTCAAAATAGGAGGTCAGTTTTTCAGGATGCTCGCCGCGGAGAACGTCACCAACGAAGTCAGCGGCCACCCTGCGTGTCACTTCGGTGCCGGTCAGACGCTTTTCCATGGTGCCGTCTATCTGGGTACGACCGGATGGATTAGGGTCAGCAGCCAGTTCTGCAAGGTTGTCCCAGTGCTCGGCGATCCTGCCGTCCTTGTCAAAGCGGAAGATGTCGAAAGCCACTTGTTCGCCGGCGCCTGCGAAGTTGTATACTGTCTGGAGGAACACCTTGTCGCCGTCCTCAAAGGCGCGGATGTTCTTTACCGTTGTTCTGACCGGTGCAGAGGCAAGATAGGAAACGGAGCCGACGAAAGCGTCCCGGCCGGTGCCGTAAGCCAGATTATGCTGAATGTAATCCTCTGCCAGAAGTTTGGCAGCCGCTTCTGTGTCGCCTGTAGCGAAAGTGTTGATGAGAGCCAGAGCTTTGTCTTTGTTTGTCATGATGATTTCCTCCTTTGTGTTATCATTGTTATTGCTGCTGTGGTTAAAAAGTTTTTTAAAGATACTCATTGTTGTGTTACCTCGTTTTCCTGAATTTCACCGGGAAACTTGCTGTTCCCTTGCTGTGATTAAAGAATACTACTCCTTTTTCAGAAAAAAATGGCCGGAAATTTGTATGTGATACAACTTCAGATTGTGGTATAATAGGACAAACATTGAACGAGGAGGAAGCATTATGGAGTTCAAACATCTGGAGTACTTCATAGAAGCCAGTCAGCATAAATCCATGTCCAGGGCTGCTGAAGCACTTTATATCTCCCAGCAGGCTCTGAGCCGGTGCATTGCCAATATGGAGCAGGAGCTTGGCGTGGAGCTGTTTACCGCTCGGTGAAGGGGATCAGGCTGACGGAGGACGGAAAATATCTATATGATCTGTTTGCTCCGCAGGTCGGGCAGTTTCACAAAACACTGGATGAAGCAATAACTCACTTTGACAGCAAGCCGGTCAGACTGCCGTTCTGCTGCGCACCGCTGATCTTCAGATGCCTTGACACAGATCTGCTGTTTGATTTTCAGGATGCATATCCGAATATCACACTGGAGCAGCTGGAGCTGTCCGATGCAGACTGCGATGCTTATGTAGAGGAAAACCCGGCGCATTTCGGGCTGCTGGCCATTCCAGCCAACCGCCACGGAGAGCGTGTGGCGTTCACACCGGTGAAAACTTTTCTTCTGTACCTGTTCGTCCATAAGGATAACCCGCTGGCGCAATGCAGACGTGTAAACTTTTCACAGCTGAAGGATGAGGATTTTCTGATGCTGGACAAAAAATCGTACTACCGCAAAGTGGTGGAATATTATGCTCACAAGTATGATTTTGAGCCACGGACAGCTTTTGAATCATCGGATGCCAGCCAGCTCATCAGCCTGGTAAACCGCGGCAGGGGCATAGCACTGAGCCTTGCACCGCTGCTGGATAATACGGTTTACGAGAACATCGTCATGGTTCCCTTTGACGACAAAGACATCACCTGGAGTGTGGCATTTATCCATCAGGACTACGAGAAACTGAGTGCAGCGGCAAAAAAGTTTATTGCCTATATAATCGGGAATGTAAAATAGCTGTGAGAACAACGTTCCTGTCTGTGAGATAAAAGTCTCGTTCATGCGTCAGCGCATCGGCATAGCGAGGGCATTCCTCCATGATCCGGATGTGATACTGCTGGACGAACCTACCAGCAACCTGGACAGCCTCAACGAAAGCGTGATCCTCAAGGCCCTGAAAGAAGAAGCCGACGAAACGACAGTGGTGCTGGTTTCCCACAGGAAATCAACCATGGGGATCGCAGACGAAGTGCTGCAGATGAACCGCAGAGAAAAACAGACACGGTGAGCTCCGATTCGGCTGAAGCCGTGGAAAATCCACAGGTCTGCAAGCGCAGCGAGCGATGGAACTCAGGAAATATCTCATAAGAATAGCTGATATATAAGTGCCGTAAGGCAGAGCTTATGTGTAATGCTCCGCCTTACGGCACTTTGCTTTGATCTGAGGTAATGAATCTAACCGGCTACAGACTTGCTTCAGACAGCTTCTGTGTTATGCTGCTCATGACCTTTGTATAGTATGCCAGTTCGGCACTGTTCAGTTCATCTTCATCGACAGCATCAAGCTTTTCCATAACTTCCGAGTATTTCTGCATATAAGCGGTATAGTCGGAGAGCATAGCGGATGTGTCGCTGGATTCAGAGTATTTTTTCATGAAAGCTATGTAGTCATCAAAGAATTCCTCATAGCTGTCCATTGTAGCTTTGAAATCAGGATCTACTCCCGATGATGAACTTTTCTTTTCTTTGGTGTCTTCAGAAGCTGTTGAGTCTGGTTCAGATGTATTTTCTGAGGCTCCGGCAGGGGCGTCGAGCTGGATGCTCATGACCCGTTTATCTTTGTTATAGGTCAGAAAAAGTTCATAGCCGGTCTTGTTTTTCGCATTATAATAACTATCGCTGTTATCGTAATCAACGTTGAACTTCATATTCCTGCAGGCCTCTACATACTGGGCATATTCTTTGGGTGAGGTCTTTCCGATGTCTGCCCAGAAACTATCTTCTGTGTCGAGACTTATTTGCCCGTAATCGGAGTCAGGTTCCGGTATCATTTCAGCAATACCGCTTTCCGGCCAGATTATTTCAGAGTAATCGTCGACATTGTATCGTGATGAAACAATGCCGGTGGTCAGCAGCACAGCTATAACCGCAGTTATGATGATTTTTACAGCTATGTTCCAGCCGGAATTTTTCCACATCATAAAAAGCCCTGCAGGGAAGAACAGTATCAGCCATAACACGATGAACCACGTTCTGTGTGTCAGTTTCTTTTTTGCAGGAGCAGCTGTTGACTGGTACTCCGGCGAATTACCGAAGGGATCGTGATAGTGTTGATCCTGACTGCTGTTCTGTCCCTGACCGTATTCATAATCGCAGGTCGTTTCTGCACCTGTGAATTCCTTGCCGCAGTTTGAGCACTTCCCGTTTACCACCGGGGCTCCACATAAATCACATTTCATAAAAAATCCTTTCTGTTTTATAACGATAAATAACGACTGAGCTTTGCAGTTTCAGATCATTTCTTCAGCTGGTGTATGTATTCAAGATAAGTCATTCCTGTCTCTTTCAGTTCTTTATCATCAAATGCCGGAATGCCGTGTTCCATCACTTTTTCTGCAAACCTGATTTTCTCTGCAAGCATGGTGCTGGATTCAGACATTGACTGTATCTGCTTTTCCAGGATCTCGGCCTGTGCTTTACCGCCGGGTTCGAAAAGCTGTTTTATCTGCTCGATACTGAGACCGATTTCTTTGTAAATGAGTATTTCCCATAGCTTCCTTAAAGCTTTTTCATCATAAAGCCGGTAATTTTCCTTAGTCCGCTCTACAGGCAGGATGCCTTCGTCGTCATAATACTGGAGAGTCCGTCTGGAGATCCCAGACATCATGCTTACTTCTCTTATTTTTTTCATACGGTTCCCTTTCCGTGAAAACAAGTATAAACTATCACGCCTACGTGACAGCAATACCCGATCCACTTATGAGTAGCTGTTGTTTCATAAAAGGGCTTGTAGATTTCGCGAATAGCGTGGAGCGTGTGTGCGATGCATGCTCAGGAAGGGGCTTTTAATGTGTATTGTGTGGCGTATATGTAAAATTTTGGCATGATATATTGACATAAAATGGTAACATGTGTACAATTCCGTATATAAAGTCGAATTTGTACACACGGCAGATTTG
>CAJJPZ010000057.1 GCA_905193765.1 uncultured Eubacterium sp.
TAGCGCTTGCTGCAGTGCCTGAGTCTGCAACTCCGTTTACTTTAGTCAGGAACTGGAATCCGTGTCTGAATATACCGTGTTTCACTGTTGCTCTTGAAACTGCATCGAAAGCGCCCAGGTCATCTGTCTTTTCCTGGTCCTGTGTAGTACCTTTGGCTTCTGTCTTTGTAGCCTTGTCGATGTCCTCGCCTTCCCAGTACTCCAGATATGACATGGATGCTGAACCGTAGAGTTCAGTGCCCTTGTCTGTCGTATAATACTTCACGCCTGTGCTGCCTATCTCTGTCGGCGTCACAGTCTCGCCGTCTGCAGTATATGTGTCTGCTGACTTGTCAGTGTAGTAGTATGTGATGCCCTCTTTGACATCGAGCTTAGTCATGGCTACGATGCCGCTGTCTGCATATACGCCTGCCGGTATGCAGGTGGCCAGCATTGCTGCTCCTACTGCAAGAGAGGCAGCTCTGCTTCTGAGTTTTGATTTGATCATCCTTTCCGATCCTCCTTCTTGACTCATTATCAATGATCATTAACGTATATCTATAGTGACTTTCCCATGCCCTGTATGGGAAAATTACTATGCTCATTCAACGATGGTATATCCGTCCTTTGTCAGCGTGAACATGTTTTTTGCTTTTTTATTCATATAGACATTCTTATCTGAATCTGCAAACACTGCCGCTGCATCGTATTTTTCTGCCAGCTCCATACCTTTGTCCTTTCCAAGCACAAAGCAGGCCGTTGCCAGCATGTCGCTGACGAGGCCGCTGTCGCATACTACTGTCACCGAGATGAGGCCGCTTCTCGCCGGATAGCCTGTTTCCGGATCTATAATATGATGGTATCTGATACCGTCTTTCATGAAATATTTCTCGTAGTCTCCTGATGTGGAAATGTACGACTCGCCTTCCACTGCGACGGTACCGAGATAGTCGCCGTCGTCTCTGGGATCCGTGACTGCCACGTTCCAGGCTGACCCGTCGGGCTTGCTGCCGTATGTCATGATACTGCTGCCGCCGATGGTTATGACTGCACCGGTGACGCTGCCGTATTTGTCGAACATGTCCTTTATGCGGTCGCATCCAAGGCCCTTGCCTGCTGCGCCGAGATCCAGGGAAGTGTCTGCATTCAGTCTGACGCTGCTGCCGCTGAGCTTCACTTTCTCGTATCCCGTGTCTTTGAGCAGCGCCTTTATTTTGCTTTCCTCCGGCAGCTTCGGCGTTTCTCCGTCAAAGCCCCAGAGCCTTGTTATCTTTCCTATGGTGGGATCGAAGGCACCGCCGCTGTCCTTTGCCATATTCAGCACGCTGTCAAGATAGCCTGCGGTATCGTCGGACACTTTCACAGATTCTTTACCGGTGGATGCGTTTATCTTCGCTATCTCGGAACCTGATTTCCTCCAGGATATCAGCCTGTCTTCCGTATCGGAAAGTTCCTTCTCCACATCCTCTGTGATGTCATCTCCCGTGGAGTATATGGTCTCGCTGAGCACTGTGCCCATCACGAAACCTGTATAGTCATACTGCTCCACGCTGCTGCTGTCACTGCTGCCGCAGCCTGTAAACATGATTGCCGCTGCTGCGATGACCAAAGCTGTGACAACTGTACTGAAACGGATCTTTTTCACCGTTGACCTCCTTGAAAATATCTGTCCTATGTGAACGAACAGCCTTTGTTAGTTTGAACTAACCTCTCATCTTTTAAATAGCAGCCTGAATACACCGGCCGCTATCAGTTAGACAAGCCTAACTTATTTGGTATAGTATCATTTATTCACGATTTTGTCAATACACCAATATCTGATCATATCTTTTTTATGTTTTATTATTTTATTCCAGAAAGCAGTTGACCGGCAGCTGATGCTTCTGCACCTCCTGCCGGTCTTCTGTATCTGTAGTACGTTATTTATTTTGCTTTGACGGTCTTCGTCTTCGACCATGCTCCGTAATAAGTCTTTCCTGATACTTTCTTGTATGCTCTGACTTTCACGGTGTATTTCTTTCCATTTTTCAGTGATTTGATGGTACGTGATGTCTTTGCAGTGCTTATGGTCTTCCATGATCCCGCACCTGATTTTTTATATGCGATCTGGTAGGATACACCTCCGCTCTGTTTGCCGATCTTCACCGATGCAGAGCGTTTTCCTGCCTTGACTGATCTCAGTTTTGCCTTTGCAGGCACTATGGAGAACGTCTTCACAGTCGTTCCTGTGTAATAGCCTTTGCCTGTTATCTCCACTCTGCCTGTGCCGATGGCCTTGTTGTTCTTGTATGATACAGTGTAGTCCGTACCTGCTTCGAGACCTTCGACAGTCACTGACGGCTTATGTGCCTTGCCGCTGTATGTGAACTTCGCTGCACTGATGCTGATCTTCATATCTGCCACTGAACCAAGCTGCAGCTTCATACCCTTTTCCAGAGCGAACTTCGCAGCTGTGCTATCTTTGCTGTCGGCTTTTATGGTCATTTCTTCACGGTTTATGAAGGAATCGTCTGCTATGTCCTTTACCGATGACGGTATATGAACGATTTTCAGCGCATTGCTGCCCTCTTTGCCCATGAACGCCTTTGCACCTATAGTTTCGAGAGTGGACGGCAGGCTGAGTTCTTCCAGCGAATCCATCCTGGCGAATGCTTCATTGCCTATGGATGTGACGCCTTCAGGGATCACCAGTTTCTTAACATCCTTTGCCCATGAGAAGGCTGATGCGCTGATGGTCTTCAGTGTGGACGGCAGGACTATCTCCTCCAGACCCTCTTCATATCCCCAGAATGAGAATGGCTCTATCGTGGTTATCCCTTCAGGGATGACTAATTTCTTTCCTTTGCACTCTGCGAATCCGTATGCTCCTATGCTCTTTACTGTGGATGGTATCCTGTCCACACCGGTCCAGTTCTCGGCTCCGAAGAACGCTGAATCCTCAACGACTTCAAGTCCTTCCGGCAGTTCGCAGTCAGTTAGACCTTCATCGTACTGGAATGCGCCCTTGCCGATGGTCTTCAGTGTGGACGGCAGCGTCACCTTCTCAAGGTCAAAGCACATGAAGAACGCATATGATCTGATCTTCGTCACGCCATCGGCGACTTTTACACTGGTGCGACCTCTAGGGCAGAACACCACTTCATCGCCATCTTTATTGTAAAGTATCCCGTTGTAGCTGCTGTAAAGCGGGTTGTCTCCGGATACAGTTATAGCCTTCATGTTATTGTCTGCAATGGTTTTTCCGGCTTCCTCGAAAACATCTCCCATATATTTACCACCCATGTTCTCAAAAGTAGACGGCAGGTGGAGCGTGGAAAGATGAGCTCCCAGGAATGCTTCCTGGCCTATGGTTTTTAAGCCCTCGTTGAGAGTGATGCGGGTGAGAGCACTGCAGTTGCGGAATGCTTTCTCTTCTATTTTTTCGATAGTCTCAGGAAGTACCACTTTAGTAAGTGATTTGCAGTTTGAAAATGCGCTTTCCGGTATCGTCGTCATGCCTTCGCCCAGCGTGATCTTCTCGACTGCTGTGTTGCTGAAGGAGCTTTTGCCGATCTCTGTCACGCTGCTGAGGTTTATGGATGTCAGCTTAGTACAGCCTGAGAACGCTTCCTCACCTATTGTAGTCAGAGTCTTCGGCAGTACCACTTCCTTTATATCCGTCTTTTCCTTGAAAGCACCGGCCTCGATGCCTTTTACTGTCGTGCCGCCTATTTCTTCAGGTATCTCCAGCTTCGACATATCGCTGCCCAGGAAGCCGGTTATAATTCCGTCTTCTGTCACAGTGAAGTCGCTCTCGCCTTCTTTCTTGACCACATTCACTTTGCATACGGCAGTCAGTCTGCCAGCTCTTGCTGTTACCTCGGCAGTTCCCGGTTCGATGCCTGTGACTTCACCTTTGTCTGTCACTTTGACGATGTTTTTATCACTGCTGCTCCATACTACGACCGGTATTCGGGCACCTTCAGGTGAGGCTATCACAGTCAATGTCTTAGTCTCCTGTCTGCTGAGCCTGATATCATTCTCGCCTAAAGTTATGGATGTGGCGTCCCTGAACTCGTCAAGAGCATGGAACACCATCTTGCACTTGTCGCCTCTTGATTCTTTCTCGTTCTTTACGAATGTTTCTGTCTTCGAACCTGACGGTGCATAGACATCCAGTGCGTAATAGTACGGGATGGCGTCCTTTGCAAGCTCTGTGTCGCTACCTTTTATGACGATATATCTGTCGCCGCTGTATTCGTAATCAAAGGCACCTTCTCCGATGGACTTCACCGACGCCGGGATCGTGATACCCACCACATGGCTCACGGAAAAAGCTCTGTCCCCGATAGTCTCAAGACCTTCGTTGAGATCCACAGATCTCAGCTGTGCATTGAAGAAAGCCTCCTGATCGATGGCCTTCATCGTTCCTGGGAATTCCAGATATCTCACCGATGAGTTCATGAAAGCCATTTTCCCGATGGTCTCAAGGCTGTCAGGCAGCTCCATCTTCTCTATGCTGCTTTTGTAAAATGCATACTTGTCTATCGCTGTTATTTTATCACTGAATTTTATCGACGTCTTTGCTGCAGGGCAGTATATCAGCGTGCTGCCGTCTGCGCTGTACACGACGCCGTCTGCTGATGAATATGTGCTTCCGCCGTCTGCTACATTGACTGCAGTGAGTTTCGCAGGTGTGGCCTGCGGCGTTCCTGTGCTGGAAACATTGACGAACATCTCACCGAACCATGTGCCGTCACTTCCCACTGTTTTCAGCGATGCCGGAAGGTTCAGCGTCTCCAGGGCGTTCATGCCGCTGAAAGCTTTTGCTGCTATGGAAGTCACTCCTTCAGGAATCGTAAGTTCCGTTACAGCAGTCGCCTTGCTGAATGCTCCCGAAGCGATCTCCTTCACACCTGAAGGTACGGACACTTTCGTGTCTTTGCCGTTATAGGCAGTCAGGACTCCGTCTGTTATCTCGAAATCCGCCGGGTCGCTGACTGTGACTTTGCAGACTGCTGATTTTTCGCCTGCTGACGCCTTTATTTCAGTCGTTCCTGCTGCAACTGCCGTGACTTTACCTGCATCGTCCACAGATGCTATCTTATCGTCGTCCGACGTCCATGTCACCTTGCGGTCCGTAGCGTTTTCCGGCAGGACTTCGGCTTTAAGAGTTTCCGAAGAGCCTGTGGTGAGGCTTAGTGTCGACGGCGTCACCGTCACTGAGCTTACCGCAATATCCTGCGCACTGTCGATATCCACGAACTCCAGCTTACACTTGTCGCCCCTGGACTCCTTCTGCGAAGTTACATATGTCTCAGCAGTGGACCCTTTGTGACCGTATATCTTTACAGTGTTGTAGTAGGCTGCGAACCCGCTGCCAAGCACCGTATCCTTGTTCAGTATCTTTATGGAAGACCCTCCTGCGGAACCAAGTCCCAGGCTGTCGAAGGCATCTCCGCCTATCTCTGTAACGCTTTCAGGGATCTCTATGACAGTGCCTGCCGGGAAATACACCTCACTGAAAGCTCCGTATCCTATGGTCTTCAGACCTTCATGGAAAGTAACTTCCTTGAGCTTCGCTGCGTAAAACGCCATGCTGTCCAGGCTCTCCACCGACGAAGGTATATCTATCTTAGCCACTGATGCATTGAAAAATGCAGACTTACCTATCTTCTTCACTGACGAAGGTATTGTCACACTGGTGCACTCTGAATTTTTGAATGCATTTTCACCTATCTCCGTGACTGTATCCGGAATAGTTATTTCTTTATCTGTCCCGGTATAGGATGTCAGGACTCCGTCTGTTATGACAAAGCCTCCATTGACGCCGCCGGTGTCAGCGTAGGACGGCATTACCTGTGATATACCCATAAAGAGTATGAGGACAGCCGCCATGATATATACCATGATGTTTCTTGCTCTGATAATCTTGATCATCTCCTTTTCATAAATTATTTGCCTACTGTATTTTTACGAAGTTAGTTCGTATTAACTAACCACATCAGAATATTATCACAATGTCAAATAATTGTCAATGCAGAACTCCTCATCACCTTCGGAACACATACCGTCGTTCCAGAGGTGATGGGGAGTTGTTTCAATGAGACTGCCGGGATGATGTCATCTGAGTCCAGGTGCTGTCCTGCATTTGCACATCTTCCAGGTGTGTCCGCTGCTGTCTGTCATACAGCAGGCTCCGCATATGCCTTCGCCGCAGCACATGCTGAAGTTGTTGCTGTGCACCAGCTTTTCTGCCGGTATGTGCATGGCCTCCGTCAGGCGTCTGATGTAGTAGTCCGACACCAGCAGGATCATCCTGCTGTAAAGGCTCTCATCATATTCCACCATGTACGGACTGTCTGCAAGGCTGATATATCTCAGTCTGCCTCTCTCACCGTATTTTTCTATCTCAGGTTCCAGATAGTCACGTATTATATCGGTGCCTGTCTTTTCCGGATCCACGGCCATATCGATATGTGTCCTGCAGTCTGTACATCTCAGTATGTTCACTGCAGGAGCGAAGCCCACACCTTTGGTTATAATGAGCCACCGCTCAGGCACATCGCTGCTGCCCGGTGCATGAGTCCGGTCGCAGCCTCTGCCGCACAGCGATACTGCTCCGCAACCTGCAAGACCGCTCCTGTATACTCCACGCACCATAAGCTGATCCTCGGCTTCAGCTATGAGTTTTGTTTTTCCCGATATGACTTTCAGCGCCAGATATATCTCACCTTTCTCCGCATCGGCTTTCATCACCGACAGCGGTATGTTGTAAAAGCTCTCGCGATCCTTCCTGTTCACGAAGACGAAAGCCCCCGGCTGCGAGGCTCTCATGGCGAAACCTTTGTCTGTCCTGAGCACCAGCACCTGTAGATCGTCGCCGTAATATATCTTTCTTACGATATCTGCGCAGATGTCCCGCCGTCTGCCGGTTATCTTTTCTCCGTTCTGGATATATTCATTGTATATGCATACACCGGCCCAGCTGCAGTCGCATCTGTCACTGCCTGACAGCCTGCTGCAGACGAGACAGTCTCCCGTTTCTGCCAGCGGACACGGACAGTTCACAGTCCCTGCATCTGCACATATACCGGTGCAGACCGATCCATTCAATGTCATTTTTTCACTTTCCCTCCCCGGGTCTCCGAGACCCTGATATATGTTTTCATCCATATATCAATAATATGCGGGAGGGAGTGCAAATGCTATGCGCGCCGTATCTAACGGTCGAATCCGTAGTCCATCAGCTTGTATGCATCCTGGAACCAGTCGGGTGCGCTCATGACCACACATATCATCGAACGGCTGTCGCGCTCCGCCGACGCCACCAGGGTCCTGCCGGAAGCTTTGGTGTAGCCGATCTTTATACCTGTGCCTCCGTCATACTGGAATATCGTCTTGTTCTTGTTGTGGAATGTCAGGTAGTCGCTGTCGGTACGCTGCGCCTTGTGATCCTTCGTGGCGACTATCTTCCTGAAGGTGGGATCCTTCATCGCCTCCCGGGCTATCACCGCCATATCCCTGGCGGTGGTGTAGTGATCCTCGTCAAAGAGGCCGCTGGGGTTGGTGAAATGAGTGTTGTTGCAGTGCAGCTCTGCGGCCTTGTCGTTCATCATACTGACGAAGTTCTCCTGAGTACCGCCGATGATACAGGCCAGCGCCGTCGCTGCGTCGTTTCCCGACACCAGCATCAGGCCGTAGAGCAGGTCTTCCATGGATATCTTCTCCCCCGCTGCAAGGTACAGCGATGAGCCCTCCACACCCGCAGCCTCCGCCGGCACCTCCACAGTCTGCGTTATGGGACTGTCGTATTTCTCAAGGTTCTCAAGGGTCACCAGAGCCGTCATTATCTTAGTCGTGCTGGCAGGATATGCCTTTTCATCAGCTGATTTCTCGTACAAAATCTTCCCGGTCTCTCCATCTGTCAGCACCGCCTGTCCTGCGGATATGACAGGATCGCTGTCCGACGCTGTACCGATGCTGCTGTGATCCGCATTGTACATATAGCATCCGATGGTTATAAGTGATACCGCCATGAATATGATCATGTATATTTCTTTTTTCATAATAAAAACCCCCATGTCATGATATGTGACACAGGGGCAGGATATGCTGTTCCTTTAATGTATGTCTCTGTCGATATTATTTTTTCGGCAGCTCGATAGCGATCTGCTGGAGATCCAGGGCGTCACCGCCGTCCGATGCGTTCCCGTCATCCTCCAGGACGCCAGCTATGTCCTCTATGGCAGGGAGTTCCTTCAGACTCTCGAAACCGAACTGTCTGAGAAATTCATCCGTGGTGCCGTAGAGTATGGGACGACCTACTGCGTCCGATCTTCCGATCTCCGCAACCAGCTTTTTCTTTTCCAGCCCGTCCAGGACTCTGTCGCACCTTATACCTCTGACCGCTTCTATCTCGCCCTTTGTCACAGGCTGCTTGTACGCCACTATTGCCAGGACTTCAAGGGCCGACTGGGAAAGCTTCCTGTGTTTCACCGGCGTGCAGAGACGTTCTATATAGTCTATGTTTTCCCTGCGGGTAACGAACTGAAAGCTCCTGTTGACTTCTCTTATGACTATGCCGCGGCCTTCCGCCTCGTACTCCGCCTGCAGTTCCTTGCAGCATGCGTAGACTTCGTTCCTGTCGATATTGAAAATGTCAGCCACGGCTTTTATATCGAGGGGATCTCCCCATACGAACATCATCGATTCGATGGCTGATTTTATTGTTTTTGCACTTGCCATGTATCCTCTGTCTCCTCCCGGGTCTCATTCGCGAACAGCGCATCCTTCGCCGTCACGGTTATATCTCCGAAAATATATTTCTGGTCTGCGTCCAGCTTCTGGTTCTTCATCATCTCCAGCACAGACGAAAAGGTCACCGCCACATCGTACTTATCATCACGTTTCATGATGAGCTCACGGAAGTCAGCCTCCCTGAAGCCGTTGTCCACGAAAAAGCTGCGTATGTTCTCCATCCTCATCTCGGTGGTCATGCGCTGTTTCTCGCTCCGCCTGTGATGCGCTTTTATATCATCCAGTTTTTTCTTTCTGGCCAGGAACTGCTCGAAGGCAGCTCTGAACCGATCTATATCCAGATCCAGATACTCGTCCGGTTCTCCTGTATATAAAGCCAGATCCTCCTGAGGTTTCTCCAGCATGCGGCTGCAGTCGTCAAAGCGCTCGCTGAGCATCTGCGACACCGCTTTGAACTTTTTGTATTCCAGCAGCTTGCTCACCAGTTCAGTCCTCGGATCCTCCATCATGCTCTCTTCTCCGTCACCGGACGTCGGTCTTGGCAGCAGCATCCGGGACTTTATCTCCAGCAGCGCTGACGCCAGTACCATGAACTCAGAGGATACCGCAATGTCCGCATTTTTCATGTCGTCGATATAATCGAGGTACTGCCTGGTTATATCGGTTATATTTATGTCATAAATGTTCATCTGCGCGTGCTCTATGAGATAGACCAGCAGATCGAAGGGCCCTTCGAAAACGTTAAGCTTGACTCTGTAGCTCATGTATCAGTCCCCCAGATAAGGCTCTGCAGCCTGAAGTATTTCTGTCTTCTCAGCTTCACTGCCGAAGCGGTCGATGCCTGCCTTGTTGGAATCGCCGTGCTTGAGACATGCCGCGCCGCCTATGCACCCGTCGATACATGCCATGCCTTCGATGAAGTTGCTGGTGAATATGCCACGACCCGCCTTCAGGAGCGCCGTCTTGCACTTGTCGATACCATCGCACACCGCCGGCTCGAACTTCATGTCCTCGTAGCCGTGTTCCTTCACTGCCTCTTTGATGGCCTCCGTGACTCCGCCTGTACGTGCAAAGATCCTTCCGAAGTACGATGCTTCGTTTAGGTCCAGCTCAGGCAGTTTGTTCACTTCGATATCCTTGCTGTCTATCAGCGCCTGGAGCTCTTCGAAAGTCATGACGTAGTCTATATACGGAGATACTCTCGGATCTCTGATTTCCGCCTTCTTCGCCGTACACGGGCCTACGAAGACGACTTTGGCATCGGGATCGCGATCCTTTATCAGTTTTCCCGTCACCGCCATAGGCGAAAGGCTTCCGGAGATGTACTCCGTCAATGCCGGGAACTTTGTCTTTATGTATTTCACGAAGGCAGGACAGCACGACGACGTCATGAACTCCCTGTCCTTAAGTTCCTCTGCTTCATGGTACGCCACGATATCTGCACCCAGGGCTGCTTCTTCGATACTGTAGAATCCTATCTCCTTTATGGCGCTGAATATCTGTCCCGGCTTCGCATATGTGAACTGGCCTGCTATGGCGGGAGCCACTATGGCGTGCACCTTGTAGTTTCTGTTGTCGTCGCTGGCCATCAGTGTCTTGATTATATCAGTTATGCTGGAAACGTCCACTGTCGCTCCGAAAGGACACTGATATACGCATGATCCGCATGCCAGACATTTCTCGCTGTCTATTTCAGCCACTCCGTCCTTCGCCATGCTTATGGCCTTGACTTTGCAGGCCTTCTCACACGGTCTCTTGAAGTTTATGATGGCGCTGTACGGACAGACTTTGGCGCATTTGCCGCACTCCACACACTTGCTCTTGTCTATGTGTGCCACCTGTTCGTCATCAAAGGTGATCGCTCCCGGTCTGCATGCATCCTGACACCTGTGTGCAACGCATCCTCTGCACATGTCTGTGACAACATGCCCGGCTTCGGGACATTCATCGCAGGCTATGCCGATGACCTGGATAACGTTGGGATTTTTCTTATCTCCCCCCAGCGCCAGCCTTATCCTCTCCGCAACTATGGCTCTGTCCTTGTATATGCAGCAGCTCATCGGGGGCTCGCCTTTCTTGACGATCTCATTGGCGATCTCGTTGAACACCATGAACGCGTCGTTGCCCTTCCATGTCTGCCATGCCAGCTCCATGAGCACCTTGTACTTGAGTTCCTGCACCTGTGTGTCAAAAATACGCATAATAATTCTCCATAAATAAACATTGCGGCCCGGACTATCCCCTGCCGTCAGATAAATCATACATGTTTATTTTATCACAAAGATGCAGCTCTTTCCAATGTATTATATATCACGATCCGTTAAAAAATCCGGCCAGCCAGCTAAGCATCCCACGCTGCAGGCTGCGGTTTTCAAACAGCTGCTGTGGCGTCAGGCCTGCGGATATGTTATCATTCATATGAAACGACTTTCAGAATACAGTACAAAGGAGAAAATCACATGGAAACAACGATAAGAAAAGCTTCATCTTCAGATATCGACGCTATAGCTGCGATCTACGACAATATACATACAGAGGAAGAAGCCGGGCGTGTATCCATCGGCTGGGTGCGCGGTATATACCCGTCAAGGACTACAGCCGAAGAAGCGCTTGCCAGAAACGACCTTTTCATAGCGGAAGCCGGCAGCAAAGCAGTGGGAACTGCCGTGATAAACCAGATACAGGTGGATATATACAACGACGCACCGTGGCAGTACGATGTGCCCGATGACGAGATAATGGTCCTGCACACTCTCGTTATCGATCCCTTCACCAAGGGAAAGGGATATGGTTCAGCTTTCGTGGAGTTCTATGAAAAATATGCTCTGGAGAACGGATGCGCTTATCTCAGGATGGATACAAACGTGCTGAATACCGCAGCAAGGAAATTCTATGATCACCGTGGGTATAAAGAGATCGCCGTAGCACCATGCAGGTTCAACGGCATACCTGACGTTGATCTCGTGCTGCTGGAGAAAAAGCTGCCATGACGGTGACCGCTGTTTTTTTCAATTCAAAACCCCGCCGGAATCCGACGGGGTTTTGAGGTATTTAGATGAATATTACACCGATATCCGAATCTACTGTGTTATTCTTACAGGTTGAATTCAGCCTTAACATCGATGATAGCTTCTTCGATGCACTTTAATACCTTATCTATAGTCTCATGACTCTGAGTGATAGGCGGCTCGATTCTTACTGTCTTGGCATTTACTAATGTACCAGCAGTCATGACGTGTCTTGCGAAGAGACCCTTAGTTACTTCGTATCCAACTTCTGCTTCTGGGAATTCCATGCAGATCAGCATACCAGCTCCTCTTACAGCCTTCAGAACTGTTGGGTATTTTTCCATCAGTTTGTTCAGACCTTCTAAGTAGTGATCTCCCTTTTCCTTTGACTGTCCAGGGATATCATGCTCGAGCATGTACTTGATAGTAGCGATGAATGCTGAGCAAGCCAGTGGGTTACCACCGAATGTCGGTGATCCGAGGATCCATGGGTTGCTGAACATCTTGCCCTTTTCACCAGTTCCGATACCTGACTGTTCATAAGTCCAAGGTCTTGCGATGATACCAGTGATAGGAACCAGACCACCTGATGTAGCCTTACCATAAGTCATGATGTCCGGAGTAACGTCTTCAACTTCGCATCTCCACATTGTACCAGTTCTACCCATACCAGTCTGGATTTCGTCGAAGATCAGGCAGCAGCCGTATTCGTCAGCGATAGCTCTGAGCTCTTTGAGGTATCCTTTAGGAGGGATGATAACTCCGCCTTCACCCTGGATAGGTTCAACGATGATAGCAGCAACTTTTTCACCTACAGCAACGAGGTTCTTAACTGCAGCTCTTGTAGCGTCAGCGTTACCATATTCAACGTGCTGTACCTGCTG
>CAJJPZ010000058.1 GCA_905193765.1 uncultured Eubacterium sp.
AAGAAGGTATGACCTCGGCAGACCGTGAAGTAGCTTCGATGCTGATGAAGACCGGCAAGAACGTGATCCTTGCAGTGAACAAGGTGGACAAGAAGGACCTGCCGGACGACTTTTATGATTTTTATGAGCTTGGTCTGGGGGAACCGATACCGATTTCTGCCGCCAACATGCTGAACCTGGGAGACCTTCTGGACCGGATAGTGGAAAGCTTCCCGGAAGGCGCAGGCACTGAGGAGGAAGACGAGATAAAGATAGCGATGATAGGCAAGCCGAATGTGGGCAAATCATCGCTGATAAACAAGCTGCTGGGCGAAAACAGAGTTATCGTGTCACCTATAGCAGGGACTACGAGGGACTCCATAGATACGCCTTTTGAAAAAGACGGAGAAAAATATCTGCTCATAGATACGGCGGGCATCAGGCGAAAGAGCAAGGTGAACGAGAGCATAGAAAAATTCAGCGTCATAAGGGCAGTGGCAGCTATAGAGAGATGCGACGTCTGTCTGCTTATGATAGACGCTCAGGAAGGCGTCACCGAACAGGACAAGAAGATCGCAGGCATCGCCCATGAGGCCGGCAAAGGCATAGTAGTGGTGGTGAACAAATGGGATCTCATTGAAAAAGAGACGAATACCATGAACGATTTCAAAAAAGAGATCGCAAGGGAGCTTACATTCATGTCATATGCGCCGTCGGTATTCATATCGGCTCTTACGGGACAGCGTGTGGACAACGTCATCGCTATGGCGAAGTACGTTGCGGAGAACCGTGCAATGAGAGTACCTACAGGACAGCTGAACAGCCTTGTGACGGACGCTATGATGATGAAACAGCCTCCGTCGGACAAGGGAAAACGACTGAAGATATACTTCGTGACACAGGTGGGCGTGAAACCGCCGCTGTTCTCCTTCAAGGTGAATTCAAGACCGCTGATGCACTTCTCCTACGCCAGATATCTGGAGAACAAGATCAGAGAGGGGTTCGGATTCGAAGGTACATCACTGAAATTCGTATTCAGGGAAAAGGGGGAAAAGGAAGATGTCTGAATCTGCAGCAGTTATAATAGGGGGCACAGACGGACCAACTGCGGTATATCTGCCAGGTGGCGCAGGAATATTCGGTCCGGTCATGACTGTAACCCAGTGTATCGTTCTGCTGGCTGTACTGGCTCTGGCAGCGTATTTCCTGGGTAATCTCTCGCCGTCGATACTGATGGCGAAGGCCAGGGGGATCGATATAAAGAAAGAGGGAAGCGGCAACGCCGGTACGACCAATGCCCTGCGTGTGCTGGGCAAGAAAGCGGGAGCAATAACTTTTCTCGTGGACGTGCTCAAGGGCGTGGCAGCGTCGCTTCTGGGAGGCCTCATCGGAGGCGATCTGGCAGGATATATATGCGCGCTGGCTGTTTTCGTAGGTCACATATGGCCGGTAATATACAGATTCAACGGCGGCAAGGGTGTTGCAACGATATTCGGAGCTGCAGTGGGGATAAGTCCTGCGCTGGGATTTTCGGCACTGGGCATCGTGGTGATCGTCGTATTCATCACGAAACGCATGTCCATCGGTTCGATAACAGGAGCTGTGTCGTTCCCGTTCCTGTCCATGATATTCGAACCCGGATTCATAATACCGAGTATCGTCATAGCACTGATAGTAATATTGAAGCACAGAGCCAATATAGTCAGGATAATCCACGGAGAGGAGCCTGTCATGAGCATTTTCGAGAAAAGGGACAGGAAACCGGAAAATCACGGGGACGGAAAAGAATCTTAAGATCACAGGAGGTATGATATGAAGACGATAGGCGTTATCGGAGCCGGAAGCTGGGGAACAGCACTGGCCACAGTCGTTGCAGACAAGGGACATACCGTAAGGATATGGGATATAGACGAGAAACATCTCAGGTCGATGGATGAACACAGGGAGAATGTCGATTATCTTCCCGGCGTGCACCTCGGCGATAATATACAGATAGTCTATGATACTGCAGATGCTCTGAAAGACTCAGATGTAGTTCTTTTCTCAGCACCGGCGCAGCACTTCAGGAGCGCGCTGGGATCGGCACTGCCGTATATAAGAGAGGATGCGCTGGTAATAAACGTTGCCAAGGGCATAGAACAGAAAACACTGGAACGCATGTCGCAGATCGCTGCAGAGAAACTGGATATGAGCAGATACGTGGTCCTGTCCGGGCCGTCTCACGCTGAAGAGGTGGGAAGGAAGCTTCCTACAACAGTCGCAACGGCTTCGTATGATCTGAAAGCTGCTGAAGCAGTGCAGGATCTTTTCATGACAGACAGATTCAGAGTATATACCACAGAGGACGTCACCGGCGTGGAGCTGGGCGGTGCCCTGAAGAATATAATCGCGCTGGGAGCAGGTATATCTGACGGCATGGGATTCGGAGACAACGCCAAGGCTGCACTGATGACGAGAGGACTGGCAGAAATAACGAGACTGGGACTTGCCCTGGGTGCGAGACCTGAGACCTTTGCAGGCCTCACAGGCACGGGAGATCTCATCGTGACATGTACCAGCATGCACTCGAGGAACAGAAGATGCGGCATAATGATTGGCGAAGGCATGGCTCCCGATGAAGCTACGAAGAAAGTAGGAATGGTTGTCGAGGGTATGTTCACAACTGAAGCGGCCTACGAGCTGGCAGCCAGAGAAAATGTCGAGATGCCTATAACCGAGGCTATCTACAGAGTCATAAAGGGCGACATGAAAGCTGCGGACGCAGTGGATCTCCTCATGGGAAGAGATAAAAAACACGAACAAGGATAAACAGATAATATGGATGTACTTAAAGGCAGGAAATACAACATAATCACTTTCGGATGCCAGATGAACGAGCATGACTCGGAGACCATATCGGGAATGCTGAAAGAAGCAGGCTGTGAGGAAATCCTTTCTAAAGACGAAGCGGACATCACTGTGATAAACACATGCAGCATAAGGGAAAATGCGGACAAGCGTTTCTTCGGTACGCTGGGACAGCTCAAAAAACACAAGCTCAGAGATCCGGAGTATATCGTATGCGTATGCGGATGCATGATGCAGCAGCAGCATATCATCGATACGCTGAAGAGCAAGTATCCGTGGGTGGATATCATATTCGGGACGCACAATATACATCAGTTTCCTGAACTGCTGGAAAAAGTCGCTTCCGAGAAGCAGAAGGTACTGGCGGTGATGGAGGACAGCAGCGAGATAGTCGAGGGACTGCCTGCAAACAGGCTCTACAAGCACAAAGCATACGTGAATATCATGTACGGATGCAACAATTTCTGCACATACTGCATAGTCCCTTATACGAGAGGCAGAGAGAAGAGCAGGAAGCCGGAAGACATACTGAGGGAAGTCAGATATCTTATATCTGACGGCGTCAGAGAAGTGACGCTGCTGGGACAGAATGTCAATTCATATAAAGGGCAGGGCGAGAACGGAATCTGTGATTTTGCAGACCTGATATATATGCTGAACGATGTGGAGGGACTGGAACGTATCAGATTCATGACCTCACACCCGAAAGATCTGTCGGACAAGCTGATCAGAGCATTCACGGAATGCAGTAAGCTGTGCGATTATATACATCTGCCGGTGCAGTCGGGCAGCAGCAGGATCCTGAAGCGCATGAACAGGAAATATACCAGAGAGCACTATCTGGAACTGGTGAAAAAGCTCAGAGCGGCAGTGCCGGAAATAACCATCAGTACCGACATAATAGTGGGGTTCCCGGGAGAGACCGAGGAAGATTTTCAGGAGACACTGTCGCTTGTCAGCGAGGTGGGGTACGATTCGGCGTTCACCTTCCTGTATTCTGTGAGAGAGGGCACGCCGGCGGCGGAATATCCTGACCAGATACCGGAAGAGGTCAAGCACGAGAGGTTCAACAGGCTGGTGGATCTTGTGAACAGCAGCAGTGCAGCCAGGAATGCCGCCTATGAAGGCAGGATAGAGAAAGTCCTGGTGGAGGGTCCGAGCAAGAGGAACCCGGCCAATCTTACAGGACGCACAGAGGGGTTCAAGCTTGTGGATTTCCCGGGGGACAAGGCTCTCATCGGCGAGATCGTGGATGTGGAGATAACTGAAGGCAAGACATTCAGTCTTTCAGGAAGAATAACAGAAAATAAAGAATAAAAACAGCACCTCCTCAATATACTGTAATGATTTGCAGTTGATAGTACGGGGAGGTTTTGTTTTGGAGAATATTAACATTTATGAGAGCATAGGCAAAAGGACAGGCGGCGACATCTACATAGGCGTAGTCGGCCCCGTAAGGGCTGGAAAATCCACATTTATAAAGAGATTCATGGAGCTTATGGTGCTGCCGGGCGTAACGGACGTCTATGAGAAGGAGCGGATGCTGGATGAGATGCCCCAGAGCGGCACCGGCAGGACAGTGACCACCACCGAACCTAAATTCGTTCCTGCTGATGCAGCGGAACTCAGTCTTCCGGGGAACATGCAGGTGAAAGTTCGTCTGGTGGACTGCGTGGGTTACATGATACCGGGGGCTGCAGGCCATACGGAGGACGGAAAAGCCAGGATGGTGTCTACGCCGTGGGACAAAGAGAAGATACCCTTCGAGCGCGCAGCCGAGATAGGCACAGAGAAAGTCATAAAGGACCATTCCACCGTGGGGATAGTCGTCACCACCGACGGGACAATAGGGACGATGATGAGGGAAAGCTATCTCAGTGCGGAAGAACGTGTCATAACACAGCTGCTGGACCTCGGCAAACCTTTCGCAGTGATAGTGAACAGCACGGAACCGGAGAGCAGCAGAGCCGCGGGGATATGCCGTGAGATCGGAGAGAAGTACGATGTGCCGGTGATAGCAGTGGACTGCGCGAGAGCTTCGGAAGACGATATGGACAGTATCATGGGCCTGCTGCTGGATCGTTTCCCGGTGAGGGAAGTGGTGTTCAGGACGCCGGGATATATGGAAGGTCTGGAACGCGATCACTGGCTGAAGTCCGGCCTTATGGAAAATATAAAGCACTGGGCTGACAGCTTCAGCACTGCCGGAGATATAAGAAAGGTGGCGGGCGATCTTGCCGACGGCCAGATGGTGGAAAGTGCAGAGATATGCATGGCTGACATGGGTACGGGAGAGATCAGTATAAGACTGAACATGGCCGGGAACCTGTATTACAGGATAATCACCGAACTCATGGGAGAGAATGTGGCAAACGATCATGACTTTTTCACGATGCTCAGAGAGTTCGCCTCGGCAAAAAAAGCATATGACAAGCTCAGGGATGCCATGGAACAGGTGGAGCGGAGAGGTTACGGCATAGTCGAACCAAAGCTAAATGAGATGACCCTCGACGAGCCTGAAGTGTTCCGCCAGGGCAATCGCTACGGCGTGAGACTGACGGCGAAGGCGCCGACGCTGCATATAATACAGACTGATATAACGACAGAAGTATCACCTGTGGTGGGCAGTGAAAAGCAGTCGGAGGAGCTTGCAGCAAGTCTCAGGGAGGAGATGAACGATCCGGACGGAAGGATATGGGATACCAATATATTCGGCAAATCGCTCTATGAGATGGTGGCGGAGCAGATGGAAACCAAGATAGCAGCAGTGCCGGACAACATAAGGATAAAGATGCAGAAGTCGCTGCAGAAGATAAGCGATGAGGGAAAAGAGTATTTTATATGTATCGTGATATGATCCGGGGTGTATAATAAATGTGACAGTATCTTACAATGAAAGGCAGCGGCAGAATACGGTATGAGTATAACGGACAGCAGGGATCAGAAAAGAATACAGAGGATCACAGTGACAGTGGTGGTGATAACAGCGTTTATCACCACCTTTACTGGAAGTGCGCTGAATCTGTCCATCCCGGGCATAAGCGGGGAATTCGGAGTCAGCGCAGGAAACGCAGGCTGGCTCATAACGGGATATACACTAGCGGTAGCGGCTTTTTCGGTACCCATGGGGAGACTGGCGGATGTGACATGCATGAAACCTGTCCTGGCGGCAGGCATAGCGGTATTTACCCTGTGCTGCGGCGCTGCCGTGTTTTCGGGATCTTTCGTGGTCCTGATGATAAGCCGGATGGTGCAGGGTATCGGTGCAGCCATGATATTCAGTACCAATGTGGCGGTGCTTATAAGTGCATTCCCGCAGGAGAGAAGAGGACAGGTACTGGGTTATTCACTGGCATCCACATATGCAGGACTTTCAGCAGGCCCGGTGGTGGGAGGCATACTGGATCATGTATTCGGATGGAGATCCATATTCATATTTACCGGCGTACTGGGTGCAGCAGCTCTTGCAGTGACGCTGCATGGACTGCCTTCAGAACGCAGAGACAGCGGGGAAGGCAGACAATCCCTTGATGTCCCGGGCAACCTGCTTTATCTGACCTTCATTGTCCTGTTCATGTATGGTGCTTCGGAGATACTCAGCGGCGTACTGCCGGTATTATGTGTCACAGCGGGACTTGTTTCCGGAGTGGCTTTCGTAGCATATGAAATGAAGACAGACGATCCGGCTGTAGACATATCGCTGTTCAGAAAGGATGCCGGATATGCATGCTCGAATCTTGCGGCGCTGATGAACTATGGCGCTACATTCGCCATAAGTTATCTGATGTCAGTGTATCTGCAGGCGGTTATGGGATACGGCTCGGCGGCGGCAGGTACGATAATGATATCTCAGCCCATTGTGATGGCTGTGCTGACGCCGGTGATGGGAAAGTTTTCGGACAGATTCTCACCTTTCAGGATGTCTTCCCTGGGGATGGCATTCTGTGCGGCGGGGACATTCATGTTTATTTTCGTGAACAGATCAACGAGTCTGTTCTTTGTGATAGCAGCGCTTGCAGTGACGGGACTGGGCTTCGCTCTGTTCTCATCGCCAAATACCAATGCAGTTATGTCTTGTGTTGATAAGGAGTATTACGGAGTGGCGTCGTCCCTGCTGGCGACCATGAGATCCATCGGTCACACACTGAGCATGGTGATAGTTACGGTCACAGTGGATCTCTATATGGCAGGGGTACCGGTCTCCGGGGCGGATCCGGACACACTGGTCCGCGTCATAAGGTCGTCTTTCATAATTTTTACGTCGATATGTATCGCGGGAGTTTTCGTATCCCTGAGGAGGAGTTCTGGGAAATGAGCATGCCCGTATACTCTGCGGGAGATTCTTTTCTTGAAAACACATCAGAAAAGTGAGATAATTATAAAAAGTATTCAGCTATAATTTTTTTCAGCATACAGAAGGAGGATGGATGTTATGTATGAATGCAGTCAGGAAAGAATGTCGGATAAGATAAAAACCTTTGCACGATATGGTGATGCAGGACACGGAGGCATCACACGGTATTCTCTTTCCCCCGAGGCGGATCAGGCGAGGGAGGAATTCAGACAGAGGATGGAGGCAATAGGGGCGAAGGTGGAATGTGACGATCTTGCCTGTATGTACGCCACTATCGAGGGGTCTGATCCCAACGCAAAAAGGATCGTGCTGGGATCGCACTGTGATTCAGTGAAGAATGGCGGCAATTACGACGGCATACTGGGTGTGATCACAGGCATGGAGGTGCTGGAGACTGTGGTCAGGGAGAACATACCCCACAGGCATCCGCTCACGGCCATGATATGGACAAACGAGGAAGGGGCTCTTTACCCTCCGGCTATGATGGTGTCCGGTATCATATGTCATGATTATCTGCCTCCGGAGCTGGCGATGAATTTCAGATATGATGATATGATGGCGTCGAAACCTATAGATGACAGCAGGTTTTCCTGCTTCGGAGAGGCTCTGGAAGCTTCGACGTTCAGGGGATCCAGGGAAAACAGGATAGGGCCGGACCGATACTGCGCCATGTTCGAGGCTCATCTGGAACAGGGACCGATACTTGAGGACAACGGCAATGAAGCCGGTGCGGTGCAGCTTGTTATGGGGATGTTCAACTACAGAGTCAGGTTCCACGGATTCACTGCCCATGCAGGTACGTTCCCTATGTCCAAACGTCATGATGCTCTCTTTGCAGCAGCAACGTTCCTGTGCGAGATGCACAGGAAGTTCGATGAACTGAACAGAGGACAGGAACCGGAGTTCGTATATACGACAGGTGAAATATATGTACATCCTGGTATACATACATGCATCAACGATGAAGCAGAATTTTCACTGGATGTGAGACATCCCGACCCGGAACTGAGGAAAAAGATCCTGGGCGTCCTCAGGGATATGGCGTCGCAGGAGTGGTGCAGCTGTACCTGTGATATAGAGGAACAGTGGGTGAGGGACACTGTGTATTTTGACAAGAATCTTACGGGATTCGTGGAAAGTTCCATGGATGAACTGGGACTCAGATGGCAGAAGATCCTGTCAGGAGCAGGACATGACGCACAGTTCTGCGCATACATGATACCTACGACCATGCTGTTCGCCAGGACAAAAGACGGGCTGTCGCACTGTGAACCGGAACACGTTTCAGATGAAGACTGCACTGCGGTGGCTTCTGCCGCGCTCAACGCAGTCCTTAAGGCAGACAGTTTTTACGAATGATGCAGCAGCATATACAGCATCGATGTGATACACTGTGGCGGTATCATTTAGCTATAGGATATGGAGACAGTAATGAGGAGGAAAACGGTTTGAGTAAAGTTGCAAAAGGAAGATACACTGCGGAGGCTGTGGCGGGATTCACACACAGGACTGCGATGGAGGAGGCGGCAAGATGTCTGCTGTGCCACGATGCACCATGCAGTCAGGGATGTCCTGCGGGGACCGATCCGGCCAGGTTCATCAGATCGATAAGGTTCAGGAATGTGAAAGGCGCAGCAGAGACCATCAGGGAGAACAATGTGCTGGGAGGCTCATGTGCCAGGGTCTGTCCATATGACAGGCTCTGCGAGGAGGCCTGCAGCAGATGCGGCATCGACAGGCCGATAGAAATAGGAAAGCTCCAGAGATATGCCATAGAACAGGAGAAACTGTTCGGCATGAAGACTCTGACGGCGCCGGATAAGAAACTGCCGGGAAAGGTTGCCTGTATAGGAGCCGGTCCGGCTTCGCTGGCGTGTGCAGCAGAGCTGGCAAAGAAAGGATACAGGACGACTGTATTCGAGAGGCAGGCCAAAGCCGGCGGGATGCTGACATACGGGATAGTTCCGGCCAGGCTTCCGCAGTCAGTGGTGGATCATGATATAGCACAGGTAAAAGGACTGGGAGTGAGATTCAGATTCAACAGCGACGTGACTGCTGCGGATCTTGAGGATTACGATGCGGTCTTCATAGGCATCGGCCTGTGGGGAGCAAACATACCACCGGTGGAAGGAGCTGGACTTGACGGCGTCTTTGCAGCCGTGGATTTTCTCCAGGAAGCCCGCACGAAGAAAAAAAAATTCGATCCCGGCAGGAGAGTGATCGTAGTCGGCGGAGGCGATGTGGCAGTTGACTGCGCCGTAACGGCAAAGCTCCTGGGAGCAGAAGATGTGAAGATAATATACAGGAGGAGCATCGAGGAGGCACCGGGGAATATGGTGGAATTCCAGTATGCTCTGTCACTGGGGATCGGTATCACGACGGGCATGGCGCCGGATTCACTTAAAGGAGACGGCCATGTCGAAACCGCTGAATTCAAAGGCTACAGAGACGAGGACGCGAGGATGGTGCTCAGTGCAGATACCGTGGTATTCGCCACAGGACAGAATGCTGAGGATATCACAGCGATCGTTCCTGTAAAGGTCGATAAAAACGGATCGATACGTGCTCCGAAGGGCAGAGCCGGGGGCAGATTCTTTGCAGCCGGTGATATAGTGAACAGCGGGAAGACAGTTGTAGAAGCTGTTGCCGCAGGCAAGGAAGCGGCGGCAGCCATGATCGCGTATCTTGAGAAGAAAGGAGTGAGATAGGATGGCAGTAAAAAAAGATCTTTCTCTGGATTATCTGGGCGTCAGATGCCAGAACCCGTTTTTCCTTTCGTCATCTCCGGTGGGCGGCAATTACGACATGGTGGCCAAATGCTATGAGCAGGGCTGGGGCGGATGCTTTTTCAAGACCATAGGTATATTCGTCGCCGATGAATGTTCACCGAGGTTCGATCAGACGAACAAAGAGGGGCTGCCATGGATCGGCTTCAAGAACATGGAGCAGATATCGGACAAGCCGACGGAGCAGAACTTCGAATATATATACAGACTCACCAGGGATTACCCGGATCACATCACGGTGGCGTCCATAATGGGATCCACAGTGGAGGAGTGGAAAGAGCTCGCGAAAATGGCAGATCAGGCAGGAGCCAGGCTGATCGAAGGTAATTTCTCATGCCCGCAGATGACGTCCCATGACATGGGTTCTGATGTAGGCACTAACAACAAACTGGTGGAGAGCTATTCGAGGGCAGTCAGGGAAACAACGGACATACCGTTCATCGCGAAGATGACTCCGAACTGCAAGAACATGGAGGAACATGCACTTGCGGCACTGAGAGGAGGCGCTGCGGCAGTGTCAGCAATAAATACGATAAAATCCATAACGAATATAGATTTTGAAAACAACACAGGCATGCCTGTCGTAGACGGCAAGTCTTCGATATCGGGCTATTCAGGCGCGGCAGTGAAGCCGATAGCGCTGAGATTCTGTACCCAGGTCATGCAGAATCGTCAGATCCATGAGCAGGTCAGGAAAAACGGATTCGATTTCGGCTACGGCCATGAGATGTCAGGCATAGGCGGCATAGAAACATGGAGAGATGCGGCTGAATTCCTGTCGTTGGGATGCAGGAACGTGCAGGTGACAACAGCAGTGATGCAGTACGGATACAGGATCGTTGAAGATATGATATCCGGCATTATGCACTTCATGGATGAGAGAGGATATGAAAGTCTGGATGAGTTCACAGGCATCGCGCTGCCTAACATAATCCCTGCGGAAGATCTGAACCGGGATTACAGGATACTTCCTGATTTCGACTACAGCAAATGTGTCGGATGCGGCAGGTGTTATGTATCATGCTATGATGCGGCGCATCAGGCCATCGACTGGAATGAGAAGAAGAGAAGACCTGAGCTTAATGATAACTGTGTAGGTTGCCATCTCTGTCTGAATGTGTGTCCTGTCCAGGGATGCATCACGCCGGGAGAGGTGAAATGGAAGAAGAACAGACCCCATACGGAGCTGAGTCTCAAGAGATATTATGAATAGATATACAGCGGCAATGCTCCCCTGTAAAGAGTAAAACCATCGTTCAATGATGGTTTTTTCTTGGGAAAATTCGAACATATATGAATATGTAAAAAAACATAAAAAAACATGCCTAAAATCATCGTAATGATGCAATTAGTAATCTCTTTTTTCACAAAGATTTTTTTTTTCATGGAAATATCACATGACAGAGAGTATAATGAACTCATAAGAAAAAAGACGATGCAGATATGCGATATGATAAATGATATTCTACTGAAGTCATGATGATACCCGGGAGGTGGATTTATGAAAATACAGTTTTGTGGAGCATCGACCGGCGTGACCGGTTCATGCCATCTTATAACTACGGAAAAACACAAGATACTTCTGGACTGCGGACAGTTCCAGGGAGGAAAGGCTCAGGACGCTCTGAATTACGAAGAGTTTCCATTCGATCCGGCTGAAATAGATTTTGTGATACTCAGTCATGCGCACATAGATCATTGCGGCAGGATACCGCTGCTTGTGAAGCGCGGCTTCAAGGGAGACATATACTGTACAGACGCTACGGCGGATCTTCTCGATGTTATGCTCAAGGACAGCGGATATATACACGAGAAAGAAGCAGAATGGAAAAACAGAAAGAACGAGCGTGCCGGCAGAGCAATGGTGGAACCGCTCTATACATACAACGATGCAGTCGATTCGCTTAAATTCGTGAAACCGGTACTCTATGACCAGCTTGTGGAACTGAACGAGCAGATGAAGATGGTGTTCAACGATGCAGGTCATATACTGGGATCGGCAATAACGGAACTGTGGATCACCGAGGACGACAACGTGTCGAAGCTGGTGTTCTCAGGTGACCTGGGAGTGATGGACAGACCTATACTGAGAAATCCTACCATAATCAAGAAAGCAGATTATGTGATAATGGAGACGACATACGGCAACAGGCTCCATCCTAAAAATTCCATGGACGTCAAAAAGCTCATGGATATAATAAGGAAAACTGCGAAGAGAGGCGGCACTACCGTTATACCTTCTTTTGCGGTAGGCAGGACGCAGGAGCTGATATATGAACTCAACCGAGTGTATGACAGCGACAGTGAGTACCACAAGGACTTTGAAAACATAATGGTGTATGTGGACAGTCCGATGGCAACGACAGCCACCGAGGTCTTCAAGAAGAATGCGCAGGTATTCGACGATGAGACCAAGGAATACATAATGAAAGGTGACAATCCGCTGGATTTCAAGAACCTCAAGTTCAC
>CAJJPZ010000059.1 GCA_905193765.1 uncultured Eubacterium sp.
CATGGGGACCTGAACACTTCGATCCGGATCCGTTCGTAGAGAGACTCGCCAAGTACGAGTTCCCTGCAGGTATCAAGGAAATGGATTCAGAATACGCAGATCAGCTCAACGAAAAAGCATTCCTGGATGCAGTTGATAAATAAAAACCTCAGATCATGAAAAACCCCGCAGGGAGATGAGAGTTTTGCAGTGACAACCTCCTTCTCACAGATCGTCTTCCTGCGGTCTGATCAGGCAGATACTTGCAGAATCGGTGCGGAGCCGCATATCTTGCCGGCTCCGCACCGGCTTTATCAGAACGCTGATACCGTAACGCCACATAGCCGCACACCGGAATATGCCCGGAAACGCGACCATAAAGCAGTCACGGTACAGACCTCTGATCCTGCAAGGGTAATAGAAAGGAAACTGGCTGTTATGTCAAAGAAAAAATCGAAGATATCCGTCTTCGCGCTGGTCATGATGATATGCGTCACTGTTGCCGGCGGCGGATTCGGCATCGAAGACCTTGTCGGTTCCGTGGGACCCGGAATGACAATGCTGGTCTTCATACTCATACCATTCGTATGGTCACTGCCATTCGGACTTTCATCTGCAGAGCTCTCATCTGCATATCCTGAGGACGGCGGCATGTACACCTGGGCAAAAAATGGGCTCGGTGAAAAAGCCGGCTTTGTCAGCGGCTGGTGCTACACCATCGCAGGCTTCGTAGAACCTGCCACATTCGCAGTACTCAGCGCCAATTACATGAAAATGCTTCTCCCGATAAAAGTAGACGCCTTCGTTTACTGGTGTCTCTGCGCCGCACTTATAATAATTTTCGCTATCATAAACATCATCGGGATCAAGCTCGTAAGCAATCTGGCAACCGTTATCACTTTGCTTTGCATAATCCCGTTCATAATACTGGTGGTGCTGTCGCTTACAGACATCAAATACAGTCCCGTTGAACCGATGATACCTGAAAACATGTCGTTCTTACAGGCAGCAGGTCAGGGTCTCCTGATCGGTATATGGTTCAACACAGGATTCGAGACCATCTCCACCATGTCCGGTGATATCGAGAACGGCTCGCGCAAAGTCCCTAAGGCCATCGTACTTGCAATACCTATCATATCCGTGATATACATCCTCTGGGTAATGCCTGCACTGGCCGCTGTAGGGCACTGGCAGGACTGGTCATCAGAAGGCCCGCTTTCCTTCGTTGAAGTAGGCAGCATCGTAGGCGGTGCTCCGCTGAGATGGGCATTCGTGGCAGCAGGAAGCCTTGCCAGCATGATGATCCTTTGCGAATACATACTGGCATATGCATACCTGATGAAATCCTTCAGTGAGAAAGGTCAGTTCTTCAAGGTCTTCTCCAAAGAGCACAAGAAGTTCAAGACACCTTACATGGCGATCATAATACTGTCCGTGGTCAGCATCGGCCTTTGCTCATCAGGAAGCTTCATCGCTTTCGTAGGCATCGCATCGATACTCTACGCTGTACCGGTCATCATGATGTTCATCGCCAATATCAAACTGAGGATCAAGCAGCCTGACCTGAAGCTGGATTTCAAAGTACCTATACCGAACAAGGCATACATCGTATATCTTTGTTTCCCTATAGTCATCTACGGAGCAAGTATCTTCGCAGACAACTGGATCGTAGGCCTGGGACTGGCAGCAACATCCATACCGGCGTATATCTTCTTCAAGAAAATTTACCGCGGCGGACGCTACTGGGAGGAATGCCACAGACGTTCAAGCCTGGAGGCCGCAGCTGAAGACGCCGAAACTGCAAGAGAAGCGTTCAGGATAGTACCTGAGGAAAGCTTCATCGAAAGCGAACCATCCGATGCAGCTGCATCAGAGAACAAGCCGGACACAGACATGCTTACCGACTGACATTGATATAACTTCTTCTAATATAAAACTTCTGACATAAAATATGACACTCACTTAGTACATAATTTGATCCCCCTGCAGCAGACTGACCGGCTGCAGGGGGATTTCAGTTTTTTGAACTGGTTCTTAAACTGCGGTGGAGCCGTGGAGCACTGACAGTACTGGCAGTGTCGTCTGATCCGGGCGGCTCGAAAGCCGGGATACGCTCATACGCCGGAAGTCCCCGGTCCAGCCCGGATCTCATCACGATACCACATCCCACCGCCTGCAGAGACGGCGGCTAACACCCGGCACACAGCTGTATCCGCTCACTGTTAGTTGGCTGAGTTGGCTGATGAATTGGCGATGGTAGAGAAATCGGGACTTTTTCTGATTTTTCCTACCCTGCCTGCAAGAGATCAGGCAACGCCGGATGTTCCACGCAGATATAAGTAGAGTTTTGCGGCTTCGGGCACTGAAATCCTACCATTACTTGCAATGTTCCCTGCTGTCGCGTCCCCATCCGTCATATCATCAGGCGTGAATCTGCCCGGCGGTAGGTTTTCACAAAAAAAGCTCCGAAAACTCTACTCTCACGAATCAGAACTTCTGCCGATGACCCGTGGAACATATTGCAAAGCCGCCCGACCTGCGGTAAAATACCAAAAAACCGCAGCAGATCATTTTTACATATAAATAATCTGCTGCGGTTTTGAATTACATTGTTTAGGATCGTATCAGCTGCGGCTCCATCTCAGGCATCATGGTATTTCGTTCCGATACGCAGGCTGCGCGATCCGTCCTGATACCAGGCCCTATAATATCTCCGCGAGTACCCTTGATTTGCCGTTTTCGGATACGCACGTAACATCATAGTCTTCCGATCTGTATTCGGCGCAGAGAGATATACAGTCCAGTATGTTCCTGTCTGTTGCTGCCAGTATCTTACCTGCCGGTATGCTTCCCAGATGGACATCGACGCAGTTGCCGTATTCGTCCTCAGCTACTGTTACTTTCATACGGATCATCTTGCTGTCAGTCGGCATTATGTACTGGATAATCATCGTCTTTCCCGGCTTTACTGTCACATAACCTGTCCTGCTGGTCACTTTCTTCATCGACGATGCTGATTCGCCGTACTTCATCGTGCCTTTGTCTGCAATGAACATGTCAGCAGATCCCTTGTCGAACGTCCCGATTATCTGATCGAGGTCCGCATTTTCGCCCAGCTGCTCAAGCTTCTCCAGCCATGCTTCCACATCCTGATCACTCGCCAGCTTCAGCATGCTTTCATCACCTACAGCTCTCATGAAAGTCATGAGTTCCCCCTCCATGTCCAGATCCAGCAGTACATTGGCATTGTTCTTATCGCTGGTGAACTTTACTTCTGCAATGATGTTTCCCTTTTCCTCGCGCACATCCATAACGCTTGTCAGCTTTGGTTTCACATTTCTGATTTTGACAGTCTTGACCTTGCTGTAGCTGCCATATACCTTGGAACTTCCGTTCCTGGCATAAGCTCTGATCTTGTATGAATAGCTGGTGCCCACTGTCTGCTTGCCTGTAGTATAGCTAAGTGTCTTCGCAGATGTCACGGTCTTGATCCTGGCATAGCTGCCTGTGCCTGCCTTCCTGTAGATCTCATATCCGTTTACCGTTCCGCTGCCTTTCTTCCATTTGATTACGGTCTTGGTTGACGTTGTGCTCTGTGAGCATTTCGTTACCGTCGGCGCGCCCGGCTTCGATGCGGCTGACGCCACGCCCGGTATGCACGCCAGCATCATAGCCAGGATCGTCATCACTGCGATAGTTCTGATTTTCTTCATTGGTTTCCTCCCTTGAGTCTCATTCTCTGTTATCGGTTCTCTGACCTGTCGGCGTCCGCGGACGCCATACCGCCGGACTGCATACGCATATAACTCCGTCACCGGTCAGTATGTATCTTGCGAATCCGCTGCAGAATCCGGCAAGTATCGTTATTATACCATATACCCGGCAAAATATACCCGGCAAAATTACGTCATGTTTTCACGATTTGTCAGAACCTTCTGTTTCATAGTCACGCTGCCTGCATCTGCGAGACACGACGCCGTGACGTGAGCACCGTAACAAAACAGCGCAGCCGCCGTCCGGGCCGCTGCGCTTTGAATTCCATATATTTACGGGAGCATAATATCCTGAAGTTACACCGCCGCTTTTACATACGGACTCAGCCTGCTTTTTCATGAAGCTCTTCCGGATTTATTCTGTTTTTATAATAGAATTTCTTCGAGCAGAATATCCCTCTCAGGATCGCTGAGATGAACAGCAGTGCCGCCATCAGCAGAAATGCCGGAGTATATGAGCCTGTAAGATCGTAGATCCCGCCCACGATGGATGACCCGAAAGCCACACCTAATGCGATGAATATATTCAGGTACGCTATGAACCTGCCGATTTCCTTTTCCCCGAACATATGGTTCATCACCAGCGGGAAGATGACATTAACGGCCGGACATCCGAATCCGTAACCAAGTATCAGCACTATCACCAGCCACGGACAGCTTGGTATTGCAACAGTCGCCAGGAAAGCTATCCCGAATATCACCGATACAGCCACAGCACCTGTGCTCAGTTTGAACCTGTCACAGTACGCGCCTACGACGATCTGGCCTATGATCAGAGCCCCGAACATAAGCGAGAATACAGATGACGCCATCGTGTTGGAGAGCCCGCCAACCAAAATAGATCTTGCCATTCGAGTCGAACAACTTACTTTCTTTGTCTTTCATTTTCTGCTCCTTTCTGCTTTTGCGATACCCCTTAGTTACTGTTTCCGACATTGTTATGGATTTCTGCCGAAATATCATGAAATATCGTACACGATCACCCATCCGTCACCACCGCTGAGACATTCCCTCTGCAGGATGTCCAGCACATCGCTGATAGAACCCACATCTGTAAGGTCTGCACTGTTCAGGAAAAATCCCGTAGGCATCACGTGAGCATGAGCATCAAACAGTCCTGGTAATACTGTCATTCCTGTATCTGCATTTTTCTGCGCCGTGATTTGTCATGCTAATTATGCAAAATCCCAAAAAACGGTTGACAAATTTTGTGAAAAAGGTACAATTGAATATAGTTAAATAATCAAGGCTGTGAAGGGAACAAGTAGCATACAGGATACTGATAAGAGAGTAGCCGGTCGGTGAGAGGCGCACAGTTACTGCAATGTGAATACATCCCGGAGCTGCGCACCGAAAACTGCACGGCGATTACGATCAGACATGATGACGATATCATGACAGATCGGCTGTGGAGCCGGTAGGCTGCGACGGGAGCGCCCGATACAGCGCAAGGGGTATGATTATCCGCAGACGGATGACGTACCCGCAAAGGTTGCTGTCGCGAGACAGTGATAAAATGAGGTGGTACCGCGAAGCGAACGCTCCGCCCTCTGCAGAGGCAGGGGGCTTTTTTGATGTTTCCCGATCATGCCTGTTATGGCACTTCATGAGAGTCCTCACATCATGATCGACTTCGGCTGACACCGCCGGCAGAAACGTCATGATTTTCATACAGGCGCAGATCATAACGGCTGTTCCCGGCTCTGTCTATACCTGTGCCTGCTTATACAAAAAGACAATTTACGAAAGGAAATTTATCGATATGCCAATAACACACATACTTGAACACAACGCTACACTTTTCAAAAACGACATCAGTCTCGTGGAGCTCAACCCCGGAGACGATGCCAAACCGAGAATGACGTGGAAGGAATACTCACTGATGGAGCCTAAGGGCAGAGCCCGCTTCAGGAAAGAGATCACCTGGGGCGAGTTCAACACGCAGGCCAACAGATTCGCTAACTTGCTGCTTTCCAGAGGGATAAAAAAAGGCGACAAAGTCGCTATCCTCCTGATGAACTGCATCGAGTGGCTGCCGATCTATTTCGGTATCCTCAAGACAGGTGCTCTGGCAGTGCCGCTGAACTTCCGCTACACGCCGGACGAAATACGCTACTGCTGTGACCTGGCGGAAGTGGACGCCATCGTGTTCGGCCCTGAATTCACAGGTCGTATGGAGGAGATATGCGACAGGATGCCGGGAGTGGATCTGATGTACTACGTTGGCGAAGACTGCCCGTCCTTTGCAGAAAGTTACGATGAACTGATCGAATACTGCTCATCCAGGACTCCGCAGATCGACATTAAAGATTCCGACGACGCCGCCATATACTTCTCGTCAGGTACCACGGGATTCCCGAAAGCCATACTCCATCCGCACAGGAGCCTGATGCACTCATGCAAAGTCGAGCAGAACCACCATTCCACTACAAGGGACGATGTGTTCCTATGCATACCGCCGCTCTATCATACCGGCGCCAAGATGCACTGGTTCGGCAGTCTCTACGTAGGCGGCAAGGCTGTACTGCTGAAAGGTACGAAACCCGAGTGGATCATCAAGGCGATCTCCGAAGAGAAATGCACGCTGCTGTGGCTGCTGGTGCCTTGGTGTCAGGACATACTGGATGCTCTGGACAGAGGCGACATCAAACTTGAAGATCATCAGCTGGATCAGCTGCGGCTGATGCATATAGGTGCGCAGCCTGTACCGCCAAGTCTGATCAAACGCTGGAAATCATACTTCCCGAAACATCAGTACGATACAAACTACGGACTCAGTGAGTCAACAGGTCCGGGATGCGTCCACCTGGGAGTCGAGAACATCCACAAAGTCGGTGCCATCGGCAAAGCCGGATTCGGCTGGGAGGCAAAGATCGTTGACGAGAACAGAGGTCTCGTGAAGCGCGGCGAGGTCGGTGAGCTGGCAGTCAAGGGTCCCGGCGTCATGAAGTGCTACTACCGCGATGAGAAGGCCACCAGCGAAACGCTCTATGACGGATGGCTGCTGACCGGCGACATGGCTTACGAAGACGAAGACGGGTTCTACTTCCTGGTCGACAGAAAGAAGGACGTAATCATATCAGGAGGCGAGAACATCTACCCTGTACAGGTGGAAAATTTCCTCAGGAAGCACGATGCCATCAAGGACGCCGCTGTGATCGGACTCCCTGATCACAGGCTGGGTGAAATATCGGCTGCGATCATCGAACTCAAGGAAGGCCACGAATGCACTGAGGCAGAGATCAACGACTTCTGCCACGAGCTGCCGCGTTACAAACGTCCGCACAAGATCATATTCGCAGACGTTCCACGCAATCCGACAGGCAAGATCGAGAAACCTGTCCTCAGAGAACGCTACAGTTCAGTGAGACTGGTAGAACAGCAGAACAGAGGCTGATACAGACTTTATCCATATTGCAAAAACAACAAAGCGCAGCGGTTCCCGGGGATCATACTTCCCCACAGCCGCTGCGCTGTTTTAGTTACTGCCGTTTTTCGTGGTTTTATTTTCCGGCTTTTTATTCTCCGACTATCAGCACTTCCTTGCCTCTGAACGCGAAGCCGTAGTGTCTGATCCGGCTCCTGTCGATGCCGTTTGCGATCAGCCATGCGTCGTAGTCCTTTTCCTCGATCTGTCTGACTGCCGCCGCAGCCGTTTCTTCCAGAGTCTGTTCCTTTCTCCGATTGAATATCTTGAACTCGAAGACATATGCATCGTCTCCAGATCCTTCAGGCATCATGCAGACGTCGTATCTGCCGAACCCGCTCTCCCGGTTGGAAGTTATGCTGTATCTGAGGTTCGCATCTACGATCAGCCCCAGTACGAACCCGTGGTAGAATTTCTCTTCGTCTGTGTCAAAATAGCTGAAAACGCGCTCCGTTATCTTGTTCATATACCCGTTCATAGCTTCGAGGTCGTTTCTCAGCAGTGCCTTTACGAAATCATTGTATCTGGCTCCCGGTCTCTTGAACCAGTCGGAGATCATATCCTCGAACATCATATGCGTTTCAAAATTCGTCAGTTCCAGTACGTATGTGTATCTGCCTGTGCTGCTGTTCCAGATCACCTCAGATGCCTTGATATATCCCGTCGCCAGCAGCAGGCTCCATATCGCATCTTCGTTTTCGTCCAGCATGCTGAACACTATCTGCTCGTCTATGATGCATGATACGCTACCGCCTTCCAGCAGTCCCTCCATCGACGATTTGACATCCGGTCCCGCTTCTCTTATCAGTTTCGAAACCAGTGCGTTGCTGCTTGTATTCGCCCAGTACGGCGCTAATTTTCCTGTGTCGAGGTAGTTCAGTATGCTCCATGGATTGTATATGTCCTTATGATTTCCGAAGATGAAACCGTCGTACCAGCGCTTCACGTCCTGCTGTGCATCTCCCATGCCGAAATCTCCAAGAGCATCGAAGACTTCCTTTTCTGTAAAACCGAAGCAGTCCGCATATTCGTCTGATGTTATCGTTACGACTTTGAGATTGTTCAGATCCGAAAAGATCGACTCCTTGCTGACTCTCGTTATACCTGTCATCACCGCCCGTTCAAGATGCGGATTGGTCTTGAAGGTCGAGTTGAAAAAGCTCGTTATGAAGGAAACCATCTCGTCCCAGTATCCGTTGACGTAGGCTTCCTGAAGCGGAGTGTCATATTCATCCAGGAGGATCACAGTTTTCCTGCCGTACATTCGGTACATGATATCCGTGATGGTCTTAAGACTCGTAGTTGCAACAGCTTCGCTCATTTCCATACCGACCGAATCCACATATTCGATATCCTGCTTTGTCATGACACCCCTGTCCATGACCTCCGTATATGAACTGTATATCCTGATCAGCGTCTGATATATCTTTCTCTTTGCATTTTCGAAAGTCGAATCCTTGACGTCTGCAAAAGAAAGGAATATCACCGGGAACGTCCCCTGCAGTGCTCTGTACTTCTCGCCGAACTCCTCATCCTCCCATACCGAAAGACCTTCAAAAAGATCAGCTCTGCCTTCGTATTCATTCGAGAAGAAACAGTTCAGCATATCCATGTTGAGAGTCTTGCCAAAGCGCCTCGGACGTGCTATAAGAGTGACATCGTCTCCCGACTCCCACCACTGCCTGATGAAATCGGTCTTGTCGATATAAAAATAGTCGTTTTCTCTCAGAGCTGCGAAACTCTGCTTTCCTATCGCTACTGTCTTTTTCACGAGATCCCTCCCTTTCACTTGCAGTCCTTTTTCCACGTTCTGTCTGACTGCCGCCGCAGCTGTCATTCCCCCCCGGTCATTCATTACCTCCATTGTATCAACTATACCCGAAAGATGCAATGCCCCGCTGCGCAGAAAAAACAGCCCTGCTAGGGCTGTGATTTCTTCTGTATCCCGTCGATGTAGGCGCTGACCAGACGCTTCTCTTCATCGCTGAGTTTTTCCCAGGTGTCCAGGAGCTGTTTCTGCTCTGCCGTGAGATCCAGCTTCTCCCCGTCCGGCAGGAAGAACTGCGACATGGTCATGCCGAATCCCTCGCATATCCTGTACAAAGTCGTGAAGCGCGGATCGCTGTGCCGGTTCAGCAGGTTGGAAATCGACGACTCCGACATTCCGCTGCGCCTGGCAAGCTGATACCTGCTGATATTCTGTTTCTCGCATAATTCGATGATCCGTTCAGCTACATAATACTCATTAAACAAGTATGTTACCTCTCATTTTGTATATTTACTGATATTGTATATCTAAATGAGAATAATTATTAGCTTTTAAATCATCATGTATACTACTTGTATATTGAGCAGTATAAGCGTCTGTTAAATGCCCGTCCTGAAAGATGGGCATTTAATATCAGTATTCACGAATGCTTTCGACCATGCGTATGCCTGTGATGCGCTTGCCTTTGCCTGCTGCCGTGCAGCTGTATGTGTCCGTCACCTCCGTCGCGATGAACTCTCCCGTGTCCTTCACTTCATCGACATACATCTCCTGTCCGGTCTTATCAGATTTATAAAGATCTCCTCTCACCACGAAGTCAGGATTGCCGCTATAATATGTTACAAAAAACATTATCTCATTGTCGTGTCCCTGTTCAGGATCGATATATGTATACTCCAGAATAGTCGAGTCTGATGTGACATATGCTTTCAGCGTATCGAATACATAGTCGCCCGGGATGTATGACGGACCGTGAACGTGATCCACATATTTTTTCAGCTTCTTTATGTCGTTTTCGTTAGAAACAGTTATGACCTGTGTGACAAGGCCGTCATCATCGACTTCCTCCTTTATGTCAAGATCTGAAATGACGCTGATACACTTGTCCATGACGCGCCTGCCTCCGTATACTCCGTCATCGTTCATCCACAGGACTGATGACACGCCTGCAGTCACTGTCAGCATGACGACTGCAACCACTTTCACGACCTTCCTTCGCGTACTCTTCCTGCGGTCTGAGACCAGCCTCTTTATGAACGCATCGTCCTCCGGAGTCATTCTGTATTTTTCCTTCGAGTAGACATATGCCGCTTCCTGCATCTGTCTGCTGAATTCTTTGTCGATATCAAAATCTTTTTCGTTCCTGTTCATATCTGTTCCCCCAGGTCCAGTTTCTCAAATTCCTCTCTGAGCTTCACCAGCCCGCGTGCTGACCATGTCCGCGCAGTGTTGACATTGATGTTGAGTATCTCTGCAGTTTCTATAAGATTATACTCGCATATGACATTGAGCTGTATCACATTGCGATATTTCCTGTCGATGCGTTCCAGCGAGATCATTATATTGATCTTATCCTCTTCGCTGGTCAGCTTCTCGAGTATATCCGCCTTGATATCAGCTATCTCCAGAGCACTGATACATGTCCCGTCAGACAATACCTTTTCATTGTCGGCAAACAGTCTGTTGTATTTGATTATCCGATTGAAATATGCATTCACCTCGTTTTTTGCTATCGTCATGACCCATGGTCTGAAAGACTTTTCGCTGCGCAGTGTGTCTATCTTGCGTACCACCTTCTCCATGGCTGACTGAGTGACGTCTCTCGCCTCATCATCATCACTTATCTTTGATCTCACATAAATAAAAACACTGCTGTATACTGCTGCGATTTTTTCTCCAAGTCTTTTCATAGCTTCACCATATTACAGATACAATAAACTCCTGTTATATTATACACCATAAACTGCTATGAAAGTTTCTTATATTTCGTCATTTTGGACGAGCCGCTGGTCACCACGACCTTTACCCTGTAGCTGCTGCCGGATGACACTGCGAACTTAGGCGAATGTATAATTGATTTTGCTGAAACCGTCTTTGTACTGGCCACTCCCTTTACATTCACATAGCCGCTTTTGCTGGAAACATACTTCTGCAGCTGCACTTTAGACGTGATCGACTTCGTTGTGGATTTTGCCTCTACATTTGCCATTGCAGAGGTCGCTGTAAGCCTATCAAATTTCAATACAAAACCCGTCACAGTCTGCACACCTGCCAGGTCATCTCCCTCCAGCGGACTGTCGTCACATATCACGTACTCCTCTTCCGTCGGCTCTATGTACTCTTCATATCCCGTGTCTTCCTCCGCCGCCTCATCTGCATAGGCCGGTACAGCCGCCGGGACCATCACCGCAGTGAGCATTACAATAACCAATGCCGCTATACTTCTGTTCAAAAATTTCAAAACGTCTACCTCCTCTGATACTATATATATTCCTAAATACTTTCTTATTTGTTACAAGACCGCCCTTTCCAGCGCCTCAGTATACTCCCTGAGCGCTTTTTGCTTATCCGCTGCGATCCCTTCTGTCATCTTTCCGAGCTCCGCTTCTATCTCTGATGTAATCTTTTCCCGGCTTTCGGGATCGATCCGTTCATCGATGTTCCGCATACTGTTTACCATGAACGAATGTACCTCATTAGCCACTCTATATACCTCCGTTCTCTGCAGCGCTCTCGCCTGATCCGACAGGTCATCGCTGTTTACGACAGCCTCGGGCATATAAAACAACAGTGATATATTATATAATCGTCCGATTTCATCATCATATGATATCTCTTTTTTACTGCTGAGATCCATGCAAAGTGCGTCAACCGCATCACTTACTGTGTTCATATCTGCATCAGTGAATCCTTTGTTGCTCCTGATACTGCTGATTATCTCATTTGCTTTCTTCTCAGCCTTCATCTCGTTTTCTGATATCAATTTCACATATTGCTGTTCCTCGTCTGCATCCCCGGCGTTCTCCTCACCGGCTCCTCTGCCGGACCATATGCTGAACACCAGCATTCCGATAACAACGACAGCAAAAAATGCGATCAGGCCTGCAGGCATTTTTTTCTTCATAATATCCTTTTCCTTTCCGTTATGCCACAGTCATATCCGATCCACCCGGGCGAGAGGACTGCTCACTGCCCCGTTACGATCGCCCCATCCTTTACATTTATTAGAACATCGCATGTGTTCCTCAGATCTTCCTTATGATGCGTTGCGATTATCACCGTTGCGCCCCGCTGCTTTTCTTCTTTTATTATGTCGTATACCTGCTGTACGCCCTGATCGTCCAGTGCATTCGTAGGTTCATCCAGCAGGATCAGGTCCTGTTTTTCGAAGATCGCCTGCGCGATATTGAGCCTCTGCTTCATACCC
>CAJJPZ010000060.1 GCA_905193765.1 uncultured Eubacterium sp.
ATGGATTACTTTTTAAACGAATAATTCCCCTGCACATTCATAATGTGTTTTTTAGCATGCCTGCACTCTCCTTAAAATTACCCATTCCCATTTTATGGGTATTTTTTGTTCTCCTATTCAGATTGATATTTCCTACATAAGAACAAAAGTGGCTTCGCCACGTATTATCATATGTAACTTTTATTGAAACTCCGGAAATATCTCCAAAGGAGATATTTCCTATGTTATAAGAAATATCTGCCGCGACAGCGTTTGTATTAAGCGCATGTGTGGCAGATCTTTCTTTAGTGTCTGTTAGTGTCTGTTTTTATTGTGACTGAGGGTATCATACCCACTTTATATCTGCTCTCTTCACCCTCTCCGGTACGTGCAGATATTCTTCATGCTGCGGATATCCCATCATGAAGGCTCCGTAGAAGCTGTTGTTGTCAGGCAGCTCCGGAAGCAGCTGCTGTATCTCCGGTATAGAATTGCAGAAACGTTTCAGATATCCGGCCCAGCAGGTACCTATGCCCTCTGACTGCAGATACAGCTCTGCCGTCGTCATAGCTATGGCGACATCTGTCTCCGGTGATATGGCGTTGTTCCTGCCGTATGCCAGCAGAATCACAGGTGCTGTCCCCATCACCACGTTGTTACCGATCTCATATTCGCTGAGAATCTCCGGCGAATTTCCCGTCTTCCTGACGTTATCCAGTATGTACCCCATTATCCTGTCTATGGTCTCCTTAGAATCTATGACGATCCATTTCGCAGGATGCTGGTTCTTGGCACTGGGAGCCCATGATGCGATCTCCAGAGCCTCACTGATCACCTCTCTTGGAACAGGCTCCGGGCTGAAATGCCTGTATGAGCGTCTCGTCATTATATGGTCCCGCAGTTCATCGGTGAACCCTTCCCTGAGCTTCGGAAGCTTCTCCTGCAGCACTGCGGGTCTGTCATTGAACTTTACGGCTCCATTCGGACATGCCGCCGCACAGTGCATACATTTGAGGCAGAACTTGTCCGTATCCAGTTCAGGTCTGCCATCGGTCACCTTCAGCACAGTGAAGGGACAGACCGAAACGCATTTCATGCACTTTACACACTTGTCATAATCAAAACTTATCATCTGCATACCTCCTCAGTATCGCCGGTCTCCGGCAATGCTTTTTCCCCAGTATACCATAAAATATCTCTGACTGATCATGCAAAAACTGAAAACACCCGGTCACTAAAGATATTTTTACTGACCGGGTGAATCCTGTATTATTAGATTGATTAAATTTGGGCAAACGAAAGTTGATTAGAAGTTAGCTTTATGAATTTATTAATTCTGTGTAAACAGAAGGCTTTCTCTTTCCAGAGGTGTAACTGCACGATTCTTTGCTCTTGCATAGATCGCAAGGATAAGTCCCAGTGCGAACCATCCGCATACCAGTATCCACTCTATCGGCTGCAGAGGGCTTGGTCCGAACGGCAGGTAGAGATAAGTGAAGAAGCATACAACACCGATCGATACCGCACCAACGAGCTTAGCATTCTTTACCTTGTAAGGTCTTTCAAGTTCAGGCTGTCTTACTCTCAGGAAGATGAATGACAGAGTTACCATCAGGTATACGATAACTACTCCGAATGAACTTGCATTAACGAACCATGTCAGCGCTCCTGAACCGAGGAGACATGAGAAAGTTGAAAGTGCTCCGCAGAACAGTACTGCATTGCAAGGAGTGTGATATTTAGGGTGAACCTTAGCCAGGAATCCAGGGAGCATCTTGGCATTTGCCAGTGAGAAGAGTACTCTTGCTCCGCCATAGAGGAATCCGTTCCAGCTTGTCAGGATACCGCACATTGCACCAACGATGCAGACTTTACCCCAGATAGGGTTTCCGAAAGCATATGCCATAGCGTCAGCTACAGGGATGACTCCGTTAGTACGAACTTCTGTAGGTGCTGATACGCATGTAGCGAATATCATGAGCATATACCATGCTGCTGCCATTGCTATGGATATGATCAGGATCTTAGGGATCTGTTTGAGCGGAACATCCATTTCTCCGGCTGACTGAGGTATAACGTCAAATCCTACGAACATTGCAGGTACCATCAGAAGTACTACTGTGAATCCCTTGAAGTCTGTCAGCAGCGGCTTGGTGTATTCGAAATCTCCGAATGCTGTACCACCTGTCAGGAACAGGATACCTACTACTATAAGGCCTACTGTAGCGATCGTCTGGAACACAGCTGCCTGCTTGGCTCCGAAATAGTTTACTATTGTTATTATAACAGATACGATAACTGATACGAGACATACTGTAACCCATACGTCTGCACCCTTTACTGTCCACAGGTGTCCCAGTTCAGGGATAGGCACGATGTAATTAAGTGCAGTTGCGAACGCAGGACCTTCCCATGCTGCAACACCCAGGTAAGCAAATGCTGTTGCCAGTCCTGCGATAACTGCCGGCCAGTATCCCATTGCCTTGTAGGAGAACACTACACCGCCGCCGGTGTAAGGTATAGCCGGTGTAAGCTCTGAATATACAAGACCTACAAATACGCAGAGTACTGCGCCTACTGCATATGCCAGTATAGCTCCCAGCATACCTGCTGATGCTGCCCACTGACCTGACAGCATTATCCATCCCCAGCCGATCATTGTACCGAATGCCATGGCCAGGACATCTCTCTGTTTAAACGACTTTTCCAATGACTGATTTTCTGAACTCATAATAAAATCCTCACTTTTAACATTGACTGTAACTTACTTAAACTTGCAAAATAACCTAAAATAATTAGTACGGAAAGAGATCCTGTTCTATCATGCCATCTCTTTCACGCTACTGTAATATCGCAAATACAGTGCCAAGTCATTGGATAAACAGTATTTTTTCTCGAGAAAAATCCATATCTGTTGAAATTTCAATGATATTTTTATGGTGTTTTTCTGAACTCATGTTGAGGCAAACTGTTTTTCTGACTGCTTCCATCCATTAAAAGTCCCATTATGAAAGAAATTTTCTACATAATTCGTGAATTTTATTTCATATGTTCCACTGCATTACAGGCGCTCTCATATAGAAAAAAACGCAAAACACTCTTGACAGTTGAGCATACATTCAACTATAATGCAGTTATAGAGCACAGTTGAATGATCACGCAACTATAAATTCAAGGAGGTATCCCGATGACAAAAGATGATATATTATGCGACTGCAATATCATACACGAAGATACTGTAGAACATGTCCGTTCGGAAATCGTGTCCGACGACAGACTCTCCGCCATGAGCAAACTGTTCAAGGTATTCGGCGACGGAACCAGGATAAAGATCCTTTCCGCACTGAACTGCCACGAGATGTGCGTATGCGACCTGGCTGTCATACTGAACATGACAAAGTCAGCAACATCACATCAGCTCCGCGTACTGAGAGACAACAACCTCGTAAAATTTTCAAAGAAAGGAAAACACGCCTATTATTCCCTGGCAGATAATCATGTAAAGGAAATACTGGACGTGGCACTGGAACACATAAATGAGTAAAGCAACAGAACACAATACGGTGACCTATATAATAGAGGGTCTGGACTGCGCCAACTGCGCTGCCAAAATAGAACGCAAGATACAGGCTATGCCTCAGATAGATGAGGCGACTCTGACATTCGCTACAAAACAGCTGAAAGTAACTTCAACGCAGTCAGACAGCAGTATGCTGAAAAACGAACTCGAATCTGTTTGCCTGTCTGTTGAAGACGGCGTATCTCTTGAGGAAAAGAGTGCCAGCGTTCCCTCAAGAAAAATCAGTGATGGTTTCTGGGTACAGAACAAAGGCGATCTGCTCCCAATCATCATCGGCGCAGTACTGTTCACAGCCGGTATGATAATGGAACATGTGCTGGCTCTGCCGACGATAGTTCTTTTCATAATATTCGCAGTCGGTTATCTGATCCTGGGAGGACAGGTACTGCTGGCTTCAGCAAAGAATATATCAAAAGGTCAGATCTTCGATGAGAATTTCCTGATGTCCATCGCAACTATCGCAGCATTCTGCATCGGTGATTTCGCCGAAGGTATGGGCGTAATGCTCTTCTACCGCATAGGCGAACTCTTCGAACATATAGCTGTAGAGAGAAGCCGTACACAGATCATGGATGCTGTGGACATGAGACCGGAAACAGTAAATCTGGTATGCACACACGACCACGAAGAAGATGATGACGACTGTGACTGCGACTGCGGTTGCGGACATGATCATCATCACCACGATCACGATGCAGCATGTGCTGCCGGCGAGCATAACGAACACGGCCATATCCACAAACACGACGATGATGACTGCGACTGCGACTGTGGACACGACCACGAGCATGAACACCATCACGACCACGACGATGACTGTGACTGCGGTTGCGGACACGATCACGAGCATGAACACGAGCATGAGCACGAAGGTGGTGAACATATCCATGTCATCCCGTCGGAAAATGCCAAAGTCGGCGATATACTCCTGGTACGCCCGGGAGACAGGATCCCTCTCGACGGTATCGTCGTTGACGGAGAAAGCCGCATAGATACATCCCCTGTAACAGGCGAACCTGTTCCTGTAAGCGCTGCACCTGGAGCGAAAGTCATCTCAGGCTGCATCAACCAGCAGGGAGTCCTGAAGATAAAAGTAGAAAAGCCACTGTCTGAATCGATGGTCACTAAGATCCTGGATTCAGTTGAAAACGCAGCAGCAGGAAAACCTAAGATAGACAAATTCATAACTAAATTCGCCAAGGTATACACGCCTATCGTAGTTATACTGGCAGTACTGACAGCTATCGTACCATCGCTGATAACAGGAAACTGGAGCGAATGGATCACAACAGCTATCACATTCCTGGTAATAAGCTGCCCTTGCGCACTGGTGATCAGCGTACCACTGGCGTTCTTCTCCGGTATCGGCGCAGCATCCAGATACGGCATACTCTTCAAAGGCGGACTTTCCATGGAAGCCCTGAAGAATGTCAAAGCTATCATCATGGATAAGACAGGAACCATCACAAAAGGCAACTTTGCAGTACAGAAAGTCGTGACTTCCGCAAAAGCAGGAGACATCAGCGAGGACAAAGTACTGGCACTGGCAGCATCATGCGAATCTGCCTCCACTCACCCTATCGCAGTCAGCATAACTGCAGAAGCCGCTGTAAGGAATCTGCCGATAAGTAAGCCTGAAAAGATCGAAGAGCTTTCCGGAATGGGCATCAGGGTCACATTTGCAGAAGATACAGACGCTCCTTCAGAAGTCCTCTGCGGCAACAGGAAACTGATGGCGGCAAACGACATAGACGATTCAGAAGCTGCCGACAGCCCTGCTACACAGGTACTTGTCGCAGCAGACGGAAAGTTCCTGGGATGTATATACATCGCAGATACCATCAAGCCGGAGGCAAAGAGCGCTATAGCTTCCCTCAAGGCGTCAGGCCTGATACCTGCAATGCTCACAGGCGATGTGCAGGCTGCAGCCGATGATGTGGCAGCAAAGACAGGCATCGACAGAGTCTATGCGCAGCTCATGCCGGAAGATAAACTCAGGATACTGGGAGAGCTCCGTGAAGAAACAGGTTCAGTGATGTTCATAGGCGACGGTATCAACGACGCACCTGTTCTGGCCGGCGCTGATGTTGGAGCCGCCATGGGATCCGGTGCAGATGCAGCCATCGAAGCCGCCGACGTGGTATTCATGAGGCCGTCACTGGACGCTATACCTAAATCCATAAAGATAGCCCGCATAACAGGTGTGATATCCGGAGAAAATGTGGTATTCGCACTGGCAGTCAAACTGCTTGTACTGGTACTTGGTATGCTGGGATTCGCCAACATATGGGCTGCAGTATTCGCAGATACAGGAGTTGCAATGCTCTGCATACTTAACTCCCTGCGTATACTACTCAAAAAACTGAAATAACGGCACCAACTGTGACCACAGATCGCAGCTGAGCATAACACACTTAAAAGAGGAGCCTGACAGAAACGGCATCATACCGTTCCCGTCAGGCTCCTCTGCATGTAACTATATCTGCCGGCTGAAAGCTCCTACTTTATCAGAGCTTCAACTCTTGCTCTCGTCTTTTCTTCACCGAGGATCTGCTGTATCTCCCAGATGTCCGGAGACTGCTGGCGTCCTGTCAGGGCGATCCTGATGACAGTGCTGACATGACCCACGTGACCCTTGTATTCCTCAGGATGCTTTTTGAAATCCTTAGGCTTTGCAGCATATCCCAGCTCTGTACCTATATCTCTGATCTTGTCGAACCACTGGCTCTGATCGTCGCTGTGATCGTAAGTCTCGAGATATTTCTTCAGTATCAGGGATCTGTCTTCATCGCTGACATTCTCAGGCATCTCGTCTTCGATCCTGAAATAGTCGTCATAGAAATAGCTTATGAAGTCGAAAATCTGCTTTCCGTATACAAGGTCTTTACGTGGCTTGTTGCCGCTGCGTCCAAGATCCAGTATTTTTGTGAGGTAATCCTCCCTGCCCTTGAACAGCGGCAATAGCTCAGTATTGAATTCCTCAGCCCATCCGACCATGAAATCGCAGAGGTCTGCAGCCGGTATCTTTACAAGCACGTCCTTCGAAACGTCGTTGAGCTTGTTGAGATCGAACAGCGCACCACCGCTGCTCATCTTCTCTGTAGTGAACTTGAATTCCTCCATCGGAGCGTCAGGATTCTCTATCCTCCACTCTTCGAAATTCGAATTGAGTATAGTCAGCAGGTATTCCTTCACTGCCTGCGGGTGATATCCTTCCTGTCTGTAGTAATCCAGTGAAAGCTCCGGATCCTTTCTCTTGCTCAGCTTTCTCTTGTTGCCATTGTCCAGTTTGAGGAGCTGCGCGGTGTGACAGTAAACAGGCATATCGAAGCCCAGCTTTTCGAAAAGCTCCACATGTATCGGCAGCGACATCAGCCACTCCTCACCTCTCACTACATGTGTGGTCCTCATGAAGTGATCGTCTATGACGTGTGCAAAGTGATAAGTCGGTATCCCTGTAGCCTTGAGGATGATTATATCCTGATCGTTTTCAGGCATGGAAAGTTTACCTCTGATGGCGTCCTCTACCTCTATATACCTTATCTCCTCTGATGGCAGATCGTGGTTTCCTGTAGAGCGGAGTCTTACGACATAAGGCTTTCCTGCATCTATGTTGGCCTTGATCTCATCGTAGGTAAGATTCCTGCTCTGCTCAGCATACTTGCCGTATATACCTGTAGTCTCCTTTGCCTCTTCCTGAGCCTGTCTTATTGCTGCAAGCTCGTCCTCTGTGAGAAAGCACGGATAAGCCATGCCTTCGGAAACCAGTTTCTTTGCAAAGCACTGGTATATCTCGCCTCTCTGGCTCTGGTAGTACGGGCCGTAATCGCCTTTTTCTCCATCCAGCAGTGCACCCTCGTCAAAATCTATGCCGAAGAATCTCAGAGACGTGATTATAGTCTCTACAGCCCCCTCTACATATCTCTTGTCATCGGTGTCTTCTATCCTGAGATAGAACGTGCCTCCAGACTGATGCGCCAGCCGTTCGTCAACGAAAGCTCCATAGAGGTTCCCCAGATGTATGAATCCTGTAGGGCTAGGGCCAAGCCTTGTGACCATAGCTCCCTCAGGCAGCTCACGCTTCGGAAAAAGATTCTCGTAATCCTCAGGTTTTTTTTCTATATGCGGAAACAGCAATTCCGCCAGTTTATTGTTGTCCATATCGACCTTCCTTTATCTTGAATACAAAATCGTCCTGTTCAATACAAAGACCGGATGAGCCATCCGGTCATACATCATTATTGTATCAAGAAACCCGCCTTGATGCAAGATTAAAGGCTGCCGGGTCTGCGCCTTTACACTGTGATACATGCATACCGCTGGCTGCTGACGGTCTTCATCATAAACTCGTATGGATCTGCAGCTCCCGATGCTATCATTGAGAATATCCTCGGAGTACATCCGGAAACCAGGATCACACCCTGCTCGTTCATCGTCACAGGCATCTGGTTCGTCCTGCTCTGGACATTCCAGAATACCACACGTGGGAGCCTGTATCCGCATTTTGTATAAAGGTCCCTGGCATATTCGAAATTCGTTACATCTGCGCCTTTCGTACAGCAGTCGAACTCCATGTCGGAGATTATGTAAAGTGTCGAAGGCAGATCCTCCTGTCTCATTCTGTTTCTCACAGCTGTTTTGAGTATCACTTCGAACACCTTCTGTATATCTGTGCTGCCCACCTCATTCCAGCTTTTGCAGTAATAGGTTTTCTCAAATATATCCCTGCCCTGCACCTTCACGATCTGAGGATTTTCCGAAAATGTCATGAAGTGCCCTGCGAAAGCACCTTTACTGTGCTCTGCAAAGTATATACCCAGTGAAATAGCAATGGATGCAGGCAATGGCGTCCCATATGCATACATAGATGCCGATCCGTCTATTATGACCAGTGCATTGTCGTCAGCTGCGAAATCATCAAGCCTGTTCCATGCGATATCCATCGCCATGCGCTCGTTCTCACTGACATAATCCGGTCCGAACTTGTTTTTCAATACAGAAGCTACTATATCGTATGGCATAAGCGTATCGGTGTTCATCTTTGCCTCACCAGACTCCACCTTGTGCAGATAAGTACGATATCTGAAGCCGTCGTTCCTGAGGAAAGCCTTCCTGTACCGGAACATTGCCTTTGAAGGCAGATCCTGATATTCAAAAGTATAGTTTTCTTCCCGGAGATCGTTTTCCACGATCCTGAGGTATGCACGGAGCCTGCTGAGGGTCTTCCTGTACGCAGCATAGTCCATGCCGAGGCTTGTACTGATGACTGCTGCTTTTTTTCTCGTATCCCTGCTGGATGCATTTATGGACGGCAGCCATTTCGCAAGAAGAGATATGCCTTCGACCTGCTCCATCCCTGCTACGTCTTTCTCAAGCTGCTGCTTTATGACTTCAGACGCTGCAGCTGACGGTTCCGGACAGCCTGAAACAGCAAGTTCCACAAGGTCGTCGAACCTCCCGAATTCGGGTATGTATTCCATATTCCTGACGATGGCTCCCGGATCAAAATGTGCCAGCCAGGCTGCCATGGCTCGGAACACCCTGCGCTCTCCGATACCTCCCCGGATATCCCTGATATAGAACATTATCTTCATCGCAGTATCGGGGTCTTCGGCGTATGCACGCATGAAAAGCTCCGTTATATCGGTCTCGCAGGCGTTCCTCATGGCTCCTGCCCGTGAAAAAAGATCCAGGCATGCCGAATTTGTTGTCCTGTAAGATGCCGCACCGTTTTCAGTGCGGGCCATATTCGTTTCTTTTCTGAGGAGTTTTATAAAATCAAACATTCCTGTCCTCCTTCCACTGCTGCTGATATTTTTTAAAAGGAACAAGGCACAAAAAAGCTTTTTGGTTCTGATGTGTTTGTATGTCGCTTATATCTCCTGTTTGCTGTATGTGCCTTTAATATAGCAAGGTGCATATTTTACCCAGGCGGGATTCGAACCCGCATCCCGTTCCGGTCTCCCCACCGGATGCGCTGCCATTACGCTACAAGGTCCGTTTTGCTGTCTGCACCTTTACCGTGATTTGATGATACCACTGTCCTCAGTATCTATCCCGTCAAAAAAGTTGCGAACACTGTCTCTGCATTTCAAGCCGTTCCCGTATCATATCGATGAAGCTTTCAGGTTCTGTCACTTTCACCACAGGACCGAAGGACAGTATCCGTATCAGCATTTCCGTACGGTCTTCCTTGTCATAATACAGTTTCACCATGAATCTGCCATCGTCGAGTTTCCTGGTTTCCTTTTTCAGATGTGAAAAATGCAGCATGAACCGCTCGAGGGCGTTTCGTTCATCTTTGAGTTCCAGTATCACATGATCTGTTTCAGAAGCAGCAGAGTCTCTTTCCTCTCTATCGGGATCAAAGATCTGCCCAAGGCTGCAGCTCCTTATCCTTGCCAGGTTTATCATCCGCCTGTCCTCACCGCCGTACAGTCTGAGCCGGAATTTGTCATCTTTGAGGGAGTATTCCAGCTGCGCAGGTCGGCATATCCAGTGATGCTCAAGACCTTTCCTCGACGTGAATGATATCTCGATCTCACGGCTTTCTTTCAGCGCTGTGAGTATCGTCCTGAAATTTTTTATATATCCTTCATCCTCATATGGGTCTCCATCTGAATACTGGTCGAAATACACCACTGTGTCAGGCCTGAACAGAGGCTCCACATCATCGAGACCTGTCGGACTGACATCGAACAGTTTTATCCTGGGATCCTCCAGCAGTGCCTTCATCCATCTTCGTTGCATCTGCGTGAGAGGCATGGCCGGCTCATGTTTCAGTGGCGTGGACCAGTCTTCCGAAACAAGGGGCCATTCCCGGCTCGTCAGAGCCTCCGGTATCCGTATCATGCTTTCACCGAAACCTTTCTGTTCTATTATTTCGTACATGCGCTGCTGTGTCAGCGTTCCTTTCACAGCTTCCTTCAGTATTCCAGCAACTGTATTGAAATATGTACCGTATATCTCACTGAACAGCATCTTCTTCACCTCCGTACATTTCATACATGGCCTCAAGATCGCTGTGCAGGCTCTCTGTGACAGATCCATTGCTGCATGAAATGCTCTCGATCCGCCCTGTGAAAGTCCTTATCCACGGTTTCATCTCCGCAGCATCGTAGACGTCTATGCTGTATCTCAGCCGCCCACCGCCAAGGTCTGTTATCTCCCCATGTCTGCCTTCACGCCTGAGTCTTCCCAGTATATGATCATCCTCCGGCCCCAGCTTAAGGATCATTTCCAGATGCTCCGTGTTCACAGTCTCTCCATCACCGCTGGATGTGTTCCAAAGATACTGCATGAAATCCGCTTCCTGCGCTTCGAAACTTTCCATATCTTCATCTGTCTTCCCGGAAAAAGCCACTTTCTTTATGTTATCGAGACGGTACATATTGAATCTGCTGTCCCCAATGTCCTTTCCCAGTACATATCCCCTGCCGTCCTGGGTGCTCATGAATATCCTGGCAGGCAGTATGCGGTGTCTCAGGACTCTGCGGCTCCGTCTGCTGAAAATGTCCAGCGTCACTTCCCACCTGTCGCTTATGGCTTCAAGCAGTGAGCATGTTATATCGCTTTCCAGTACATGGAGTATGTAATGATGCTTGAACGATAATATGTCCGATGTGTGCTCACATTTGTCCAGCAGGAACGAGCCAATGACGCCGGCGGGTGCTGTTTCCGTGAAAAAATCCAGCGCATCCTGCCACGATGCAAGATCCGTGTGTTCGTCTGTCAGAGAATAAACCACCCTGCGGCCGCTTTTCCTGCTCTGCAGTATCCCCGCACCAACGTATTCCTTGAGTTTCTTGCGCACCGTGGATTCATCCGGCAGCTTCACATCGCCGAAACTACTCAGATAGTCGCTGCAGATAAGGTCCGTTATCTCCGATACGGACAGTCCGCCCTGTTCACAGAGGATATCGAGTATATAAAAATTAAGCGTTATATCATTGTCAGTAAAGCTCTTCGCTTTGAAAGCCCTGTACAGCGGATTGTGCATGATGCTCCTGCTGTCCACGGAAATAAAAGTTACTTTTCCCGTGCTGTCCTGCCGGAAAGACATATACTCTCCCAGCCAGCTTTCGATGCGTCTGCGCTCATTGTCGTAGCTCCTGGCTGACTTCCCGTCGTATTCATCCCTCGTCCTGAATCCGTATACGTAAAACTGCCTCATGTATTCTCTTATCCTGCCGAAATCCTTGATAAGTTCGCTGTATGCCATGGTGATGCCTCCTTACCTGCTGCTATTCGCTGTCAGTTATAAGCTATGTCTCGATTATAGCATACGGATATTTTATAGCACTCACCCTGCATATAAAATATTATTTTTTTGTAAACTCCACGATTTTTCATATTATCAACAAACTTTTCCCGCAAAAAGTGGTATCATATATGTGTTGAATATTTTTAAGTGATCGAGGCGATAATATTGAAATTAGACTTACATTGTCATACAAAGGAAGGTTCGCTGGACTCTAAGGTCCCTGTGAGTGAATTTGCAGATAAATTCATGCGTCTGGGATTCGACGGGTTCATGATAAGCGACCATAACAGTTACAGGGGCTGCAAAGCCTGGGACAGGATCAAGGACGATCCCAAATACAAAGATCTTACGGTTATAAGAGGTATAGAATATGATACCAAGGATGCGGGTCATGTGCTGGTGATCATGCCGGATGACCTTTA
>CAJJPZ010000061.1 GCA_905193765.1 uncultured Eubacterium sp.
CAAGCCACAGACCTGCAAGAGTCCCGATAGTCAGTCCGACAGCAGGTGCAATGAGACCTGCCAGTCCGAGATAGGCATAACAATCATAGGGCGGTCGTTCTTTGCCGTAGGCTTTTACGGTATATCCGTTACTGCTCCCATCGCTGAAAGTGTAGTTCATATCATATTTTTTCCTCATAGTCATAGATCCTCCCCCGAGTAGTGGTGTATATATAATATAACAACCAGATTGCGTATATGTTACATATTTATTTTTCTGTGGTTCGAGTGCTGACGATACCTGACAGGGATTTGCTCCGGCACATATGCAAAAACACCGGTTAACATGACCGGTATTTTGTGGTAGTCTTAAATCATTAGCAGATAACATAACGATGGTACATGTCGGCGAGCTGCCATGTACCGTCTGAAAGGCATATATTCATAAAGATATCATAACAGGAGGAACCAAAATGAAAATAGCAGTTCTTGAACCTCTGGGTATACCCTACGAGGAATTGAAAGAAAAAGTAGAAAAAGCAGCAGGACCTGACAATGAGGTCGTATGTTATGAAACAAGAGAGGAAGATACACCGGCACTTATAGAAAGAAGCCAGGGAGCCGATATGGTGGTGCTTTCCAATTTCAGATACGGCAGGGATGTCATGGAAAAGTGTCCTGACCTGAAATATATCTGCGTCGCTTTCACCGGTTACGACCATGTGGATATGGACTACTGCCGTGAAAAAGGCATCACAGTTTCCAACTGCGCAGGCTATTCCACAGTAGCTGTGGCGGACCTGGTGTTCGGCTTCGTCATCGATCTTTACAGGAACATCATCAGATGCAATGAAGTGGTCAGGGAAAGCGGCACCAAGGCAGGTCTCATCGGGCCTGAACTGGAAGGAAAGACTTTCGGGATCATCGGAGCAGGTGCCATCGGCACGAGAGTGGCAAGGATCGCTCAGGCATTCGGCTGCAGGACGCTGGCATATTCCAGGACGAAAAAAGATATCGATGGACTGGAATTCGTGGGTCTCGACACGCTGATGGCAGAGAGTGATATAGTGTCGGTACACGTGCCACAGACAAAGGAAACCACCGGCCTGATAAACAGTGAAAAGATAGCTCTCATGAAAAAAGATGCTGTATTCATCAACACTGCCCGCGGCCCGATCGTGGACAGTCAGGCACTGGCGGATGCACTGAACGAAAGCCGTATAGCCGGTGCCGCGGTGGACGTGTTCGAAACAGAGCCGCCGATCGATCCGGCACATCCACTGCTGAATGCAAAGAACTGCATCGCTACACCGCATATCGCATTCGCCTCGGTGCAGGCGATGTACAAGAGAGCGGACATCGTATGCGAGAATATAAAGGCATATCTGGCAGGCAGCCCGGTGAATCTGGTGAAATAACGGGAGACTTTGGGGTAGCGGGACCGGAGCCGCAGTACTTCGGTGAAAAGTATCAAAAATATGTGCTCCCAGAGTAAAAACGACCCATTTTGACTTGTGGTACTGCGGCGGACATCCAGTCGTCGGCACTTTACCGTCCGGAATTGAGCGTAAAATCAGCAGATATTGAAAAATGCAGGAAACTGCCGGATATCGATACATTCCGAGTCGGGAAAGTCATTGCAGCCGGATGAAGCAGACTTACAGAGAAAGAAGATGATAATATGCGAAAAGAACTCGTATCGCTGAGACAGCGAATGAAAGAAAAAGGTATCGACCTTTATATCATACCGACTACTGATTTCCATGGGTCGGAGTATGTCAATGACTATTTCAAATGCAGGGAGTACGTCTCAGGTTTTACCGGCTCTGCAGGTACCATGGTGGTGACACAGGAATGGGCTGGTCTGTGGACTGACGGCAGATATTTTCTGCAGGCAAGGCACCAGCTGGAAGGCAGCGGGATAGAACTCATGGAGATGGGGATGCCCGGCGTGCCTGAAATCACGACGTATATAAAGGAACAGCTCGATATACACACTGCCAGGGTAAGTGCTGCATACATGACTGACATGAGTGACAGTTACGGTGGCGGGACTATGCCGGAGAGCGGCGAGATCAGGTTCACCATTGGTTTCGATGGCAGGGTAATGAGTCGCAGGATGGGAGAAGAGCTGCAGAATCTTTGCGCTGACGAGAGAGGAGAGTGGCCGGGACATTCCAGGGCGTGCATCGCATATGACATGGATCTGGCAGGGGACATATGGAAAGACAGGCCGCTACTCATACCGTCGGAAATATATCCGTTGAGCGACGACGTCACAGGCGAATCACCGGCGTCCAAGCTGCAGCGGATAAGGAAGGAAATGGACAGTGCTGACTGGCTGCTGGTGAGCAGGCTGGAGGATATTGCGTGGATATATGATCTGAGAGGCCGTGACGTGGAGCATACGCCGGTATTTTACGCCTATGCACTGATATCAAAGGACAGCGATACGCTGTATGTGATGGATGAAAGCTACAAAAGCAAGGCCGGACAAAGGCCCGGCAGCGCTATAAAATCCTATGGGGAGCTTACTGACGATCTGCTGTCTCTCAGAGCCTGCACCGTGATGCTGGACGAGGGTTCAGTGTCCTACGCTGTCAGCGAAGGTTTTGACACATCGGTGAGACGCATCTTTGCAGAAAGCCCCGCAGAAAAGCTCAAGGCTGTGAAAAACAGCACGGAGATAAAGGCGACGAGGAACGCACATATAAGGGACGGAGCTGCCATGGCGGAGTTCCTGTGCTGGCTGAAATCAAAGATAAATGAGCCCGGCAGCAGGATCACGGAGATCTCACTGGCAGATCATCTGGAACGATGTCGGAGAGCGCAGGGAGCATACGATCTCAGCTTTGATACCATCGCAGGGTATGAGGCGCACGGTGCGGTGATACATTACTCGGCTACGCCTGAGTCCGATGTGGAGTTGAAGGCCGAAGGCTTCGTGCTGATAGATTCCGGCGGGCAGTATGACGACGGCACCACGGATATAACAAGGACAGTGGCGCTGGGGCCGGTAAGCGAAAACCGCAGGAGGAACTATACGGCAGTGCTGAAAAGTCATATAGCTCTGGCGACGGCTGTATTTGGTCCGGAGACTACAGGATACGATCTTGACGTCATAGCCAGAACGCCGCTGAAAGATCTGGGCCTGGATTTTCGCCACGGGACAGGTCACGGCGTGGGGCACATGCTCAGTGTCCATGAAGGACCAAACACCATAACGCCGGGACCGTCAGGCAAATGCTGCCATATAGTTCCGGGAATGATAACAAGCGATGAGCCGGGATTATATATCGAAGGACAGTACGGCATCAGGATAGAAAACGAGATACTCTGCACAGATGGCAAAGACGGATACAGATTCGAAATGCTGACACTCTGTCCTTATGAGCGTGAGGCCATAGACACTGCCATGCTGACCGATGAAGAGCTAAACTATATCGACGATTATCACAGCTGGGTCTGTGAAACCTTGTCGCCGATAGTCAGCGAAAAGACAGACGAATGGCTGAAAGAGCAGTGCAGGCCACTGAAGTGATGACGAATCCGAAAAATTATATCCATAAACTGCAACCACCGGAAATCTGTATTGACAACCGGTGGTTTTTCAGATATTCTATTCCTATAAAACAGATATGATTTAAGCAAAATCTGGAAAGGCATCGGGCTGCTGTACGCCAGATGTGAGACCGAGCTGGTGAGCCTGATAGAAGGCGGTGCCCAGGAGCGGGGCAGGAGAGCAGGCACAGAAAATCTCCCTGCCATCGCAGGCATGGCGGCAGCTTTCAGTGAGGCATGCATAAACAGACATGCAAATACCATAAAGACTGCAAAACTGCGGGACTACGTCATAAGCAGACTGTCGGAGATACCGGGAGCAGTGCTGAACGGGCCTGATCCAGTCCGGCGTCTGCCGGGCAATGTGTCTTTCTGCTTCGAAGGCGTGAACAGTGAATCACTGCTGCTGCAGCTTTCGCAGCATGGGATATGTGCATCTGCAGGCTCGGCGTGCATGTCCGGATCCATCGAACCAAGCCATGTGATGCTGGCCATCGGACGCAGCCGGGAGCTGGCGTCAGGATCACTGAGACTGACTTTTTCCGCAGAAAATACAATGGAGGAGGCGGAGCTGATCTGTTCAGTGATTCCCGGGATAATATCAAAACTGAGAGGAGAATGAAAATGAGCAAAGAACTTACGAGAGACGAAGCATGGGAACTTCTTAAAGAATACAACAGCGACCCTTTCCATCTGAAACATGCAGTCACAGTGGAAGGCGTCATGAGCTATTTTGCAAGGGAGCTGGGATACGAAGACGAAGCGGACTTCTGGGGCATCGTTGGACTTTTGCACGACCTGGATTTTGAACAGTACCCTGACCAGCACTGCATAAAGAGCCAGGAGATAATGAGAGAGCGTGACCTGGAAGAACGTCTGATACACGCTACAGCAAGCCACGGCTATGGCATAACAGTGGATATAGAGCCGGAGCATGAGATGGAAAAAATCCTGTACGCCACAGATGAACTGACAGGACTGATATACGCTGCATCCCTGATGAGACCATCCAAGAGCGTTTCCGACATGGAGGTCAAATCCGTTAAGAAAAAATACAAGAACGCCAACTTTGCAGCGGGCTGCTCAAGAGAGGTCATCCAGCGCGGCGCAGATATGCTTGGCTGGGAGCTCAGCGACCTGATACAGAAGACGATACTGGCGATGAGAGACTGTGAGGAGGCTTATGAAGCCATCGGCTGATAAAGATAAAAAAGGAATATGCCGGAACAGTACGGAAACTGTGTAAAGACGGGACTCTCAGTGTTGAGGGGATCGCGCAGCAGCCGTGTGATATATCATCAGAAAAAAGCGCGGAAGATCATGATCTGTGCAGCCGGCCGTGGGATTTAATGTACACCTGATCAGATGTTCAGGATTTCAGAGCATGCAAAGTACTCGAATGGGTGATGCGGAAATCGCTGATTATTGTTAGAATATTCTTGCCGGAAACTGTATACAGATGAAAATCAGTATGCCGGATGGAGAAGAAACGAGGATATTTTCAGTGGTTTTGAAAAGGAGGGTGTACATATATGAAGAACAAGTGCAAAGTTTTAGCAGTGATAATGGCAGCTGTCATGTGTTTTGCGATGGCAGGATGCGGCAGCGATAAAGACGTGAAGAAAACTGCAAAACCTGAAAAACCGAAAATGACATCTATCGTCGGCGAATGGGAGTGTACAGGAGCCGAGATAGAGGATAACGGCGAGAAAGTTTCGGACGAGACGCTCAAAACGATGTTAGGCGAAGAGTTCTCGGAGATGCTGCATATAACGGCATACAGTGACGGGGTCGCTGAAATGGAGATGCTCGGAGACAAATTCCCGGTAAAATGGGAGAAAAAAGACGGAGCTTACATTATCCGGCTTTCGGATAAAGACGGTGATGGCAGTGAGACTATGACAGCTGAGCTTAAAGACAGCAAGCTGACAGTGACATCAAAGAGTACATACAAGTCTGATGACGAGGACAGAGAGATGACGATGAGATTTTTCATGAAGTACATGGGCAAAGTCTCAAAGGTCCTTGATGGATGGGACAGGCAGTTTTCAGACAAAGAGATCTACGACATGAGTAATTTCATGAACGGCGGCAAATTCCTCGTAGTTGATGACAGACTCTATGGCAGCTTCGGCGGCGAAGATGTCGGCGAGGGTGCTTTCTGTTCAGCTAAGCTCAAGAGCGGAGACACTGCAGGTATCGAAGACAAGAAAGTCATAGCGGAAAAATCCTATGTAATGTACCTGACAGAGCATGATGGATATATATACGCCACCGAAAACAGTGAAAAGATAATCAGAGTCAAGGCAGGCGGCAGCAAGGTCGAGACTTTGTATGAAGGTGAATGTCAGTATATGCAGGTGACAGAAGATGGTATATACTTTACTGACAAGGACTACAGATTCTGCAGGATCGGTATGGATGGCGGCGATAAGACCACCGTCATCGACAAAGCCGTTTTCTATCCGTATTTCGTTGCGGAAAATATGATATTATATCAGGATGACAAGGACGGCGAATCGCTCTATATGTATGATACGGCGAAGAAAAAGGATACGAAGCTGACGGACATGGTGTCATATCAGCCGTTGATGAACGGTGACTGCCTGTATTTCTACACACCGGCAGAGGGGGAGGACTGCAACTATACCTGTCGTCTTGACCTGTACTCCTACTCAGGCAAAGTGGAAAAGGCAGAGAAAGAAACGATTCTCTTCGCACTGTTCCTTGAACCGAAGAAGATCACTTTTGCTGCAGGCGGATTCACATCCCTGAGCCTCGACAAGTGGGACAAGCTCAGTGAACAGTCTTATGGCGGAGGCATATATTATCCGGCTTACAGTGACGGTAAACGGACATTGTACAAAAGCGGCGGGAATGCATATATATCCTACAATGATTTCGCCCACTGCCTTGACGGAAAACCTATCGGTTACTCATATGCCGCCTCGAAATAGAGTGCCGGAAAGTTGCGGATGCTGTATAATGATATGAGGATATTAAGGAGAGTGACATGATGAGCTGGACAGACTCGCTGATATTTGCTGCGACACTGGCAGTTGTATGCAGTATCGGAATCGAGAAGATTATGGTGATGGACTGGGACTTTACGGAGCTGCTTCCGTCAAACCGCAGGAGAGCGAAAATGAAACGCCTCATGGAACAGAGACCAACACCTCTGCACAAGGAGAACATACCTGATGATATACGGAAACAGATAGAAGCTATGCTAATGCCGCTGTGGAACGCAGATGTCAGACAGCTGCCGCCGAGAATGGACAGGACTTTTCGCAGGGAAAGCGAACATCAGATAGGACTGCTCAGGCGACGCGGCCTCAGACGTGAGATACGTTTCGCAGATATGAAAGTGGATACATCGACGTCCGGCAGGGGCGGTTTCACGAGATGGAACGACAGTGCCAGAGAGTGGCGTGAAGCAACTGTCACAGGGACGATACTTGAACGGTTCATATCCGGCAGCGGAGATGTCGTCGCCAGAGTATATCATTCCTATGCCAGCCTTACGATAAGGCAGTCACGGAGGATCCGGCACGATGACAGGATGACAGGAGGCAAAGACTCTTATTACGACATACTGACTGTAAGCTGTCCGAGCTGCGGAGGAGAGGTGAAACTGGACAGCCAGCAGGTAAACTGCCCGTACTGTGGCGCATTCATCCAGAACAGTTTCCACGACTGGCAGACTGAATCCATGGAAATCTACGAAAGCAGGACTGGTCCGGGAGCCAATATGCATATACTCGCCATCGCGGCAGGTTTCGTTTTCGTACCATCTGTCTTATGTTTCAGGTTCATCCCGAATCTGTGGCTGGCTGCACTGGCAGGTGTAGTGATAGCGATTGTGGTCTTCCTGACATACAGGTGGAATCAGTTGAAAAAAGAAGAACTGCCAAAAGAGATCGTGCGTTATTCGGAGAACCAGCTTCGCAGCTGTATCAGTGAGCTGTTCTGGGAAAGCGGAGCAGATGCAGATGAGCAGGATGACCTTCTGGAATACAGTATAGGCAGGATCAGGATAGATGCTGTTGAGAACAGAAAAAACACCACGACTATTGATGTTGATGCTGTGATCCGCAGGACACGGCTGCCGGAGAACGGCAGACCTGTGCAGAAAAAAGAGTCTCGTACCCTGAAGCTGCAGCGGGCCCGTTATCCGGAGCGTCAGAAAGCACGGGGAGATTTCGTTACGGAGAAGGAATGTCCCAGCTGCGGCGCGAACTTCCTGCCTGATGAAGAAGGGTGCTGCAGTTACTGCGGATATGGTCTGCCGACAGACAATGCTAAATGGAAGCCTGTCAGAGACACTGGCTCGCATTGAACCCGGTATCGTCAGGAGACAGTGTTCCACAGCCTGATTTTTCAGGAAGACATCCGAGGGCAGAGAACAGAAAAACAGACCGGAGATATATATGATACCTCTGAAGCAGACAGATAAAACACAAAGATCTGCGGCTTTGGAGGTTTTTTTATGCCGGTAACAAGACCGGAAGGACATATGCACCGGGCTGTGACCGTTCTGTATCATCTGCTGTAATACCAGCAGTGTCTGTTTTGCCGGGAGTATCGCTGTCAGGCAGATAAAATCAGGGTTTCCCCCCAGCTTCAGAGGATGATTTATTTCCGGACAGAAAAAACGCAGGTGCGTCAGTGCATCTGCGTTTTTCCTGTAAAAACATCTTATATATAAAACACCTTGGAAAGTATTTTATGCTGTTATTACGATGGTCGTATCGACCGGTCTTATTTATCATTGTCCCTGTAGTTGGTTCTCGGTGTATAGTGTGTGTGGAGCAGCTGATGTGATCTGCTGCCGCCAGCCATACCCAGGAAGTCCTTGTAAAGTCTCTTGACTGCAGGGTTGTTGTGTGATTTTCTGATGTATGTGTTCCTGTCTTCCTTGTACAGTCCCTTGGCACGTTCTGCCTTGATGTCGATCCAGTTTCTTACGCCTGCCAGCTGGAGAGGCTGACCGCCGCCGTTGACGCATCCGCCAGGGCATGCCATGATCTCAACGAAGTGGAACTGCTCGCCTGCCTTGATGGCATCCATGAGCTTCCTGGCGTTGCCGAGGCCGTGTGCTGCAGCAGCTCTGACCTTCAGGTCGCCGATGGTGATATTGGCGATCTTGATGCCTTCGAAACCGCGGACGTCTTCATATTCTATGTTATCGGCCGAACCGCCTGTGAGCAGGTCGTTGACTGTTCTGAGAGCAGCCTCCATAACGCCGCCGGTAGTACCGAATATGACACCGGCTCCCGATGCACCGCCGAACGGATCGTCGAATCTCGTATCGCCCAGTTCAGGGAATTCGATACCCAGGTCGTATATCATAGTAGCAAGTTCTCTTGTAGTGATGACGATATCCACATCAGGATGTCCGTCTACCTCCATTTCAGGCCTTGCAGCTTCGTATTTCTTGGCTGTACAAGGCATTACGGATACCACTACGATATTTTCAGGATCCAGACCGTTTTTCTCAGCATAGAAAGTCTTCAGTATGGCGCCGAACATCTGGTGCGGTGACTTGCATGACGAAAGGTTGCCCAGCATGTCAGGATAGTTGTGCTCGCAGAACTTGATCCAGCCCGGTGAGCATGAGGTTATCAGCGGGAGTTTGCCGCCGCCTCTGATCCTGTCGATGAGCTCTGCGCCTTCCTCCATTATTGTAAGATCCGCGCCTGTATCTGTATCGAAGACTCTGTCGAATCCCAGCATCTTCAGAGCCGTTACCATCTTGCCTGTTACCGGCGTGCCGATAGGCATGTCGAAGTCTTCTCCGAGAGCAACTCTTACAGCAGGTGCTGTCTGTACCACGACATGTTTCGACGGGTCGTGGATAGCCTCCCATACTCTGTCGATATCGCTCTTTTCATGGAGCGCGGCAACAGGACATACGTTGATGCACTGTCCGCAGTTGACACACGGCGTATCCTTCAGAGCCATGTTGAACGGCGATGCTATCTGAGTATTGAATCCTCTGTTGACAACATCTATGACGCCTACTGTCTGTATGTTTTTGCATGCGCTGACACATCTTCTGCACAGGATGCATTTGTTCGGATCCCTGACGATGGACGGTCCGATGTCGAGAGGCATCCTACTGCTTTCACCTTCGAATCTCACTTCGCCTACCGAGAGTTTGTTTGCCAGTGCCTGCAGTTCGCAGTCCATCCAGCTTCTCGTGCATGTCTGGCATCTGGCATTGTGGTTGGAAAGGATCAGCTCAAGATTTACTTTTCTTGCCTCCATTACCTTAGGCGTATGTGTGAAGACCTCCATGCCCTCGGACACGGGGTGCACACATGCAGCCTGCAGTGCCTTGGCGCCCTTTACCTCGACGACACACATACGGCAGCAGCCGATCTCGTTGACGTCCTTGAGGTAGCAGAGCGTAGGGATGTTGATGTTCACTTCCTTGGCAGCTTCCAGTATAGTATAGTTTTCAGGCACATAAAGGTTTATGCCGTCTATGGTTATATTCACTTTGTTCATTGTTATGCAGCCTCCTTTCCGTTACGCATTCTTGAGTATGGATTTGAACGGACATTTTTCCATACAAACGCCACACTTGACACATTTGTCCTGATCGATAACGAATGGAGTGTTCTTGTCGCCTGATATAGCGCCGGTAGGGCAGTTCTTCTTACAGATACCACAGTGTTTGCATGTATCGTCGGCGATGATGAACTTCAGCATGGATTTGCAGACTCCTGCCGGGCATTTCTTTTCTACTACATGAGCCATGTACTCATCTCTGAAGTATTTCATCGTGGAGAGTACAGGGTTCGGTGCAGTCTGCCCCAGCCCGCAGAGCGCCGAAGCCTTGATGTTCCTTGCCAGGATCTCCAGCTTTTCAAGATCCTCCGGCTGTCCTTTACCTTCGGTGATCCTTGTGACGATCTCCAGCATCCTCTTGGTGCCTATCCTGCACGGAGGACATTTGCCGCAGCTCTCATCAACGGTGAACTCCAGGAAGAATTTGGCCAGATCCACCATACATGTGTCTTCATCCATGACGATGAGACCGCCGGAACCCATCATGGATCCCAGAGCTATCAGTGAATCGTAGTCGATCGGAGTATCCAGCTCTGAAGCCGGTATGCATCCGCCTGACGGGCCGCCTGTCTGGGCAGCTTTGAACTTCTTGCCGTTCGGGATGCCGCCGCCTATATCGTATATTATCTCACGGAGCGTGGTCCCCATAGGGATCTCCACGAGACCTGTGTTGTTTATCTTTCCGCCTACAGCGAATACCTTGGTGCCCTTGGATTTCTCGGTACCTATGTGCGAGAACCATTCCGCACCTTTGAGTATTATAACAGGGATATTGGCGTATGTCTCTACATTGTTGAGGATCGTCGGTTTGCCGAACAGGCCCTTTACAGCAGGGAACGGAGGTCTCGGTCTCGGTTCCCCTCTGTGACCTTCGACGGAAGTCATCAGTGCAGTCTCTTCACCGCATACGAATGCGCCTGCGCCCAGCCTGATCTCCAGGTCGAAGTCGAAACCCTTGCCGAAGATATCCTTTCCGAGAAGACCATATTCTTCAGCCTGCTTTATGGCGATGCTGAGCCTTTCCACAGCGATAGGATATTCTGCTCTGACATACACATAACCCTGGTTTGCTCCGATGGCGTATCCGGCTATGGCCATGGCTTCGATGACTGAGTGAGGGTCTCCCTCCAGCACCGATCTGTCCATGAATGCACCCGGGTCTCCTTCGTCGGCGTTGCAGCATACGTATTTCTGAGCTACCTGCTGTGCTGCTGCGAAGCTCCACTTGACGCCTGTCGGGAATCCGCCGCCGCCTCTGCCTCTCAGCTGCGAGTCTTTGATGGTGTCTATAACGTCCTCAGGCTCCATCTCCGTGAGGACTTTCTCAAGGGCGAGATATCCGCCTCTTGCTATGTATTCGTCGATCTCCTCCGGATTTATCGTGCCGCAGTTCCTCAGTGCTATACGCATCTGCCTTGAGAAAAAGTCCACGTTTTCCAAAGCGTTCTCGATCTTCTCAGTCTCTTTGTCGCCGGCGAGAAGCCTTTTCACCGGCTTACCGTTCTTGACGTGGCTGTCGAATATTTCATTGACGTCTTCCGGCTGTACCAATGTATACATGATATGATCGGGATAGATCATGACGATAGGACCTTCAGCACAGAGTCCGAAGCAGCCTGTCTTGACTACTTTGACGTCGTCCTGCATCCTGTTTATCCTGATTAGTTCCTCCAGACCTGCGATTATCTTCATGGAGTTCGAAGATGTGCAGCCTGTTCCGCCGCAGACCATGATGTGCATCCTGCCGCCGGTTTCAGTAGGGCGGGCGTCCTTATCGAGACGGATGCTTATGTCTGCATGTTTCGATCTTCTGATCTTATCTATATCTGCAATGCTTTTTATCATTTTCCTGACCTCCTACAGTACGTTGAACTTCTCGATGATGCCATCGACGTCGTCAGCGACGAGTCTGCCGAAAACTTCATCATTTACTGTAACTACAGGAGCAAGTCCGCAGGCTCCGATGCACCTGCATGCGTCCAGGGAGAACATGCCGTCGTCAGTACATTCGCCCACGTCGATGGATAAACTTGTTTTAAATTTATCAAGGACTTCGTTGGCTCCTTTGACATAACATGCGGTTCCCATGCATACGTTGATGCGGTA
>CAJJPZ010000062.1 GCA_905193765.1 uncultured Eubacterium sp.
CACAGTACCTGCACTTCCTCGCACAGAAAGGTATATGAATGTACAGCCCCAGCTTATTTGTTGTCGTCATACTTAAGCACCGCAGTAAATGCTTCCTGTGGTACCTCTACAGTACCAAACTGCCGCATTCTTTTCTTTCCTTCCTTCTGTTTTTCCAGCAGCTTCTTCTTTCTCGATATATCACCGCCGTAGCACTTGGCTATAACATCCTTCCTGTATGCTCTGACAGTTTCACGTGCGATGACCTTCTGTCCTATGGACGCCTGTATCGGCACCTCGAACTGGTGCATCGGGATTATCTCCTTCAGCTTGGAGCACACGAACCTGCCCCTTGAATACGCTTTCGATTCATGGACTATCATCGAGAATGCGTCCACGAGATCCTTGTTCAGCAGTATATCGAGCTTGACCACCTTTGAAGGTTCATAACGCGTGAATTCATAATCCAGGGATCCGTAGCCCCTGGTCTTTGACTTCAGAGCATCGAAGAAATCATATATGACCTCGTTGAGAGGCATGTCGTAATGGAGATTGACTCTGGTCTCGGTGATATACTCCATGTGGAGGAGTTTGCCCCTGCGATCCTGGCATATCTCCATGATATTGCCCACATAATCCTTTGGTACCATTATATCCGCCTTGACCATCGGTTCCTCGATATGGTCTATCATCGACGGGTCAGGCAGATTTGAAGGGTTCTGCACCATCTGCACGCTGCCGTCGTTGAGTACCACCTTGTATATTACACTCGGCGACGTCGTTATCACGCCGAGATCGAATTCACGTTCGAGACGCTCCACTATGATCTCCATGTGGAGAAGGCCCAGAAATCCGCATCTGAATCCGAATCCCAGCGCTGTGGATGTCTCAGGTTCGAAATGGAATGCCGCATCGTTGACCTGAAGTTTTTCCAGAGCATCCTTTACGTTCTCGTATTTTTCGCCTTCTGCAGGATATATACCGCAGTATACCATAGGCTGCACTTTCTTGTATCCCGGCAGAGCCTCGTCGGCCGGATCATCAGCCAGTGTGATGGTATCTCCGACTCTGGCATCGGCCACGTGCTTGATGCTGGCGCAGATGTACCCTACTTCACCTGCTCTCAGGCTCCTGCATTCCACAGGCCCCGGAGAATACACGCCTACTTCCGTGACTTCGTACTTCTTTCCTGTATTCATCAGCGATATCATATCGCCTTCCTTTACAGTACCGTCGAAGATCCTCGTATAGATCACGACGCCTTTGTAATTATCATAATATGAATCAAAAATCAGAGCCTTGAGCTTTCCTTCAGGATCGCCGTCGGGAGCAGGTATCTTCTTTACTATATCTTCAAGCAGCTCTTCTACGCCTATGCCCTCTTTGGCTGAAACAAGCGGCGCATCCTCAGCTTCGACACCTATGACGTCCTCGATCTCCTGCTTTATCTCATCAGGTCTTGCCGACGGCAGATCTATCTTGTTGAGAACCGGCATGATCTCAAGATCCTCATCCATCGCCAGATAAACGTTGGCCAGCGTCTGCGCTTCGACGCCCTGTGTGGCGTCTACTACGAGGACAGCTCCCTCGCATGCCGCAAGACTCCTGGATACCTCGTATGTAAAATCCACATGTCCCGGCGTATCTATCAGGTTGAAAATATACTCGTTGCCATCCTGTGACTTGAAGATGAGACGTGTAGTCTGCAGCTTTATAGTTATTCCGCGTTCTCTTTCAAGATCCATGTTGTCCAGAAACTGCTCTCTCATCTCGCGTTCTGACACCAGTCCTGTCTTTTCTATTATCCTGTCAGCAAGTGTCGATTTGCCGTGGTCGATATGTGCTATTATGCTAAAATTTCTGATATACTTCTGATAATCTTTCATTTCTGCCTCTCATTTTTCTATATACTTCATTTATTTTACTTGAAAAACTGCATATTATCAATATCGAAAACCAAATTTCCTCCTGCTCCCGTTCTTTCTCCGCATACGCCGTCCAGTACGATCAGACACGCCGTACCTGCAAAGAAAACCATGAACATTATTATGCATCTGACTATTATTTTTTTCAATATATCTCTCCTGCTCCCCGTTACTGTTCGGATTTTATGATGGAGGCCAGCACCTCTGCGAAATACCTGCCGCACAGTCGCGCTTCTTCTATTGTGTTCCTGTTGTTGCCGATCTCCAGAAGAAGGCTCCTGTTGCTGACATATTCATTATATCTGTAATTCCTCTCTATTATAGGACCCCCGAAACCATTGTACATGCCTCCGGCTTTCTCGCTGACCTTTTTCGCATAATCGTACAGTTCCACATAGTTCTCGTTCTGCTGCCCCACAACAAGACTGAATTTCGCCACACGCTTCCCGTCTATGACCGCGTATTTACCCTCGGATGCACTTGACGGTGCCGCATCTCTGTGCAGATCGATGATATAATCTGCTGACGGATATTTTTTGCGAAGCGCGGTTATCGTCTCCAGTGAGCGGTTGTAGGACTCATTGTAAGAAGGCCTGTCATGCAGAGTCTTGTCATGTATGACCTTTATGCCTTTTTTCTCCAGGGTCTTTTTCATCACGCTGCCCACATCCCTGACAGTCCCCTTCTCCTTCTCGCGATGGTAGTTGCTGGACTTGTAGGGCATATATGACTCGCTGCTGTGCGTATGATATATTATCACCAGAGGCTTTTTGCTCAGTTTCACACTTTTTTCTTTCTTCTCGTCTTTGTCTTTCGTCTTCTTTTTTTCTTCTGTCTCTTTCGCTATGTTTTCGCCTTTTTCCGCTATGATTTTTTCATCATCATCACCGTTTCTGTCCGGAGACTTGTCTCCGCTCTTTTCCATATCTGCAGCTCCGGGCATTATCTGTCCGACACACATCCGGCCGAAGGATCCCTCGTCGATACCGTCTCCCGGAAGCGTCACCGCTTCACTGTACGCAGTGAAGCATACAGTAGAGCATATGAAAACGAATATGACACATGCTGTAAATATCTTTTTCCTGTTTCTTTTGTTCCTCATCCTTGTCCTCCATAGATCACTGCTATGAATATATGCCCGGATGCAGAGTTTTATTTATACCACTTGCTATTATATCCGAAAAATCCTTTATTATCGTATCTATGTCTGTTGAGGTCACTATCATCTGGCTGTCATATTCCTCGATGTAGCTGTCGGTCTTTTCAGCACTTATCTCATTGTCCATGAGCACGTCCCGGACTATCGTCGAAATATCGATCACAGTGGGTACGCCTATGGCTATCACCCTGACTCCGGTGGTCTCCCGGTTTATACCTGTCCTGGCGTTGCCCATACCTCCTCCCGGCGATATACCTGTGTCGGTTATCTGTATCGTCGTGCTCACCCTCTCTATATTCCTTGCAGCAAGGGAATCTATCACTATGAGCACATCAGGACATGCCAGCTCCACTGCCTTTTTCACAAGTTCCGCAGTTTCCATCCCTGTCATCCCCGTGACTCCAGGGATCATGCAGCTCACACATGACATCTCATCGTCACCGTCCGCATCGAACATCAGGAACAGATGACGCGTCACCTTTATCTTGGACGCCGCTGCCGGTCCCAGTGAGTCAGGAGTCACCATGCTGTTTCCCAGGCCTGCCACCATCACCCTCAGATTGTATCTGAATGCTATGAGCTTCTTAAGTTCAACGGCCAATGCATCTGCGAGAGATTCCTTTATCCCGTCCCGTTCCTCCAGCACGCCGTCCGCCTCTATAGTGACATATGTGCCCTCGGGCTTGTTCATCTTTGCCGCACCTGTCTCGTTCGTTATATCGATCCGTATCACGCTTATATCGCTGTCATATGAATACCGCTCCGTCACGATACCGTCCATGTCCCTTACATGTTCCTTCTCTTCCAGCATCTCCTTGCATTCGACAGCCAGATCCGATCTGTATTTCAATATCCGATACCTCCCTTTCTTTCCTTATTATATGAGTTTGCCTTATACTGAGTTTTTTATTCCACCGGAACCTGCAGCAACAGAAAAAGGCATACCTGCACCTTTGGTATGCCTTTAAAAGGAGGTTTTACATTTCTAATGTCAATTTGAACATCATTTCTTATGATCCGGTCTGGCTAGACCCGGAAATTTCTCTAAATCATTTTATCTACGGAATCAAGTACTTTATCCATTATTTTCATAGCTTCTGTGAGTTCTTCCTCTGTTATGATGAGCGGAGGAGCGACCACGATCATATTCTCATGTGCATATGTGAAGAAGCCTTTGTTCATGAGCATTCCTATGATCTTTGGCATGATGCCTTCAGGGTCGTTATTGAACTCTACGATAGGTGTTCCCTTGTCATCCTTAACGATTTCCATAGCTGAGAACAGACCTATGCGTCTTATTTCACCCACGCAGCGGTGCTTTTCCTGGTAGTCCTTAAGGATATCCTCAAGCACTTTACCCTGTTTTGCGACATTCTCTTCTATTCCGAGACGTTCGTATTCCTTTATAGTCGCAACAGCTGCAGCACATCCCATAGGATGTCCGTTGTAAGTCAGTCCGCACATCATCTTATGGTCGTCGAAATATTTGCTGATCTTTTCAGATACTATGACGCCTCCGACAGGAACGTATCCGCATGTAACGCCCTTTGCGAAAGTCACGAGATCAGGCTCTATATCGAAATTCTGGAATGCGAATGCCTTGCCTGTTCTGTACCATCCTGCCATTACTTCATCGCATACCATCACGATACCGTATCTTGTGCATAACTCTCTTACGCCCCTGATCCATTTTACAGGAGGTATAAGTATACCGTTTGATCCCACTACTGTTTCAAGGAAAATCGCTGCGATGTTTTCAGGGCCTTCGTATCTCACCTGGTTTTCCAGCAGTTCGAGATAGAAATCCGCAACATCATCTTCATCTTTGAATTTTACCTGATGAGGTGCTCTGTATGCATAAGGGCCATCGTATTTGATGAATCCTGCAGGACCCGGCTCATTGGCGAAATGTCTCGGTTCGCCTGTAAGCATGCCTGCACCTGCCGATGCTCCGTGATAGCATCTGTACATCGAGAAGATTTTCCATCTTCCTGTATACTGCTTTGCCATCTTGATGGCATTTTCATTCGATTCAGCTCCGGCGTTTGTGAAAAATACCTTTGCATTCTTCATTCCCGAAGTCTGGATAACTGCTTCTGCTGCTTCTGATCTTACGTCCAGTGCGAAAGCAGGACTGATGAACGGGATCTTGTCTGCCTGATCTTTTATTGCCTGGGCGATAGCCTTGTTGCCATGGCCAAGGTTGGAATTCACCAGCTGTGACGACATATCATAGAATTTATTCCCGTCTTCATCCCAGAAATAAATGCCTTCAGCCTTTGTGATCACTCTTGGGTCGATAGCCTTCTGTGCACTCCATGAGTGCAGGTTGTACTTTCTGTCTTTTTCTTTAACTACTGACATTTACACACTTTCCTTTCATTGACATTGCTGATATTGAAAAAATGCAGATATCTGTTCAAAATCGTTTTCTCCGGCCCCCATGGACAAACGTTCCGCCGGCGTTATATCCAGCTTCCCGCAAAGCACCTCGAGAGTCCTGGCCTTGCTGCAGTTCTCCGCCACAAGCTCTATGCAGCTGCTTTCTGATGCTGATATGTTCACATGATCTACGGTCCTCAGAGCTTCTTCCACTCCTCTTTTCACAACATCACTTCCGTAATACACAGCCACTTTCTCGATCCTGCTGCGGTGCACATCAAAGAGCTGCATCGCGCCCCGTACAGGCACCCGTGTGTTCATCACATAATCACGATCCCTGTAGGATATGCTCCCGTTCCTGACCTTCTCAAAAAATTTCTTTTCGATATATGCCTTTCCATTAACATAAACTTCCACCATAACATCGAGTTTGAGCAAAACCCGTTTTATCTCTGCCGCTGCTTCCGGTCTCAGATAGTCTCCGTAAAGAACGATCCCTTTCTTCACGTCGCGTATCTCCGCACCGTTGGAAGTCACTGCATAACGTATACATTCCCCGCTGTCATACTTCAATAAATCCTCAGGCAACGCTCTGTAGCATCTGCCCGTTACAGGTACGATCTCTATACCCATTCTGGCAGCATCCATCAGTGTCTTCTCTGTACTTCCGGTCATTTTATTTTTCATATTGAGCGCTTTGCCGTCAAGATCCAATGCTATTATCTTTACTGCCATCTGCCTTTTCCTTTCTTCGACTTCTACAGACCGCCGCCTGCATACCACCTGCGCAGCATGCAGGCAACTTCATCCGTAGATGTTTATGTCAAGTTTGCAATTTATAATTACGATTTATAAAGGTATGTTCGAATGCTTTTTATATGGTGTATTTCCTTTTTTATTGCGTATTATACGCATGTCTCTTATGATACGGCTCCTGAGATCTTCAGGGTCTATGACATCGTCTACTATGCCGTATTCCGCACCTTTGTACGGATTCAGGAATGTTTCCTTGTATTTCTCGGAAAGTTCCTTTCTTTTTGCATTCTGATCCTCAGCTGCTGCGATCTCATGCTTGAACACGATATTCGCTGCACCTTCTGCTCCCATTATAGCGAGTTCGCCTGTAGGAAGTGCGTAGACGAAGTCTGCGCCCATGCCCTTTCCGCACATTGCCGAATATGCTCCGCCGTAATCTTTCCTCACGACAACAGTGATCTTAGGCACTGTCGCTTCAGAGTATGCGAACAGCAGTTTCGCACCGTTTCTTATGATACCGTTGTGCTCCTGGATGACTCCCGGCAGATATCCCGGTGTGTCCGCAAGTGTTATCAGCGGTATGTTGTAACAGTCACAGAATCTTACGAATCTTGCTGCCTTCCAGGACGCGTTGACATCGATACATCCTGCAAGAACCTTAGGCTGGTTCCCTACTATACCTACTGTCTCACCACCCATGCGCGCAAACCCTACGACTATATTCGTAGCGAAATTTTCCTGAACTTCCATAAAGTCGCCATTATCGACAAAGCTTCTGATCATGTCTTTTATATCAAACGACTTTTGCGCATCGAGAGGTATTATATCTCTTATTTCCGGCGTTTTACGATCCACCGGGTCTGTTTCCTCATACTGCGGCGGCAGTTCCCTGCTGTTCGACGGCAGGAAGGACAGCAGACGTTTTGCAACATCGAAGCCTTCCTGTTCAGATTTTACAACGAAGTGCGCCAGACCAGTCACGGATCCGTGAACTCCGCTTCCACCGATTTCATCGAACGTGGTTTCTTCCCCTGTTACTGATTTTATTACTGCCGGGCCGGTTATGAACATCTTACCTATAGGATCAACCTGGATAGTAAAATCAGTCAGGGCTGCACAGTAGGCTGTTCCTCCTGCGCATGTGCCAAGTATAAGTGATATCTGAGGCACCCATCCGGATGCTATGCTTGTTTTCCCGAAAGTTGAGCAGTATGCGTGGAGTGCGGATACTCCTTCCTGTATCCTTGCTCCTGCTGCATCATTGAATGTAACGATAGGACATCCTGCTTCCATCGCCTTTTCGAAACAGTTCATGATCTTGTCACGCCCTGCTTCTCCCATGGATCCGCCCATTATCGTAACATCATTGGCGTATGCGAATACAGGTCTGCCGTATACGTTGCCGTATCCGCACAGTACGCCTTCATTGCCGAGATCCTTCTGGTTGAGGCCGAAATCTGCACATCTGTTTCTGGTCCACGGCTTCAGTTCCGAATATGTATCAGGATCAAAGAAACCGTCTATCCTTTCCTCTGCAGTGAGTTTGCCTTTCTTGTGCATTTTCTCGACTCTCACAGGATCGTTTTTTATTTTAAGTGCTTCCCTTTTTTCTCTGAATGTTTCATATATATCGCTCATAATTTAAGTTCTCTTTCCTAAACGCTCTTTAAAGCAGCGGTCCGCTGAAATTGAGTTTACTGCACTTTACCAGTCTGCCATCGCCACGGTTGCCCAGGAACTCTCCATCCTTGTACACAAGGCGACCTCTGCTGTATGTTGCTTCAGGATATCCCTTCAGCTCTACACCTTCCCAGATAGTGTGGTCTGTATCACCGTGCATCGCATCATTGGTGATGGTGAACTTTTTCTCAGGATCGTATATAACGATGTCTGCATCAAGGCCCGGACGGATCGCACCCTTCTGATCGGAGAGACCGAAGAGTTTCGCAGGGTTTGTTGAACAAAGTTCGACTGCTCTGCAGAATGATATCCTTCCTTTGTTTGCTTCCGAAAGTACATACGGATACATGTTCTCGACTCCGGCACATCCGTTAGGGATAGTCGTGAAGTCTCCCGGAGTACCGTCTTTCTTAGTGATGCCCCAGTCTTTCTCCGCTCTTGTGAACGGGCAATGGTCTGTTGCGATGGTGGAAACATTTCCGTTCTTTATGCCTTCCCAGACAGCATCCTGAGATGCCTGATTTTTCATCGGAGGTGAGCAGACAAAATCTCTTCCCCTCTCGCGTTTGTATACTTCGCTGGTGAAGTGCAGATACTGAGGACATGTTTCTGCAAAGATCGGATAACCTTCTTCTCTTGCCTTTGTCACAGCCTCCATGCCCATCTTGTCTGCAAGGTGAACGATGTACAGCGGTGCTTCAGCCATCTTCGCAAGATTTACAGCTCTCACATCAGCTTCGCCTTCCACCATTTCATTCTTGGCCATATAATGCCACCATGCATCAGTCTTTCCTTCTGACAGGTATTTCTGCACCAGGAAATTGTTCACATCTCTGTTTTCGGCATGGACGCCTACCAGCGCGCCTATCTCTTTTGATTTGCACAGTACCTTGAAAAACGATCCGTCATCTACGCCGTAATCATATACCATGAATACCTTGAATGACGGTATACCGAATTCCACGGCATCCTCCATGGACTCCAGCATGCCTTCGGATTCCACATCACTTACTCCGATATGGAACGAGTAGTCTACTGCAGCATCCACAGAAGCCAGCGCATCTCTGCGCTTTACGGCATCAAGCATTTTCTCGCCGTGAGCCTGGTTCACAAAATCGAATACTGTAGTTGTACCGCCGCATGCAGCTGATCTTGTTCCCGCAAAATAATCATCCGATGTGGTGGTTCCCCCGAATGAGAGGGCCAGATGTGTATGCCCATCTATGGCCCCCGGGAGAATCAATTTATTGTCAGCATCGATAGATGTTTTAAAATTGCTCTCGTCAAAATCGTGTCCTATTGCCTGTATTTTCTCACCATTCACAGCAATGTCCGCCTTGAACATCTCTTTAGCTGTGACTATAGTTCCGTTTTTTATCAGTAAATCCATAAAGCAGCTCCTTACTTAAAGCTCTTCTTGTAAATGATTTCTTCTTTCTTTGCACCTTCGTCAAATGCAACTTCGCCCGGAGTTATACATCCCTGTACCGGACATACCTTCTGGCAGAGGTGACATCCTACACATCTGTCTGTATTCAGACTTGGTCTTCTTGTTTCTTCATCCCAGTCGATTGCCTGATGTCCGCCGTCATAACATGATACATAGCATCTTCCGCATCCTACACACTTGTCGTGATCGAAAGCAGGTCTGATCTTGAATGTTCTTGTGAATTCCGATGGAGTCGTTATGTTCTTGAGTGCAAGTCCTACGAAATCATCGAGTTTGTCATATCCCTTCTCTTCCATCCAGTATGAAAGACCTGAAATTATATCCTCAACGATCCTGTAGCCGTACTCCATAACGGATGTACATATCTGTACGTTTCTTGCTCCAAGAAGCAGGAAGTCAAGAGCGTCTTCCCATGTGTATACTCCACCTACGCCCGAGATAGGTACTCCCTGAAGACCCGGGAACTGTCCCATTTCATTGATGAATCTCAGTGCGATAGGCTTTACAGCTCTTCCTGACATTCCTGATATAGCAGATTTTCCGTTTACAACAGGTTCTGTAGTGAACAGATCCTTATCTATATCCATTATCGATTTGACTGTATTGATCGCTGATATACCGTCAGCTCCGCCTCTTACAGCAGCCATTGCTGAAGGGATCATGTTAGTGATATTCGGTGTCATCTTGGCGATAACGGCCATCTTTGTTGCGCTTCTTGCAGCCTTTGTATATTTTTCGACCAGTTCAGGATTGCATCCTACGTCTGATCCCATGTTGTCACGACCCATATGCGGACATGACATGTTCAGCTCAACGCCGTCGATACCGATCTGATCAGCACTCTTTACCAGGTTGATCCAGTCTTCGTCACTTCCGCCCATGAGAGTTGCGAAGATCCTGTGTTCCGGATAGTCTCTCTTGAGTCTGTACATGAATTCAGCGTTCTGTTCGAATGTGTTCTGTGAAGCGTGTTCGCAGTTTTTGAACATCGACCATGGGCCGCCCATGTCTCTTACGCCGAATATAGGTGATATCTCATGTTCAGGCACTGAGTCCTGATTCTTGTAGAATACGCCTGCCCAGCCGTCCTCGAAGGCTTTCGCGATCATGTCGTAGTTGTTGCAGACCGGTGATGAAGCGAGGAAAAACGGATTCAGGCATTTCACTCCTGCGAATTCTATTGATAAATCTTTCTTAAATGTCATTATTTCACACCTGCTTTCTTTTCAAGATACTCTGCAATGGCTTCAGCTGCTTCCTTACTGTCTGCAACTGCCTGTACTACTGTCTTTCCGCCGTTTACCAGGTCTCCTCCTGAGAATACGCCGTCTGCATCTACAGCGATATCTTCTGCTGCCTGTCCTACTGCGAATACTACAGTGTCTGCCTTTACTTTAGCTGTCGATTCTCCGTCTCTTCCCTTGAATACAACGAAGTCTACTTTACCGTCTTTCTTGATTATCTCTTCAGGTGCGAATTCAGTTGTCATAGTCACACCCATTGCCTGGACATATTTGATCTCAGCGATCTCTGCAGGTGCTTCTTCGATAGTCCTTCTGTAATAGATCATTACTTTTTCAGCTCCTGCCAGCTTTGCTGTTGCTGCGCAGTCCATCGCAACGTCTCCTCCGCCGATAACAACGACTTTTTTTCCTGTTGCTGATTTTCCGTCGCTTTCTCTTGCTGCCTTGAGATAATCCAGTGCATTGTACACGCCTTCTGCATCATCTCCAGGTAAAGCTACAGTCTTAGGAGCCCACAGTCCTGTTCCTGCGAAAACAGCATCGTATCCTTCTGCTTTGAGGCTTTCCGCTGAGCTGATCTTCTTTCCGAATTCGAAATTCACGCCAAGATCCTTTATGAGTTCTATATCGTGATCCACTGTTGCCTGAGGCAGTCTTGCCGGAAGTATACCGTATGTCAGCATGCCGCCTGCTTTTTCCTGTGCTTCGAATATAGTCACATCATAACCCTTCTGCGCCAGTACTGCAGCGGCTGCCAGTGAAGCAGGGCCTGCTCCGATACATGCTACTTTTCCTGCTTTCTTTTCTGCCGGAGCTTTCATGTATTTCATGCCGAGTTCCTGTTCCTGCTCGATGATGTAGCTCTGCAGTCTTCCGATTTCGATAGGCTTGTCGATGCCGCATCTGCTGCATGCATCCTGACACAGCTGGTCATATGGACAGACTTTGGCACAGCTCCCACCAAGAGGATTGTTCATCCTGATGGTCTCGCCGGCGCCTTTGATATTGCTGAATCTCAGCGCACGGATGAATCTTGCCGGATCTGTTCCTGCCGGACATGCCATGCTGCACGGAGCATCATGGCATAAGAGACATCTTGACGCCTCTTCCATGGCAGTTCTGAGGTTATAACTTGGTACCGCTGCTTCCAGGTATTCTTTCTTGATAACTTTACTCAATGTGTTTCACTCCTATCTTTTCATTAAAAATCCAACTTCTTGAAATCTTCTTTGTTCATCTGGCTTGTTGTTAAAAATATTGCTGCATTTCCTGCCATAGCCTTTTCAATGAAATCTGTTCTGCATTTATCATAAGGTGTATGAGCGAACTGTTCCTGCATTCCAGAATATCCGATAGTCGGCTTCCTGTAATGACCTGCTGTTACGGCTGCGTCTGTTGCGAATGACCAGTAGCCGTATTTAACCGGCTGACCGATATTCTCCAGAGCCTTCGCACATGCCTGAGTGAACGGCTGATCCTTCTTGATCTTCCATGCTTCAGT
>CAJJPZ010000063.1 GCA_905193765.1 uncultured Eubacterium sp.
CGCCGGGTTATTCCAGCAAATACTGGTACAGCCTGAACCCTTTCTACCATGCAGGGTACGGACTTCCTAACTGCACATGTTATGCCTGGGGGAGATTCTATGAGATACTGGGCAGGAAGCCTGTGCTTTCGCTGGGGAATGCAGAAGACTGGTACGGTAAAAACGACGGATACAGTCGCGGGAGCACACCCCGGCTGGGTGCTGTCATATGCTGGCGCAAAGGCCGGGCAGGATACGGTGGAGACGGAGCAGGTCATGTGGCAGTTGTGGAGAAGATCTATTCCGACGGATCGATACTGATATCACAGTCAGGCTGGAGATCTGCCAGGTTCTGGACGTCAGTGGTGAAGAAAGGATATTACAGGAGCGGATATGTGTTTCAGGGTTTCATCTACAATCCCGCAGTGACCGGCTCGGAGACTTCATCCGCAAATGTCAGCTATGTACCGGGCAGATCGTATACGCTGCAGGCGAATATGAAAGTGCGGACAGGGCCATCATCATCCCGCAGGTGGAAAAACCGCAGCGAACTTACAGAGGATGGAGAAAACCATTCACTGCGACAGAAACAGGCGGTACTCAGAGCAGGTACAGCAGTCACCGTGATAAAAAAGAAAAAGGCCGGCAGAGATATATGGATAAAGATACCTTCCGGATGGATCTGTGCACGGAAAGGAAAGATAATCTATGTGAGATAGTTACCTGTCAGTGATGCCCGGACTCAGTGCCAGACTATGGATATGAGTCCGAATAAGAAGTACAGAAGGAACATTGCAGCGGCCACTGCAAAAGAACCTTTGTAGTATCCGCGGGGTTCCAGCACAGCCTTCAGCCTGTATCTGAGAGATGCAGCAGATGATGACAGACATGTGGAGAACCCCGCAGAACTGCCCGCTGTAGTCAGCAGGAGAGAGGCATATTCACGGCGTGTATCGTCGCTTTCATTTTCAAGAACCAGTTCGTCACATGCAAGTTCTATATCATCGGAAACTTTACGTATAGCTATCCAGAACAGAGGATCGAACCAGAAAAGTGCTCTGACGAAAGCCATGAAGATCTTGGTTTCGATATCCCCGCGCTGCAGATGCCTGAGCTCGTGTCTGTATATGAGCTGGAGCTCATCCCGGCTGTATTTTCTGTCGGGCAGATACAGTATGCGGTGTATGGGACCGAAAAAAGTCATCGGCGTTGTGATAATACGGCTGCGGTAAAGCAGCGGGGCAGAACTGTATCTCAGCCTGTCACATTCGATTTTTAAAAGGGCTTTCGCAGCAGGGTCTGTTACAGGTACTGCTGCGGAGGATATCCTGTGCTGCGCTGCGAAATGGTACACTATCTGAGCTGTGAAGAAAACTGCGGCAGGCAGGAGCCATGCTATAAGGATGATCCTTGAAATACCGGAAGGTATATAGATGATCAGCAGAGGCTGCCTTCGCATCAGCATTGACAGATCGGAAGTACTGTACAGGAACCATATCAGGACAAGGAATAAAGGGGAAGTCCATAGCAGCACACATGCACGGCTGCAGATATGTTTGCGCAGAAACGGGTGAGCCGTGATCAGGAACAGATAATAAAGACTGAGCGCTGATACGGCGGATGATATGAAGGTAATGAAATTTTTGTTGAACGGTCCTGCGTATAATATATATATTACGGCTGCCACCGTAATGTAGAATACTGCAGGTATATCGAGTAAAGCTCTGAGAAAAGAGGAGTCTCTGCCGTATTCAGTGTGATCTGCGGGTCTCTCAAGGAACCATTGTCTGAGATCATGTTCGGCTCTCCAGAATCCTTCACATGAAATATATATAAGCGAAGCGAATATCACAGCTTCGATAGTAAGCCTTATGAAGTATGACATTACAGAGCTCCTTTCTCCAGCATTTCTCTGAGTTCATCCAGGTCTTCTCTGCTGATACCACTGTCGCACAGTGCTGCAGCAAATGTCCTGGTGGAACTGCGGTAAAGCCGGGTGAATAAATTTCGGCTTTCAGAAGCCAGATAATCTTTTTCAGATACCTGAGGTGTGTACATATTTGTGCGCTTTTCTTTTTTTACGGACAGGAACCCACGGTCACAAAGCCTCGTCAGTAGTGTCAGCACGGTAGTGGACGCCAGCCTGTGAGTTTTACTCAGCCTGTCTTCGATTGTCATACGGGACACAGGAGGTTTCTCCTGCCATATTATCTGCATTATTTCAAGTTCGCTGTCAGGAAGATGTTTTGTTTTTGATCTTGTATCATTATCCATCGGTTGACCTCCATCATGATCCGGAACACATATCATGTGTCAGAGAAACTATAACTACATTTGTAGAATATTATATTCTACAAATGTAAAATTGTCAAATCAATATATCTTGATGTTATACTCTGTCGCTGATATCTGCCGCAGCTGCCCGGGCTGATGAATATGCGAACTGCAGATTGTATCCTCCGGTCTCGCCGTCGATATCGCAGACTTCTCCGATGGAATATATGCATGGGTGTTTTTTCAGTTCCATCGTCGATGTTTTTATTTCTTTCATGTCTATGCCGCCGCTTGTGACCATGGCTTTGCCGAATCCTGCAACGTCTTTTACAGTGAAACACTCCCCTGTCAGGGCATGGGCAAGTTTCTTAGGTGAAGCACCATATCTCGATACCAGCAGCTGGCAGAACCGTTTCGGCAGTCTGTATCTGGCTGCGATCAAAGAAGCCGCATCTCTGCCGGGACCTGAGAGGTCTTGTTTCAGATCGGACACGACCTGTTCATAGGTGGTAGGATAAACGTAATCGATGATAAGCCTGTCGGCAGGCAGTACATATTTTGAAATGTTCAGGACAGCAGGACCTGACATATCACGGTGGGTCAGCAGCAGAGCGTCGCTGTTTTTCGATATGATTTTTCCATCCCTCATTATCGTGATGCCCGCAGGATCGAAGGATATGCCGGAGAGCTGTTCATAAGGATATTCCTCGACCAGAACCGGAGAAAGGGCAGGTCTGAGTTTCGTTATATCCAGACCCAGATCCTCTCTGAGTACTCTGAACAGTGATCCGTCGGAGCCTGTCACAGGGTATGAACATCCGCCGGATGCTATCACGACTTTTTTTGTCAGGAAATGATCCCTATCGGTTTTTATCTGCCATATATCAGAGTCTGCAATACCGCCCGGAGTACCGGCGGGGAGCATGGAGATATGCTTTACAGGTGAATCGTATTTTATTCCAAACCCGTTTTCATGGCTGAGTCTCAGGAGCATATCGAGTATTTCACGGGCATCCATGGATGCGGGGAATATCTTGCCGTCATCTCTGGTTTTTGTTCTGATACCGTTATTTTCAAGAAAGTCTGTCAGCTGTAGATTGCTGTATTTATAAAGGCATGTCCTTATCTTCCTGCCGTTTTCCCCGTACCGTGTGATGAAATCCTTGATGGACCCCGCATGTGTGATGTTGCATTGGCCGCTGCCGCTCATGAGCAGCTTGGTACCGGTTCGGGGCGTTTTTTCCAGTATGAGTCCGTTAATTTTCTTTTCCATGGAGGCTGCGCAGAACAGTCCCGCAGCCCCTGCGCCGATTATTATACAGTCGTATATCAAGTCACTGACCTCGTTTCTGTCATATTTTAAGTATATGCTGATATTTTACCTCATGGCGGCCACCGGCACAAGTGCGGCAGAAACGGGATCCGGCAGGCTGCCGGGATAATTTAAGAAAACTTTATTAAATATTTAATAATATAATCGCCATTTTGCTGTAACATATTGCTGAGAAAGATGTCATATATAAGAAAGGGGGCAAAAAATGTCGGTATTAGAAAAAATATTTACAGCAGTGAAGGAAGATCCGGGAAGAACAGCGTTCATGTCTGTTTCGGGAACGCTGACATATGAGGAGCTTTGGGAAAAGTCCGGAAAGCTGGCGTCGTATATCGATGAAGCGGCGGTGGAAAACAGAACCCCGGTGGTGGTATACGGTCATAAGAGCCCGTATATGCCGGTATGTTTCCTGGCATGCGTGAGGTCGGGAAGGGCGTACTGTCCTGTGGACGTTTCCATGCCGGAGGAGCGGATACGTGATATCGCGGCCGAGACCGGTTCGCCGCTGATCCTGGCGACGGAGCAGATGCCGTATGAAGCCGAGGGGATGATCACGCCGGAAAAAATGGACGGGATAATAGGGACATACCCGGAGATATCGCCGGACAAGGCAGTCTCCGGAGATGAAGTGTTCTATATCATATTCACCTCAGGGAGCACAGGCAGACCCAAGGGTGTGCAGATAACGGAGAAAAATCTGTACTCCTTTGTCAGCTGGTCTGCGGATCTGTTCGGAGGGCCGGGAGTTTTCATGAACCAGGCACCGTATTCCTTCGATCTGTCAGTCATGGACACATACACAGCGCTGACTTCCGGAGGAACGGTGGCGAGTCTGGACAAGGCGCTTCTTCGGGATATGAACCACGCATTCGGGTTCATAAGGGACAGCGGCGTCGAGTACTTCGTGTCAACGCCGTCCTTCGCGAACCTTCTGCTGGCGGACAGGCAGTTTTCATCAGAAGGCTTCCCGAAGATCAGCAGGTTCGTGTTCTGCGGGGAGAAACTTACGAAGGAGACGGCTGCAAAGCTTTTTGAAAGGTTCCCGGATGCGAAGGTGATCAATACATACGGGCCGACGGAGGCGACTGTGGCGGTCAGCAGTACGGAGGTCACATCGCAGATGCTGGAAGATGACAGGACTATACCGGTGGGAAGACCTAAGCCGGGCACGGATATATACGTGGATAACGATGAGCTGATCATCGCGGGAGATTCAGTGAGTCCGGGTTATTACATGGACGAGGTCAAAACAGCGAAGGCGTTTTTCACTGCACCCGACGGCAGACGATGCTACAGGACAGGCGACAGCGGTCAGTATGATGACGGAATGCTTTATTTCAGCGGCAGGCTGGACTCACAGATAAAGATGAACGGCTACAGGATAGAGCTGGAGGATATCGAAAACAATCTGCTGAAACTGGATGGAGTAGGAGCGGCCGCGGTGATGCCAAGGTATGACGGTGAAACCATCAAAAGCCTGACAGCTTTCGTATCTCCCCGGGACAGCGGCGCAGAGCCTGAAGGCAGAAAGCTCAGGAAAGCCCTCAGGGAAAAGCTGCCGTCATATATGATACCTAAGAAGATAAAGGTGCTTGATATGCTGCCTGTGAACAGCAACGGCAAGATAAACAGGAAGAAGCTGGAGGAACTGCTGTAATGTCATTATTCGGAGATAGTCAGTTTTTTGCAGCGGCAGGCGTGCTTGCGGCAGTCGCCGTCATAATGGGACTGAGGGAAGTCAATATAAGACACTACGGATTCGCAGTGAGCATATTTTTCACTTTCATGGCTATGAAGGACAGTCCGGCCGCACTGATGTGGTGCGCCGTGTACTTGGCGACCCAGTACATCATCGTCAGGGCGTATCTTGAGACTGTGAAGCGCTTCGGCGTCAATGAAAAGATATATGCAGCGTGCATGGTGCTGTCTCTTGCCATGCTGGCGGTGTACAAGCTGACAGAGGCGGCGGGCAGCACGGTATGCGGGTTCATAGGGATCTCGTACATGACCTTCAAGGTGCTGCAGATCATCATCGAGACCCACGACGGTATGATAAAAGAGATAAGCGCATTCGACTTTTTCTATCTGATGCTTTTCTTCCCTTGTCTGCTGGCGGGCCCTATAGACAGGAGCCTGAGGTTCAACAGCGATCTGGAGGCACATATCCCGCGCAGCGAATATGTCGGGCTTCTGGGATCGGGACTCGTGCGCATAGTCATGGGAGCCGCATACAAATTCGCACTGTCGGGAGTATTCTATTACATGACGGAGCAGATCGTCTACAGGTCTGGATTCCTGGCTGAAGCGGGATACATGTACAGCTACGGATTTTACATGTTTTTCGATTTTGCGGGATACAGCCTGATGGCTACAGGCATGGCGTACCTGTTCGGCATAAGGTGCCCGGACAACTTCAACAAGCCCTTCATCAGCACGGATATGAACGATTTCTGGAACAGGTGGCACATGACGCTGTCGTACTGGTTCAGGGACTACCTTTTCTCAAGGCTGGTGAGGAAGCTCATGAGATCGGGACGTTTCAGCAGCAAACTGACGTTGTCCGGAGTCGCGTTCATCGTGAACATGGGCGTGATGGGAGTCTGGCACGGGCTGGACAGCTGCTACATCATATACGGTCTGTACCACGGAGTGCTGCTGGCTCTGACGAAAATATATCAGAAAAAATCAAAACTGCATAGGAAATACAAGAAAAAGAAACCATACAAACTGCTGAGCTGGTTCGTGACATTCAATCTGGTCATGTTCGGATTCTACATATTCTCCGGCAGACTGGGCGTTCTGTTCGAACTCCTGCAGAACACATTAAATTGACAAAAGAAAGGATAGTAGTAAGATGAGAGATAAGATATTGGCAATGATCGCAGAAGTATGCGAAGACGATATAGTTATAGAAGAGCCTGATATAAACATGGCTGAGGAAGAGCTGATGACTTCCCTGGAATATACGGAACTGCTCATAAAACTCGAGGACGAGCTCGGAGTCATCATAGCGCCATCGGAATTCACAAGAGAAGAGACGGACACTCCTGAAAAGATCGTTGCGATCGTGATGGAAAAGCTCCGGGAGAAGTAGTATGAAGAAGATAGCAGCCCTTGTAACGGCACTGATACTTGCCTTCACTGCAGCCGTCGGCATACATATGACTGCAGCGGGAGCGGTGGATCGCGGCGGTGTCATGTTCGATACATGGGTGGATAAATACAAGGACAAATCCTATGATGCAGTGGCGGCGAACATAAGCGACAGGACGGTGCTGTATATGGGATCATCGGAATTCCGTCACGGCAGGAGCAAACCGTCGCACCCTACGCAGATATTCAGGAAGAGCGGTAAGGAAGTGATGTGTATGGGATCCGCATACGACCAGTCGCTGTTCTTCGCAGTAGCGTCAGGCTCTTTCGCAAAGTCCATGGAGAACAGGAAAGCGGTCATACTGCTGTCGCCTTCATGGTTCACGAAAGGCGGCGTAAGCAAACAGGCCTTCGCCTCGAGTTTCTCTGAACGTCAGTATGTGGAGATGATCAGCAACAGAGATCTGCCTGAGCAGACCCGGAGAGATATATCTAAGCGTGTAAGGTCGCTGCTGTCCGGTCAGAAGGATATGCTGGGACAGGTGGAGACCGCAGACAGCATATATCTGGACGGGAACTGCAGCGCTGCCGGCAGAGCAGTCTTCGGACTGAGGCAGAAGTATCTGGCGGAACGCGATCTCGTGAGTGTGGGGACCATGTGGTCCCTGTACAGGCACGGCAGGAAAGATAACGGGACAGACAAAACCGGCAGAACCGGCAAGGCCGGCAGGCAGGCGCCGGACTTCGGCAGGATGCTGGAAGAAGGATCGAAAAACGTTGCCGCAGTATCCACCAACAGGTTCAATATGATGGACAGATTCTATTCCAGCAAATTCAAGCCGGTACTGGTGTCCAAAAAGGATAGCAACATGGACAAGTCCTTTGAAAAGTCGCCTGAATACGGCGATCTTGCCCTGTTCCTGGATGTGTGCAGAGCGTCGGGGCTGAAAACCCTGGTGGTGCTGCAGCCAATAAACTGCAAGTGGTACGATTACACGGGATTCAAGCCGGAAAAACGGAACATATCAGCAAAGGTCGGAGAAATCTGCAGCCGTTACGATAACACGGAATTTTACGACATGACTGACAAAGGTTATGAAAAAGGTTATTTTGAGGATAATGTACATCCGAGTGAAAAAGGGTGGGCGATGATAAATGAAAAAGTTTACAGGTTTTTTGAATAATATCATAAAGAAGACAGGAAAAGGATATATAATAACTGTTATAGTGATGTTCTTTTCTTTTATGGCGATATACGGATATCTCATGTTCGGCCATATCATGACTACGCCTGCATTCACCTATTCGGTGTTTTAGGAAAGCGGGAGCCGTCACAGCACAGCGATAAGAGAGGATCACCGGACAGCGTCTGCTGTCCCGGAAGGAGGAAAGTATCTTGATACAGCTTAAGAATGTATCGAAATTCTATTACAGCAAGGGGATGATCGCCAGCGGGATCTCGAAGATAAATCTCGAGTTCGGCATCGGAGAGTTCGTCGTGATAACCGGGGAATCCGGAAGCGGCAAATCCACACTGCTGAATGTCATATCGGGCCTCGACACATACGAGGAAGGCGAGATGTACATAAACGGCAGAGAGACGAGCCATTACCTTGCATCGGATTTCGAGGAATACAGGAAAAAGTACATAGGCAACATATTCCAGAGCTTCAATCTGGTGAACAGCTACACGGTATATCAGAACATAGAGCTGATCCTGCGTATAAACGGGTACCGCAAGGCAGATATGAAACAGCGCATAAGAAGCATTATAAAACGAGTGGGTCTGGAAGCCTATACAGGAACGAAAGTTTCAAAACTTTCAGGAGGGCAGAAACAGAGAGTAGCTATAGCACGTGCGCTTGCCAAGGATACTGATATTATTGTTGCAGATGAGCCTACAGGTAATCTGGACAGCAGGTCGGCACAGGGCATAGCGGCACTGCTCAGTGAGATATCCAGGGACAAGCTGGTCATCGTTGTGACACACAATTATGAACAGTTCGCACCATATGCCACGAGGCAGATCAGGATGCATGACGGCAAGGTGGCAGAGGACAATATCATCAGACGGACAGTACCGGTACAGCCTTCGGCGCATTCGGCTGCAGGCAGGATAACGGTGGGAAGCAAACTGAGACTTGGAATGAGGAACACATTCAACATAGTCCACAAATTCATGCTGCTCCTGATAGTATTCATTTTCGTCGTCACGGCGGTAACGGCACAGTACACTACGTACAGGAAGAGCGACGAAGAAACATCAAAGCTGGGGTATAACGATATATTCATGAACTACAGTCCGGAGAGGATCATTCTCAAGAAAAATGGCGGTTCGACGTTCAAGGCCACGGATTACAGGATCCTGAGGAACCTGGACAACATAAAGGATGTGGCAGCCAATGACATACTGCTGGACAGCAGCGTCTATCTCGAGGATAACAAGTCGGACTTCTATTATGACGCATATCCAAGGACCGCGGATGAATTCAGTGGCAAACTGGTACTGGGCAGGATGCCTGAAAAGAAAAACGAGGTCGTCCTTGCCGGTGTGGATGACGGAGACTACTTCAGCAAAGAAAATCTGGAGAAACTCGTGGACAGGACATTCAAGGTCTATGTAGGCGATGAAGACAACTACAAGATAAAGATAGTAGGCTTCGCGTACAAAAGCAATGACGGCAGCGAGTATGTGACGTCCGGTGACCTGTTCGTCACGAAAAAGCTGATGTCAGAGATGCGCAAGGGTATATACAGCGCCAACAGCACAGTGACTACCACTATAAACGGTAAGGCGCAGGAATATATGCATGACAGCAGCTACTACAAGATCATATCCAACAGCAATGTAGCGAAGGGCAGCGCCCTGATGACTGAAGAAGCCAACAATTTCTTCGAGAAATACGATGCCAAAGGAAAAGACGTCACTATCACGGCTAAGAACATCTTCTACAGGAAGACCATCAGGCTGGTGATCGGAGATGTATATACCGAGAAGAACTTTACAGAGAAGACGGGAAAGAAAGACTTCGAGTATTACAACGGTGCAGTGTTCATCAACCCGTCGGATTACAGCAGGCTGTTCGCAAAGGGTAATTACCAGACATCGGTGTTCCTGAAAAGTGTGAAGGACGAGGATATGGAGCGGACTGAAGCAGCACTGGAGGATATGGGGTATACGATCCTGCCTCTTAAGGATCTGCTTGTCACATACGGCGGAGAGCTCCTGTCGATAGTGCAGGTACCCATGGTTATCATCGTTATAATCGCGCTGTTCTTCATCGCATACTTCGTGATAAGGCTGATACTGAGATCCAGGACAGGCTACTTCAGCATACTCAGGATGCTGGGACTTTCCAGGAAAGATATCAGGAGGGTACTGGACATAGAAATGTTCACAGTGGTGAACATAGCCTTCGCTGTATTCCTGGCAGTGGTGATGCTGGCCCATTATCACATAATAAATGTGGAATACATATGGAGTCTCGCCGAGTATATGAGACCTGTGGATTACGTGCTGCTCTACGTGGTGGCGGCGGCCATGGCGTACCTCATATCCGGCAAGTTCATCAGGAGCATTTTCAGGAAGTCGGCTATGGGATCATTCAGAGAGGAGGGACGTTAAATGGTAAGACTGGAGCATGTCAATAAATATTTCAACAGAAGACGGAAGAACGAGATCCATGTCATCAACGATACCTCCCTCACCTTCGACAGCAAGGGACTGGTGGCTTTCCTGGGGCCGAGCGGATGCGGCAAGACCACGCTGCTGAACGTTATCGGCGGCCTTGACAAGGTAAGCAAAGGTAAAGTTTTCATAAACGGCCAGCGCATAACACGCAGACGCGCCGGCAGCATAGACAAGATAAGGAATCTGAACATTGGGTACATTTTCCAGAACTACAATCTCGTGGATAACATGACTGTCTTCGACAACGTCGCAATAGCTCTAAAAATGGTAGGCGTAAAGGACAAGAAGGAGATCGCGGACAAAGTCAACTATGTCCTGGAACAGGTGGGCATGTACAGATACAGGAACCGTTATGCTGATATGCTTTCAGGCGGTGAGCGGCAGCGGGTAGGCATAGCCAGAGCTCTGGTGAAGAATCCGGCGATAGTCATAGCAGACGAGCCTACAGGCAACCTGGACAGCAGGAACACCCTGGAGGTCATGAACATAATAAAGTCCATCTCCAGAGACAGGCTGGTGATACTGGTCACTCACGAGGAGAAGCTGGCAAGGTTCTATGCGTCGAGAGTCATCAGGATATCCGACGGCAAAGTGGTCTCCGACGAGGAAAACTCCGGTTCGGAGAACCTCGACTACCGCATAGACAACAGGATATACCTGAGGGACATCAGGGATCATAAGCGCCTGAAGACGGGAAATTACAATATAGACTTCTACAATGACAGCAACGAGGATGTCAATATGGATATCGTCGTCAGGAACGGCAATATATACATACGGACCAGAGACAACAGCAGACTTGAAGTCATAGACGACAATTCAAATATCGAACTGATAGATGACAGATACAGGCAGATGACCCAGGGCGATCCGGCAGGAGACAGCTTCGACATCAACAGGCTTGCTGTGAAGGAAAAACGCAGATACAGATCCATATTCAATCCGCTGACCATGGCAGCCAGCGGTTTCAGGACCGTGTTCAACTACAATATACTTAAGAAGATGCTGCTTATAGGATTTTTCATATCGGCGATCTTCATAACCTACGCCGGGAGCAATATTTTCGGCGTGCTGAGCATAGACGATAATGAATTCGTCACCACCGACAAGTCGTATCTCACCGTGGTGAGCAAAAACACCGATGTGGACAGATACGAGGAGCTGGAAAAGACCGACGGCGTTGAATATGTGATACCCGGCAGCGGCAATATCAGGCTGAGCATGCCGTATGACAACTACTTCCAGACCATGAACTACAGTGCGACGATAAGCGGGATCATGTCTGATATAGACAAGCTGGGAAAATCCGATCTGCTGTACGGTAGACTGCCTGAGAACAGAAATGAGATCGTCGTGGACAAGATGATCATCGATACAATGGTGAAGAATGATGAGATAGTCAAAGAGGCCGGATACGGCAGCGCTGATA
>CAJJPZ010000064.1 GCA_905193765.1 uncultured Eubacterium sp.
TATGGGTAAATCCACGTTGCTACAAACTGGAGGTCACTTCATATTGTCTCCTGATGCTTATATTCTACCACATACATTACTCTCGTTCTATCGGATCATGAAGAGATATCGATCATAAATATACAGCAGCAGTAGACTTTCCGGAATGTTTTTCCGAAAAACCTACTGCTGCTCTTTTCTCTGTATTCATAATGCTGTGCCAGACTTGCCAATGGTAGAGTTTTGCGTGATATTTTTTCAGGAACATACTCTCATCGCAGGCCGGATGGCTTCATCACGGGATATCTCCGCAAATGCCTGCCGTCATCTCCCTGAATGGTAGGTTTTCTCTGATCGCAGCCCTGAAAGCTCTACTCTCGCCCATCCGCCAAAGCGACCGTTTCAGCCGCCGCGACATAGACGGTATGTTTTTTCGAAAAAAGCCCTGAAAACCCTACACGCCAGCACGCCCAGAAGCTATCTCTGCTATTCTATAGACCCGCATAGATTCACACCACACTGCATCCATGGTCTTTCAGGATCGTCTTCAGTTCTTCGACCTGCGTGGCGTCAGGCTTCCCTGTATCCTCCAGGCCGTAGTCCATATCCAGCCACCGGTATTTGTCCCTGCCCAGATCGTGGTACGGCAGTATCTCGATGGAAACATTGCGTCCATTCCCGCTGAGTCCTCCGACGAATATGCCAGTCTCCTCTATGTTCGTCAGACTGTCGTTGCAGCCCGGAATCAGCGGGATCCTGAAGATAACATCCTTTCCTCTGACCGCCGCCTGCTCTGCATTATGCAGTATTAGCTCGTTGCTGACGCCTGTCAGTCTGCGGTGGAGTTCAGGATCCATAGCCTTCAGATCGAAGAATATCTGGTCGGCGTTGTCGAACATACCGCATATATCCTGCCATCTGCCATACCCGCAGGTTTCTATGGCCGTATGTATATGCGACTCTCTGCACGCTTTCAGCAACTCCTCCACGAATCCATGCTGCATTGCAGGCTCGCCTCCGCCTACTGTGACGCCTCCGCCTGAATTGGTATAGAAGATGCGGTCTTTTTCGATAAGCTCCATCATCTCCCGCACAGTGACCTGACGTCCTGTCATCTTCTTCGCGCCGGCATAGCACTTCGACGTGCAAAGTCCGCATTTTACACACCTGCTGCGGTCTATATCGAAGGTCACATCGTCCACTGCAGCCTCCCTGCACAGTGCGGCACATTTGCCGCATCCTGTGCACTTCGATCTGACGAACATCACTTCCGGTCCCGTCCGCTGGGATTCCGGATTGCTGCACCATATGCATCTGAGGGGACAACCCTTCATAAATATCAGCGTCCTGATACCCGTACCGTCATGTATGGAAAATTTCTGCGTGTTGAAAACAGTGCCTGTCATGTCTGCTGAAATCATTGTTCTTTCTCCTGAAATATCTTCATATCGCCTTTAAGCTGTATGTATCGTCCTGTGTATTATGTCGTCCTGCATTTCTCTGCAGAGTTCGGTGAAATATGCGCTGTATCCGGCTACCCTGACGATCAGCGACTTGTATTCCTCCGGTGTCTCCTGGGCACATCTGAGGACTTCACTGCTGACAACATTGAACTGGATGTGATATATGTTCAGATCCACGAACGTCCTTATTATCTGCGATATCCTCTGAAGCCCCATGTCTCCCTCTACGCTGACAGGATCCAGTCTCATGTTCAGAAGGGTTCCTGACGTATGCACTTCGTGGTTCACTTTGGATACAGACTTCAGTACGGCTGTAGGACCGTCGTGATCTGTACCTCCGTTAGGCGAGCATCCATCCGCCAGCGCTTTGCCTGCCAGTCTTCCGTACGGCAGAGCGCCTACCACAAGGCCGTGAGGTACATGGGATGATACAGGGTACAGTCCCGAGATGAACGCAGGGCCTCTCCATGACTTGCAGGCTGATATGACATCGTATGCAAAGTCCGTCATCTCGCCTGCCATCTGGTCCACTTCTTCTATGTCATTGCCGTACATAGGAGTCGTGTTCTCCAGCATCAGCCTCATGTCCTCATATCCTTCGAAGTTATGACCGATCGCCTCGATCAGTTCATGCATGGTTATTGTCTTATCGTCAAACACATGCTTCTTTATAGCCGAAAGGGAATTCACGAGATCCGCGATGCCGGTGCCTATCAGCGCCGGACCTATCGTGTACTTGACACCGCCTCTCGTCAGATCCTTTCCTGTCCTGTATGTACCGTCCAGCAGAGTCGAAACGAACGGGTACGGCGTCAGCTCTGCACATACCTTTTCATTGACGTTGGCACAGATACTGATTGCCTTTATCATGTATTCCAGCTGATCCTTCACGGCCTGCTTTATCTCGTCGAAATCCATCTTCTCCGGATCTCCCGTCTGAAGTCCCAGCAGTCTGTTGTCGTTCATTATGCTCCTGCCGTTGGTCAGCACGAATTCCATCGCAGATGCGAAGTTATAGTGTCCACCATCTGACCATTTCGCCATCTTTCCGCCCATGAACGGTTCGACGCAGCCCACCATCTGGTAGTTTCGAGCCTCCTCCATTGTGCCGCCGGACAGCAACATCATCTTGATGGCCACCTCGTCGTTGTATATGGCAGGGAATCCCGTGCCCAGCCTTGCCAGCTTGGAAACATGTATGATGAAGTCCTCCGGCGACTGCTGATGTGCTCTGACGCATACGGACGGGCCATGGAGCTTTACATCCATCTTGGCGGTCAGGAACAGATACGACAGTTCATTGGTCACATCTCTGCCGTGTTTGTCGATGCCTCCCACGATAAGGCTGTGGAACGGCTGGTATCCCGCGAAATACATAACTGCATTTTCACTGAGGAACCATGTGGTCTCTGCGGTCTTTATGTAAAATGCCTCTATCAGCTCCAGCGCTTTCTCAACAGTCAGCGTTCCCGACTTCACATCACTGTCGTACAGACCGTAGAAATACTGATCCACTCTTCCCGGCGAATAGGACGGACCGTTTCCTTCCATCAGGCATCCCACCAGGATGAAATACACGAACTGCAGTCCCTGCCAGAATGTTGCCGGTTTGTTTTCCATAAGATAGTAGCAGTTGGCCGCGATGGTCTCCAGTTCAGCCTTTCTCTGTCCCTCTGCAGACTCAGCCATCTCTGCTGCAAGGTCGCCGAACCGCTTCATATAGATGCTTATGCCTTCCAGCGTCAGCAGCGATGCTCCGAGGAAAGTCATCTTTTCAAAATCCTCCGGCGATGTCTCATCCAGTGACGCTATGATCTCTTCAGCTTCAGCCTTTATGCTGCCGAAGCCCCTTTCCATCAGCATCTCCCAGTAAGGAGCGGTCTCGCCTGCAGCGCTCTGGGTCTTTATCTCCACGTCGATTATACCGGTCTTCACCGCAAGCTCCCTGACATAAGGCGGTATCTGCTTTATCCAGTGTTCGCTGACAGTCTGCCCTTTCCAGTACGGGAATATCTCTTCTTTCAGTTCCCTCTTGTCTTCATCGCTTATCAGATACGGATCCTGCTTTCTCGTCGAGATCGTGTCCACTTCCTCGCTTAGCCATCCGCAGTGGAACACAGGGTCTACAACTCCGCCTCTCGGATGTCTTGCCGTATCACCGACGATGAGCTGATCGTCAGGTATGCTGATTTCTCTCTGCTCGCAGTACGCCTTGAAAGCCTTCGCTCTCCTCATGATCACGTCTTCGCCTTCTGTCTCTTTATATGACTCCGTATATATCTTTGCCCTCTCGATGTCCACCTCAGGAGTGCACTCCCAGTACCTCTCAAGGAGCCTTTCGATCCTCGGGAAATGGTTCTCCCCGTCCAGTGAATATGTACCCATCTGTTCATTCGTTCTGTTAAACTGCAGCATCTTCGTTTCCTCCTTTATGTTTTCTGTTTTTCCTTTCAGCAAGGACAGCTTCGTCTTCAAGGTATTCGGTTTCGCCTATGATACCCTTTTCCCGGTCCTGTTTTTCCAGTCTCTTTGCCATCGGTACCCCCAGCCATATAGCGAAGAATACGGCTATCACGGCACCTATCATCTTGCCTATGAGTATTATCGCCAGCAGCGATGGCTGGAAATTGGCCGTTATCGATATGTGCGCTCCCAGCAGCCACGATCCGCATACGGACAGTGCCACGATCTTCACCTTTTCCGCAGGGATCATCTTCTTCACTATACCGAACATCGCTATCTGCTCCGCACATGTGGCGAATATACCTATGCTTCCTGTTGTAGTGAACCCGCATTTTGCTCCCAGTCTCTGCAGAGCTTTGCCAAAGAATTTGTCGATCATATAGATCATCGGATATGCTCCCGCCAGCATCAGCGCTATGTAGCCTGCATTTTCCAGCGCCCTGAACTGGTCTTCAGCGTCTGCGATTATCGGCGCAAATGCCCATCCCGAGAAGATCCTGGAGAATATCCCTGTGAAGTACTCCACAATCGAGAGCACCAGCACTATCTTGATACCTATGTCCAGCGCACGTCCGAATACCAGGAACGCCTTTACCATTATGTCTATGAAAAATCTCAGCAGCAGCGCCAGTATCAGACAGAATACCACGATAGGCAGCATGTTCAGCCAGATCTGTCCCCAGGTATATACCAGGTTGAAATCTTCCGGAGCAGTGTTGGAGATAGTCTCCCTCACCGGCGTCCCCGTCAGTTTCAGCAGCGTCGTCATAGCCATGACCGCGAAAGGTATGCTCAGTATTCCTGACATGATGCCCAGACCGAAGTACTTGTGATCCCGCTTGTCGATTATGGAAAATCCCATAGGGATCGAGTAACAGATTATCGGTCCTGTACAGTAGCTTACGAACAGTGCGATGATCCATGTCTCCGGCGATGACGCCAGCGATTCTGTTATCTGGTATCCTCCCATATCCGGTGCCATTATCAGCGCTCCGGCAATGGCTATATCAGCCCCCAGCTTTTCGAAGATCCCGCCGAACAGGAACACCACGAACTTCTCTATATACGGCATGGATGCCAGCATTCCCGCAAATGGTATGAAGATTATCCCAAGCTGATGGAACGCTGTCATAAACTCCTTGCCTATCCCGCTTTTTTCATCTCTTATCGCGCCTATCACCCCTATCACGGCACATGCCATGATGATGTAGATTATTATCTGACCCAGTAAAACCATATGATTCCTCCTATTCTTGTTTATGCGTCTCATGTATCGCCTTCATTCAAATAGTACCACGCTCAGCCTGCGGTGTAATCGAACTAAAGTCTGAATAATACGACATACTTTCTGACGATTTCTGCATGGATTGCATTCTCTTCTGCTGAAATTACATCTAAAGTTGTAAAAATATTAGACACATGTAAACTTTATTGACATTATTCGTCGTGATTTCCTATAATATATCTATCAAGGGTTGCCTGTCGCTGATCTGTTTGTTTCGAACAGGATTGCTGTTTTTCTTTGTTAAATATATATGAGAGGTCAACATGGAAAATTTACTATTCACATCAGATGAGGTGAAAATCATCGGAGATATAATAAAATGTATATATGACAGGGATCTGCCGCTGTGCAGGTTCACCGAGGAATTCATGCGGAGACTCAGGACTCTCATATACTTCGACAAGAGCGATTTCATGTTCTTCAAGTACAGCAAAGACACCGGAAAATACGAGATGGAGTCCTTCAGGCCGGTGAACTGGTCCCACGATGAGATACAGAATTACATAAATACATATATGCACAATGACGATGTGCTGCCTATACTGGCCCAGCCTGAATATATAGCCTTCCGTAATTCGGATCTGTTCTCGATGCAGGACAGACGTGAGACCTATTATTTTCAGGAATTCGCCTGCGACGCCAGCCTCGAGATATCCATAGACGCCAACATACCGCTCCGGGAGAGCAGCGATATCATCGCTATACTGGGTCTGTTCCGCAGCGTTGAGAAAGTCGAATTCAAAAAACGTGATCTGGAGATCATAAAACTGCTCCAGCCATACCTTTCCGACAGGATGACCGCTGATATATGCAGCGGCGGATGTCTGGGTATCAGCAGGTGCAGCGGAGAACTTAAATGCAGGGAACACGGTGCCGAAAACAACGGAGAGAACAACTGGGAGCTGAACAACATAGAATCCCTCGGTCTCTGCGCCTACAACAGTTCCGCGGAACTCATCAGCAACAACGCTTCATTTTCCACCTTTGCCAGGACGTACAGTCCGTCGGTGGCCGACAGCCAGCTCACAAAGGAAGTCACCGGATGCGTCAGAAAGCTTCTGAACAGCGACCTATGTCAGATGGGGCCGGTACCTGTTCATATAGAAGACGATACATATATGCTCCAGCTGGCGTACAACGATGCATCGAAGAACAAGATAACCGCCGCACTGTACTACATCTCCGATGTGTTTACCAGAAGGCTAACCGCTCTCAAGGACGAATACAATCTGTCCAACAGGGAATTCGAAGTCATCTTCCTTTCCCTCAAACGCAGCCTGACCAATGCTGAGATCGCCGGTGAGCTTTATATAAGCGAAGCTACCGTGAAGCGGCACCTTTACACGGTCTATCAAAAGATTGGCGTAAACAATCAGAAACAGCTGTTCAAAGAACTGCAGATCATATGACCTGCAGTTTTCTGCTTTCATGCCGCTTTCTGTGATGCTCCGGGACTGCCGTTACTCCTCCGTTCCGTCTTCCGGGCCGGACGCATTCACAGTGACGTCGATGCCGTTCACTTCAACGCCCTCCCCCATCGGGATCAGCAGGTAGCTGCTGCCGTCGATGACCTGGGTCTTTATGCTGTATGTATATTCAGGATCCACGGTGATCTTCACTCCCGGCGTCACCATTTCCAGCTTCTTCGTCTCTATCAGATTGCCCGGGTTCAGCACTGCCGACTCGCCGAATTCTCTATCACAGGCGTCGTTGAAGGTGTTTATCTTTTCATCCGGCACTCCGCTTGTCCTGAGCATGTCGTCGACATCCTCAACATACATCTCCGGGAGCTCAGGATCTTTGCTCTCCTTGTGGAGCAGCACTCTCTCCCTTATTTGCCCATGGACGGTCTTCACCACATCGAGGCTGCAGTCCTCGCCGAGACTTTCCTCCAGGACGTCGCTGAACAGATACTTCTGAGTGTCCGGCGACATAGGCGACTTTTCCACATTGAAAATACCGTCGATGAATTCATTGTGTATTTCAGATACCTTCCTGCTGTAGTAAAGTGCGTTGTATATGTTTGGACTCCTGTCGTCGAAAGCCGGGAACATGAACCCTATGTCAGGCGCTCCCAGCACATGGCCGGAAGACGCGCCCCTGAAGCTCTTTTCCTCCGAATAATACCGCAGTGAAGCCTTTGCATCCTTCACCGGGCATATGCCACAGATTATATAATCGAACACTTCTGTGGATCCCTCATCCCACTTCTGATCATCGCTGCCCTTGAAAGGTATGTCGTAAGAATCCGAGGTCATAAGTATCACATAGCTGTCTTCGCCGGAATCGAAGGATTCTATGACACGCTGATAAAACATGTTCCTGACATTCTCGTCTCTAAGGTGCGAAAGTCTCAGCGCCTGCAGCAGCCTGTGCTCGTCGCTGTCCTCCACCTGTGCTGTCGAAAACTCTATATCCAGCAGGTTCCTGCCCAGCGTGCCGGATATGGACTTCTTCAGGAGTTTCAGATAAAGCTCAGCCTCCTCCTGCTCCATTATACCCATGGACATATCCATCTCCGCAACTATCTCCTTCGCCCCGTTGACATAGCAGCCGTAGACGTGGCCTATGTTGCCGTAGTCCGGGTTGAAACGCTTTCTTATCTCTCTTAATTCTTTCTGATTCATGATGATCATTCTCCCTGTCTTTTATATACGACGGCACTGCTGCCGTTTCTCTCGTTCTGCATCCCGCCTGCAGCGGAAAACATATATATTTTATCACAAACACCCAGCGTTTCCCATGAAAAAAACTCCCCGCAGTCATCATCTGCGGGGAGTCGTTTATATCCGTATCATTTTTTTGTTTTTTCTGCTGCACAGACTTTACATGGACACGCCTACCATGGATGCAAGGAATGATCTGAGACGTTCGTTCTCGGTCTTTTCGAAGATCTCCTCTGGTGTGCCCTGAGCGATTATCTGGCCGTGATCCATGAATACGACGCGATCAGCCACTTCCCGGGCAAAGCCCATCTCGTGAGTGACCAGTATCATGGTCCTGTGCTGCTTCGCAAGGTCCTTCATGACATTGAGCACCTCTCCCGTTATTTCAGGATCCAGCGCCGACGTCGGCTCGTCAAAGAGCATGAGATCAGGATCCATAGCCAGAGCTCTTGCTATAGCCACCCTCTGCTTCTGTCCGCCGGATATCTGAGCAGGATATACGTCCGCCTTGCTTTCCAGGCCTACCATCCTGAGCAGCTCTCTTGCAGTCTTCTCCGCCTCCTGCCTGTCCTTTTTCAGGACCTTGACAGGTCCGTAAGTGATATTTTTAAGGCAAGTCATATGCGGGAACAGGTTGAAGTGCTGGAACACCATGGACGTCCTTCCTTTGAGGTCGATCTTGCCGGATGTCGGCGTCGCAAGGCCGTTGATACATCTCAGCAGCGTGCTCTTGCCCGAACCCGACGGTCCGATTATCGCTACGATCTCTCCCTTTGATATGGAAAAGTCCACGTCATTCACAGCTGTGAGGTCAGGGTATTTCTTGACTATGTGTTTCATTTCAAGTATGGTCTTTTTCTCCATCACAGTTCCCCCTTCCCGTCATATCTCTTGAAGTACTTCTCAAGTCTGCGCGCCAGGAGCGACAGGACAAATGTCATCAGCAGGTATATAACAGCTGCAAAGAAGTACGGCGTCACGTCGGACGTTCTGTTTACCGCACTGTTGGTAGCCTTCATCAGATCTATGATAGGCAGCGTAGACGCCAGAGCGGTATCCTTTACCAGCGTGATGGCCTCATTGACTACAGGAGGCAGGATAGCCTTCATAGTCTGGGGCATTATTATATCCATCATAGTCTGTCTCCTGGAAAGTCCCAGTGAGTGAGCCGCCTCGTACTGACCTATGTCTATGCTGTTGATGCCGCCTCTGTATATTTCTGCAAAATATGCGGCATAGTTCAGCACAAAGGTCAGCAGTACCGTGACGAAAACGCTCATCCCCGGCATATCCAGTACCAGCGGGAAAAAGTAGTAGAAGAAGAACAGCTGCAGCAGCAGCGGCGTTCCTCTGAATATCCATACGTATGTCTTGCACAGTATGCTGAGCGGCTTTATCCTGCTGTTGCTTCCCAGTGCTACTGGCAGTCCCAGCGGCAGCGAGATAACAAGTGTGAGCACAAAGATCTCGACAGTCACCACTGTACACTCAAGCATGAAAGGCAGGAATCCCATGATTTTATCCATAATTATCTTGTCCTTGCTATTTCTGTATTACTGCAGTCTCCGGCCGTCAGCCCGCTGAGTCTGCTTAGAGTTCCTCAAATATAACGATGTTCTTACCGAACCATTCCTTACTGATCTTTTCAGCTTCGCCGCTGTCTATAGTTGCCTTGATAGCGTCGTTCACCTTGTCTCTGAGCTCAGTGTTGTCCTTTGCGAAACCTATTACATAATAGTCGCCGCCCAGTGAATAAGTGCATTCCTTCATAGCGCCTTCCAGATTGTTGTTAGTGTATTCGCCCAGAACCTGATCGACAGCGATCACGTCCACTCTTCCTGCCTTCAGGTCGAGGATAGCTGCATCGTAAGTCTTGTATTCGCTGATGTTGTCCTTGAACTTGTCATATGACTCGTTTTTCTTCAGCATTTCCAGAGCTGATGAATCAGCCTGGGTTCCGATCTTCAGGTCAGCCAGATCTGTTGATTTCTTCACATCTGTATCTGAATCCTTCATTGCCATCAGAACGATCTTGTTGTTGAGATATTTGTTGGAAAGTGCCATGCTCTCCTCTCTCTCAGGAGTGATGGACATGCCGTTCCATACGCAGTCTATAGTGCCTGCCTTGAGCTCCATCTCCTTGGCATCCCAGTCGATAGGCTTGAATTCAGCCTTCATGCCCAGTTCCTTGGCAACGGCATTGGCCAGGTCGATATCGAATCCCACCAGATTGCCGTCTTCATCACGGAATCCCATAGGTGCGAATGTGTCATCAAGACCGATAATGATAGTATCCTTTGAAGCTGTATCCTCGCTGTCGCTGCTTCCGCATCCTGCGAACGCCAGCATCGTGAATATCATCACAGCAGCCACTGATATCATCAGTAATTTCTTTTTCATTTTCTCTTCCTCTCTCTTCTTTTAATTTAACATTCCATTATCGCTTTATCGTGCTAAAACTTCAAATTGTCACAGATTTAATACTACCACAGTATCCCGCAAAAGTCAACCGGTCAACCGCTGTCTGTCACTTTGTCTAAATGTCAAGTTTAATTTGAACAAAACATTAAAAAAACATTATATACCCATATCATTGAATCTCAGTATATATTTTACACTCACTTGTAGCAAAACAGTGCAATGAGGTTGACCGACAGTCAGGATCTTAAGACTGATAACTATTTTTGAACACAACAAAACAGAGGTTATGGTCATGTCTCCTCTATATCATACCGCTATTCCCAGCTTTTCGCATTCATTCCGGAAGGCTCGTCCCGCTGTCCCTCCTTCAAACATCCTGCGCGGATAATCATTGATCCACTTCTGCAGCTTCCTGACTTCATCCTTTTTCACGATCTTATCAAAGTCAGCACCTTTCGGATAATGATATCTTATCAATCTGTTCTGGTTCTCATTGGATCCTCTCTCACATGAACAATATGGATGACAATAATATACATCTGCTCGTTTGCCTACTCTGTACAGGGCTTTTTCAATTGCTTCTGTATCTGCAAATTCTGATCCATTATCGACTGTAATAGTATTGAATATAGTATAGAACGCTGATTTGAATTCTTTTTCAATACGGTTCATGGCTTTTCTGACTTCATCGGCAGAACATGCTTTCAGTACCTGGATGATCTCATAACGAGTCTTGCGTTCCGTCAGGACGAGCAAAGCCGTTCCGTTTGACCTCTTGCCTTTGACACAGTCCATCTCCCAGTGACCGAACTGCTCCCGGTCAGCTACGCTTTCGGGTCGTTTTTCTATAGATGTGCCTTTCGATGGACGTTTGGCTCGTTTTGCTTTCCTCTTCGGCTTCTTCTTTTTTCTGTGCAGATGTTCCGTGCTGAGATTCAGGAATACATCTTTATCTATATATGAATATATAGTAGTTACTGATTTGATTTCTACTGAGAACTTTCTGCCCTCGTTCCTGATCGCATAAAGTACTGCCTGAGGTGAATATTTTTCATTTATTATCTTATCTTCGATATAGTTTGCAAGCTCTATATCGCTCCCTATCTTAAGCCCGGGACCTTTATTCTTTTTGTTCTCATCATACTTTTGCTGTGCCATGTCCGAGGAATATCGCACTTCTTCTGTGAGATCACTATTTGTATGTATGTACCTCCCCCGTCTGAGCTCGTTATATATGGTAGTCCTACAGCAACCAACGACTTCAGCTATTTCCTGCGGTGTATTACCTTTGTTGTATAATTTCTCTATATAAAGTCTGTCGCTCCATGTAGGATGGCTGAAATGCTTTCCCATATCTTCACCTGTTATGAAGTGACCTCCTGTCAAGCAGTTTTTATGAGATCACCACAAC
>CAJJPZ010000065.1 GCA_905193765.1 uncultured Eubacterium sp.
TCGAAGTCCGGCCACTGGATCCGCCATATCACCGTACTATAGGAATAGCCTCCCTGCCTCTGAGCAGGGTATCCATACTGACTAAGACGTTCATACAGTTTCTCTCAGAGGAGCCTGATGTCTATCTCAAAGAGCTGTGACCGCTGGTCTATTTCCGGTTCTTCGCAGCCAGTTCTGCCACTTCATTGAACATGCTGGTGATATGATCATGGGCGTTCTCACTGTGCGGTATCATACAGCTGCTGCAGTCTTTGATCTTTTCATCAGCTCCGACATATTTGAAATTCCCGCCGCAGCTGTCTCCCAGCGCGTACAGCGGACAGTAGCAGAACATGCAGTTGAATTTGTCCGGGTCTGCCACCTGATGACATGGGAAATACTCACATTCCTTATTGCTGAAAAATCTGTAACTGTTTTTCATTTCTATACCTCCATCAAAAAAGACTCCACCATAAAGTGCAGTCCGTATTCCTGAACATATCGTCTATGATCATAATCGCCGATACACCATTTTACCCGTGGTCCGACATCCTTCTCATGCAGGTCTCCTGACTTATCAGTCCTCATTCCCGGCGACCTTCCCGATCACTCAGTGGCTGCCTCAGGGCACTGTCGGAAATCACTGAATCACAGTGGCGGGTCCGCTCCGGATTCTCACCGGATTCCCTCTTGGCTGCTCTGCTTGCAGAGCGGACATGGAAGTGATTCACTTGTCGATTCATGCTACCACATATGTTTTCATTTGTCAAACATCAGAACACGCCCATACTTTTGAAAAGCAGCAGCCATCCGAACATCGTGAAACAGGAAAACGCTGAAGTGAATATGACTGCATTTCCTGCCAGATTCGCATCACTTTTCATTTCAAGAGCCATTGTAAAGGATGATATGGCGCACGGCGCCGCGAATATGCTTACAAGTGTGACGAAGGCTATCCCTTTTATACCCAGAAGCATCGCGACAGTCAGGACTATCCCCGGAACTATGACCAGTCTCATGAGCACCGCTGTTATCAGATTCTTCCTGCACTCCCTGACGCCGCCTGTCCTGAAGGAAGCTCCAAGGATTATCAGAGCCATCGGATTCGCTGCTGCCGAGATCTCAGACACCGTATCTTCCAGTATCCCCGGAAGCGGTATGCTCAGCAGAGAAAACACCAGGCCTATGACTATGCCGATTATCAGCGGATTCGTGACTATGCCCATGACTATCTTCCTGGGATTCACCGCAGATCCTTTGTATGTCTCCAGTGTTATGACAGCCAGCACATTGAATATCGGGACGATTATAGCGACCATCACCGCAGTGACTCCCACATTGGAATGTCCGTATATATTCGTCGCTATCGGCAGTCCCATTATTACGAAGTTGCTCCTGTATATCGCCTGTATCAGAGCTCCCCGGCTCCTGCTGCTTTTTTCTGTCTTCACAGCTATAGCCATTCCGGTAAAGTACACTGCGAATACCGCGGCAACTGCGAATATTATCAGCCTTATATCCACTATCTCCCTGATGTCAGCATGATATATGTTCGAAAACATCAGCATCGGAAACAGCGTGTGGAACACCATCTTGTTGAACTTGTTCAGTTCATCATCGTTCACCATTCCCGAAAGCCTCACGAGATATCCCACTATTATCATGATAAACATAGGTGCTACAGCTTTTATACATATCAAAAAATTCTCTGACACAGATCCATGACCTCTTTTCTTTCCTGTTTGACAATAATTATTATACCACATACAGGAAAGAGACAGTATGCTTTGATCTGAGATACTCTCTCATCAAAAATATCAGAAGACTCCAAACTTACCGTCTTTTTCCCTCCCTATTAACATTCCGGTCCTGCTGCGTTATATTATTCTCAGTATGGATTTTACGAAAGGACGGTTCAGATATAATGACATTCATCAGAGAAAAAGGCAGCGGTATGCTGCTCTGCCTTGCCATAGCTGTCCCGGCGTTCCTTCTGGGGAAACTTTTCCCGGTCATAGGCGGCCCGGTCATCGCTATAATCGCAGGCATGATAATAACGCTGCTGCTGAAAGACAAGACAAGGTTCCAGCAGGGCATAGCATTCACTTCTAAAAAGATACTACAGAGCGCTGTGGTGCTGCTGGGTTTCGGACTGGATCTGTCTGTCATAATAACAACGGGCAAACAGTCGCTGCCTGTCATCATAAGCACTATAACGGCGTCACTTGTGATATCCTTCGTGCTCTGCAAAGTGATGCGCATCCCCGGCAGGATATCCACACTGGTCGGAGTCGGCTCCTCCATATGCGGAGGGTCGGCCATCGCTGCCACTGCACCTGTCATAGATGCCGATGATGATGAAGTTGCCCAGGCCATCTCGGTCATATTCTTCTTCAATGTAATCGCTGCACTGATATTCCCTGCCCTGGGAGCTCTCATCGGATTCGATACGACTTCAGGGGAAACTTTCGGTATATTCGCAGGTACCGCAGTCAACGATACATCCTCTGTGACAGCTGCCGCTTCCACATGGGACAGCATGTATTCTCTCGGTTCGCAGACACTGGACAAGGCAGTCACCGTCAAACTCACCAGAACGCTGGCTATCATACCTATAACGCTGATCCTGGCCCTGTGGCAGTCTCATATGCGCAGCAGACAGGCTGATGCAACCGGAATTTCCGGTGAGAAGCAGTCGGGATTCAGTCTTAAAAGATCGTTCCCGATGTTCATACTGTATTTTATCATCGCATCGGTGATCACCACCATAGCTCTGAACGCCGGCGTATCTGCTGATATTTTCACACCGCTCAAGGAGCTGAGCAAGTTCATGATAGTCATGGCCATGGCTGCCATAGGCCTGAACAGCAATATAGTGAAACTCATAAAAACAGGCAGCAAACCGCTGTTTCTGGGATTCTGCTGCTGGACAGGCATAACGCTTGTGAGCCTGCTGGTGCAGCATCTTCTCGGTCTCGTATAGATACCACAAACTGCCGTCCGGAGCCGGAGCATCAAACGATGCTTCTCAGCCGGGCGGCAGTTTTTTTGAGTCATACCGATGAGCTGTCTTACTACAGTTTTAGCAGCTTCTTTACATTGTTGTAGAATACATCTTCCAGCTGGCTGTCTGTGAGTCCGCTGACCACAGGTTTCAGCATCTCCACGGCAGGATGATGGAAAGGCGCATCCAGTCCCCACATTATGCGGTCGCTGCCTACCTTCTCATAGGCTTCCTTTATCTTCGTATGCATAGGCATGCCGGAAGTTTCCAGATACAGATTAGGATATTTCTTTGCCATATCTATAGCCGACTGTATGAACATGCCGTTGCCGTGACCCATGTGTATCATCACCATCTTCACATCGGGATATATATCCGCCAGCTGTGCCACGCTCCATGGCAGTGAGAAAGGAGGATGACCTGTATGTATCATGAGAGGTATGTCAAGTTCTCTTGCAGCCTCTGCTATCGGGAAAACACACTCGTCGTTTGCCAGATATCCGTGAGACAGCGGATGCAGTTTGATTGCCTTGAATCCGTGATTTTCAACTGCATCGTGTATCTGCGATACAGCATCAGGGTCATATGGGTTCACCCATGCAGCTCCCACCAGTCTGTCAGGATAAGCGTCAACAGCATCGATACTTTCTTTCATAGGGAAAGTGCATATAACGCTTTTTTCCACATTGTATTCGTCCATCTGTTTTATAAGTTCTTCAGGCGTTATGCCTACGTCAGACCAGCTTCCGAAATATCCGATATGGCTGTGTGCATCTATCTTCCCGAAACTTTTCATTTTTTCTTCTAACATTTTTCCACTCCTTTGCCATTAGTCGTGTATATGAAATATTTTTTAAGCGATGTTTTCTGTAATGCTTCTGCGATAACGAAAGCGATTATTATTCCTGCCACCATCTGGAATGCCAGTCCTGATATTGCTGCGATAGCTGCTGCCTTGCCGAACATGAAATACCAGAATATGATGTATCCTATCCCCTGTGTCACTCCACCTGCTACTGCTGCCACGATCCAGCATGCACGGCCTTTGAGTCCGAATACATGGTGTTTGATAAGAGCCCCCATAACCAGAGCCATGACCGCCTTGCAGATAAGAGTAGGCACCGCCCATACAGCATATCCGCTCACGATGTCTGCCAGTGCAGCTCCGACGCCGCCTGCCACTGCTCCACGCTTTCCGCCAAGCATCAATACTGATAGAAATATCATCGAATCTCCTATATGCGCGTAACCGAAAGGTCCCGGAAATTTTATGATGAATACCCCTATAAATACGATAGCGACAAACAATGCTGTTTCGCATAGATCCTTGATACGTTCTGTCCTGTTCATTTTATTCCTCCTGTGATGTTTTTTTCATTGCTATATATGTTATCACTCTGGTGTATTTTATAAAATATACAATAAACTTTATTTTTTAGTATACAGTTTATGCTTTTTACCTATTATTACGGTATGTTTTGGTTAGAATATATACACTCAGTTCCAAAACAGTTCATATCGAAATTTTTCTATATGTATTGTATAATGAAACCGTTAAATATCAGAATATTATCATCAGGAGGTTTTTTATGACAACGAAATATATGGTTACGAGCGGATTCCTCGGTTCAGGCAAAACTACATCCATGATAGCTTTCGCCAACAGTATCAACAGGCGCGGTCTGGGACATGCGGCAATACTGGCCAATGACCTGGGCGCCAGCAACATCGTTGATGCGGAGTTCACTGCAACGACAGGCATCACCACCCTTCCTATATCAGGCAACTGCATATGCTACCAGCATGAGAATCTTGTAGACAAGCTCCACCAGCTGGAAGACTCCGGAGCGGACATCATTTTCTCAGATATACCTGGATGCGGTATCGGTGCACTGGATCACGTATATCTGGAACTTGACGACAAGGAAAATGGACAGTTTGCCCTCATGCCATTCATGTGCATCGTGGATCCTGAGAGGATCCGTATGATCATGCCTGAGAATGCGGACATCAACCTGCCTGAGGAAATGAAGTTCCTGCTGGACGCACAGATGGCTGAAGCCGACGTGATCGTCCTGAACAAGATCGATACCATCAGTCCTGAAGAAGTTCAGAAAAGGATCGACTTCATACACACAGCCTATCCTGATATCCCTGTCATGACTATGTCAGCTCTCACCGGTGAAGGCGTGGACTACGACATCGAATATTCCAGAAAGCTCGACAGGAAGTACAGCGCACTTTCACTGGTCATCAATGCAAGAGCTGCAGCCGACTCCCAGGACATGAGCGAGATCGTAAGTGATGCTCTGGATGCTGTCTCCGTGAAGTATGATCTGAAGATAAGGACATTCTTCATGGAAACTTTCGGAATGATGGAAGAAGGTAAAGGCAATACCGGACGTGCATCGAGATACGAATAGAACGCCGGGATCAAAAAAGAGTAATACAGACCTCCATGCTGATACAGGGCGCAGCCTTTCAGCATGGAGTTTTTTTGTGCATTTACAGGCTCCTTAAGGTAGCAATCGCGATACCTGCTGTGATATAATGCTCACAGTATTTATTCAGAAGGAGAATCAGACAATGAACATGTTTAAACGAAAAACCTGCTCAGTACTCCTGTCATGGCTGATCATCGCAGCAATGACAGCAGCGCTGATACCTGCAGCATTCATGATGCAGATAAATGAAGTCGATGCAGCCACTATGCCGCAAAGCCCACGAGTATCGAATGGAGTATCCACCTGGGACTGCATCTATTACGGCAATTACTACAAGGAGTCATCGGATAGCAAAACTCCAGTCAAATGGCGTGTCCTCAGTGTGAACGGCAGCGAAGCCTTTCTTCTTGCCGATGAGAATATAGACAGCGGTATCCTTTATAACGAAGAAGGGTCAGAAGACGCCTGGGCGGACAGCAATATCAGGAGCTGGCTGAACAGCACCTTCATAAACGAGGCGTTCTCCAGTCAGGAGCAAAATGCCATAAAAAGCAAAACCATAAAAACCCCCGATAACCCTGTACATCATACAACAGGCGGTGCAGATACGACAGACAAGATCTTCCTTCTGTCCATAAGCGAAGTCACCAGCAGCAAATACGGCTTCAGCACCTCCTTCACCCCGGAAAATACAGAAGAACAGGATGAAACGAGATTATCAAAGAACACTAAATATACTGCCGGCAAAAAACAGGACGGCTCTGCAGGCGAAGCTGACAGCTGGGCGCTTCGCTCACCGGGCTACGGAGCCGGATATATGTCATATATCAGTTATATGGGTCATGTCGATACATACGGCTGTACATCGGGATGGGATTATTACGGCGTCCGCCCTGCCATGTACCTGGATCTTTCTGCCGGTGGATGGACCAACGCCGGTACTGTGTCCGGCAAGATAACAGCAACTGAAACTGAAGAAGATAACAAAGTCAGCGGAGAGGTCACTGTGACATACAATCCACAGATGAAAAAACTCAAAAAGATGGAGATCACAGAAAATTACAGTGACGATTTCTTCTCAACTGATAACAGCAAATACAACCAGGAGCTCGCCGAGTTCTCTCTGCTGGTAACGATGGCGTCACAGTCAAAGTGGACAGCCGACAGAAGCGACAGAGACGCATACATCAGATTACTGTTCGTCGATAAGCTGAAGTTCACAGAGTATTTTTCAAAGAAATACGACGTCACCCTGGACAACACCGATAACACCGTAGGATACGCATTCGCCAGGAAAAAAATCGACGGAAAGAATGTCATGGCTATAGCCATACGAAGCGGCGGATATGGCGGCGAATGGGAAAGCAACGGACGAATATGCGGCGGCGCCATAGACGGAGAGCACGACGGTTTCGGCTCTGCCGCAAAAGCTGTGTTCAGCGATGTCCAGAAATATGTCAGCGAAAACCAGATCGACAAGATCTGGATCTGCGGATACAGCAGAGGCGCAGCGGTATCAGGGCTTCTTGGCAGCAGGATATCCGAAAGCGGTCTTGTGTCGTCGTCAGACCTGTACTGCTATACATTCGAGGCGCCTAAATCGACTTCCACGATAAAGAATGTCCGCGGTATATACAATATCGTCAGCGTATCCGACGCCATCCCTATGGTACCTCTGGACAGATGGGGATTCACAAGATACGGCAAAAACATCTACATCAAGAGCACAAAAGAATCGCTTAAAGCCTACAGCAGCAATATCGATGCTGTGCGTAAGAAATTCAGAGACATCACAGGCAATGATCTGAAGTCGAATCCAAGGCTGGTGAATGAACTGATAATAGGTTTCCTCGGTTCGATCGTTCCGAATGCGACCCATTACGCCGCGATACAGACGCCTGTAAGCAAATGCCTGGGGACGATGGGAACCGAGCAGAAATTCCTGGATGGCAAAAACGAACCCTATGATTACACGCCTGTCCTGAAATATTTCAATATCGACCAGATATATTACGGGGACAAGAGCCTTGAAGAGGATTTCAACTCCATTTTCCAGCAGCACTGGCCGGAGGCGACATATGCATGGCTGAAATTCGGAGAAACCACGGAAACAAATATTTACAAAACGATTTCATTCATTGCCAGGACAAATCCACTGAACAGGACATATGCTCCGGTAACGGCTCAAAAGGAATCATCCTCAGACACAGCGAAGCTGACAGACAATTACACGATCAGAGTATATGATTCGGACAATAACAAAGTTGCTGAGATCGTCAACGGTGATTACAGCTCATTCGCAGATAAAAACCCTGACACTTCTCTTGAAGTGATAAAAGGACTGAACGATGAGATCCGTATCCTTGTACCTGAAGATGACGAGTACAGATTCGAACTGGTACCGGGTGAAAAGCTCACGCTGGATTACGAAGTCCAGGAACTGCAGGGTGACGGAGAACTCACCAGGACGATACAGTACAACGATATCGGTCTGGATAACAGCGATAAGTTAGAAGGAAAATCGGAACAGGGCACAGACAACGCCGCTGTGAAATACGATCCTGCGATAAATGAAAACAAAACGGTCAAACCTGATGTCATTGCAGAAGGATCAGAACTTGATGCTGTGAATATCGAAACGCAGGTAGTCGGAAACGGGTATGCTGCAGGAGCCGGTACATATGCAGATCAGGCAAAAGTAACGCTCACTGCGAAACCGCTGGACGACGCTGCATTCGGCGGCTGGTATGAATCCGGTAAACTGATTTCAAAAGAAACAAGTTTCACATTCCGTGCTGAATCCGGAAACGACAGGAACATCACAGCTAAATTCTGTGAGCCGATACAGGGCAGATCTGCAAAACTGTCAAAAACGACATACGTATATAACGGCAAATCACAGACCCCTGCAGTAACGATTTCCGGTCTGAAAAAAGGCCAGGATTATACAGTCAGCTACAGCAAAAACAGATATGTCGGAACAGCTACAGCTAAAATCACCGGTACCGGAGACTATTCAGGTACCATCACCAGGACTTTCAGGATCATCCCGAAGGGAACGACCATAAGAACACTGTCAAAGGCGAAAAAAGCATTTACATTAAAATGGAAAAAGCAGAGCACACAGACTACAGGCTATCAGATCAGATACAGCCTCAAGTCTTCCATGAAATCATCAAAAACAGTGACGATCACTAAAAACTCAGTGACTTCGAAGAAAATAAGCAAACTGAAAGCAAAGAAAAAGTATTACGTCCAGATAAGAAGTTATAAGACCGTAAACAAAGTCAGATACTATTCATCCTGGAGCAGCATGAAGAAAGTAACTACCCGATAAGCTGACTGCTGACTACAGCCATGCCGCTCATCGCATATCCTATCATGATCCGGCGCATCGAAAAAGGTCCCGGAACAGACAGCACCGAATGATACCCAACGCCTTAAGAATACCTGCAGGAACATACGCTGCAGGTATTTTTATGCGCTTTTCATTTTCCAATCCTGTCTAAATCACCTGATAGCATTGACACTGATTATCTAAAACAGTATACTTAACATCGTATACATACTAATGTATTTATAACTTATATTTTTTATAAGTTATCAATAATGAGTTACATTATTGATTCGAACATATCAGGAGGTCGAAAATGCGACACACACGAATAAGATGCACTGCGGTCATGTGTTCTGTAGTGTTTCTTGCATTGCTATTTTTCACACTAAGCACATCCACTGCTTCTGCTGCTATCAACGATCATATCGTATCGGGAAAAACGCCGCAGGGCACAGTTATTTCTCTGTTCGACTACTGGGTCAACCAGCAGGATTCGCCGGATCATGGCAATTCGAACAACAATTCCGACGGCGGTATAAACAAAGACCACGATCTTAAGTTTTCCAACGGAAACGGATACAGCGGCTTCAACAACTGGACCGGAAGCAGCGCGCCTTATTCCGGAATGGTCATGAATACTCTCAACAGCAACGGATATCCATTCCTTGCTACAGACTTGTGGTCAGGTATATTTTACACCAGACCTCTGGACTATCTCTTCGACAATTCGGAGGTGACTGGAAAGAAAGCCTACAGTAATGTAGACGGTCTCATGCAGACCGACGACGATGGTTATTACTACTATGACTGCAGGAAAAACTTTGCATCATACGATGAGAAGACAAACAAGATCAATCTTTATGATAAACCTGCTGTCAAGGCATCGAGCTACGGTACCACAGGACAGTTTTTCCCTTTCAACAGTGCCACAGATGTCTTCGACGAGTCCAACGGCAGTCTCGTTGCCAAAAGCAATGTAACTGCTGACAGCAACAGTGTAAACCACTGGTTCGGACTTTTCATGAGCACACACTTCATGCATCCTGAAGACGGCAAGACATCCAAGGGCAAAGATATCACCTATGAATTCAGCGGCGACGATGATGTATGGGTGTTCATCGATGACGTCCTGATAGGCGATCTCGGCGGTATCCACGATGCTGCAAGTCTGAAGATAAACTTCAGCACGGGAGCTGTTACGGTGAACGGTTCAAGCGACGGCACACTTAAGTCCAAGTTCGATGCAGCCGGAAAAACAAGTTCAACGCAGTGGAAAGGCAATACTTTCAGCGGCGGTACTTACCATACTCTGAAGTTCTTCTACCTTGAACGAGGCAATTATGCGTCAAACATATCACTGAAGTTCAACCTCAAGCTGATGCCTGACAATGAAGCTCAGAAAGTCGATCAGTACAGCAATGAACTTGCAGGAGCAACTTTCGATCTCTATGAAGCCGACCGCAAAGAAAAAGACGGCGATATCGAATATACAGCAAAAGGCAGCAGCCTGTGCTCAGGTACTACCGATGTGAACGGAAGCCTCAAGCTGAAAGGCAGCGATGGGGCCACCATCAACTTTGAAGAACTCTACAAAAAGGATATAGGCCCTTACTACATAATGAAAGAGACCGATCCTCCTGCAGGATACCGCAAAGCCAAGGATGTCTGGCTGGAATACGATCCGAAAACAGGTGCTGTCACCACTGAAAACATGTGGGAGTCAGGGATACACGCCAACCCGAGGATCATGATCACTGCACCCACATACCTGTATGACAGTAACGGCAACCGTCTCGAAATGAACTCCGACGGTTCTCTTAAACGCGGCTCGATATTCGCTGTAGTATATAAACGCAACGATATGGACGGATCCATCGATGATGACAACAACTGGTCCGCCATCAGCGGCTCTATCCTTGACGGCTGGAAGCTGCATGAAGTGGACAGTATCGAGGACGCTCTCCAGGGAAACAAATACGAGCTGAAGCTCAATTCCATGGGTGCATACGAGACAACACTTGACGAGCTCCCCGGTGACATCATGACATACTCCACCATTATAGTTGCAGACAATGCAGGCAAGTCCGACCAGGAGATCCTGAAGGCACTTCAGGACAAGTCCATGTATTCGATATCATATTACTACACGACAGGAGATATCGACGATGCCACTTCACAGAACTCGGTACGTCTTGATATGGGCATCATGTCGTCTAACATAATCGCCAGAGAATTCGAATACCAGTACGCGGTGAAGCTGGTGGCAACTGACGTCAGCGATGACCTTTATGTAAAGAAGTTCGACAAATACACGACAGACTTCAGTGATTCTGAACATACCGTGAATGGCGTGAAGTTCGCATTGTATCCTGAAGACCAGACGACACTGCTCAGCAGACTGACTCCGGGAGATGTCGTCCTCAAAGATGACGCAGTACCTGTCCAGGAGCAGACGACTGCTGATAGATCAAGCAATTACGGCTCCATGGATCTCTCCGGTACAGCTATATTCCGTAAACTGACCAATGGCACATACTATCTCAAGGAAGTGAGTGCCCCAGGCGGATATAAGATAAACGATAAACTGATCAAGGTCATCGTCAACGACAACGGCGCATTCGCGGACGCCGGTGAAAAAGGAGACGGTATATATGTCGGTCGTGGTGGATCAGGAACACTGCTGAAAAGCATGGAGCAGTTCGCTACCAACGATGATATAGATTCCACACTGACGAACATGCTGATCAGCCTGAAGGTATCAGATAAAGAACCCGGCACAGACGGTTCATGGGACGAGTCTTCTGTCACCACTAAAGATCCGATCCATATCAGATACACAGCACTGGGAGAAGTGAGACATGCCGGTCATTACAAAATACTGAATGAAGACGGTTCTTCTGATCAGCTCCTCCAGCAC
>CAJJPZ010000066.1 GCA_905193765.1 uncultured Eubacterium sp.
TCTTTACCATGAGATTCCCTGTCAGCGAATCCATGACCATTACATCTGCTGTTCCCTGGAGAAGATCATTCCCTCTCATGACTACCCCGCCATCTGCACGATTGGATTCTGCGAACTTTATAGGATACCCACCATCTGCAAGTCTCTGCAGAGCCTTTTCACATTGTCTTGCACCATCGACGTTCGCTATACCTACAGCAGGTTCTTCTATGCCATCTGCTTTTGCTGCAATTATCCCATATATTGCATTTTTTATCATTGCACACACTCTGTCTGTATCAGATGTACCTGTGGTAGTAGCAATATACATACGCTTTCCCTTTGCAGGTGTCACTACCTTCCCTACTGTAGATACACCTATAGGAAACGGGTAGTGCATCGTCACTGCACCATCTATTTCCCCATATTCCAGCATACGCTCCATTTCCTTGTGTGGATCATCCGCTTTGATCGGTATCGCATTTATCCCTTTTGCAGCGGCCATTTTTATTGCTTCTTCCAGATTTTTCTCACCATGTTCGCTTCCATCTGCCGCTATACCAATAGTATATTTCCTTCTGAAGCTACCGTTTTCGAGACCTTCAGCCAGCTCCATTAAGGTGCCCGCGATCATTTCCTTTACTTTCTGTTCTGACATGCTGTTCTCCTTTCCGATTTATTTACCCAGGAGCCCTGCTGCAAATTCTTTCATCGTTTCACCGATGAGTTCTCTTATCCTGCTTTCATCTATGCCGTCAGCAGTTTCTGCACCGTTACCGTCATTTGCTTCTACAAGAAAACTCACACCATCAAAGAGATTGGTCATTCTTCCCAGGAACAGACTTCCCTTTCCTATTATCATCACACGTTTTATCTTTTCCTGCATTATGTCTTCTCTTGCAAATCCCAGATATGGAACGCCCGACGGTATATGTCCCTGTGTCGGAGCCCATCCCGTAAGACCATGTTTTTTTACGAATCCTGCTATGTCTTTTCTTTCGATATCGCCTCTTTTTACGCCAAGCGCCGCTATCATCTTGTAATTAGCTTCCGGAACATCTCCGGCACCGGCTGGTTTTGTGATATCAGGATTTTGCATTTCCGGTGAGAATTTATCTACATCTGTTATTTTGAGACCTGCATGGTCAAGAGGCTCTGTAACAAGTGCTCCTATAACAGCCTGTGGAGACGCACCTGTTCCTACAGTATGCCTGCCTGTTATATCGGTCCGTATCTGAGGACTTGTCCCATCATCTGCAGTTATCAGCACCGAAAAGCCTGCTATTGCATCTTCCAATACGGGCATACCCTTCTTTACATGATCCTTGCCGTTCATTCCCAGCTTCGCGGTACACCCTCCTGCAGTTACAGCCACTGTCTTGAAGGTTCCTGCTTTAACAAGTGACGCTGCGCTCAGCAGAGCGTGTGCAGGCCCTGCACAGAACCCTCTTGCATCAGAACCAGTTGCATTCATAAGCCCTGCGACCTCCGCAGCTGCTTTGGCGAAATTGCCTCCGCCACGCTGATTCATATCACCGCAGGCTTCTTCGCAGCAATCTATGACATATTCTATGTCAGCGGCATCTACTCCTGTATTCTTCACAAGATAAAGCAGTGACAGAACGCTTGAAGCCTTTGTCACAAGATTTTCAAGCATGACATGTGCTGACAGATTGACATCTATGTCGTGTGCCCTTTTGACAGCACCAACGAGCTTACCGCCATCATAAAGTGGCTCTGCATGTTCTTCTTCTACAAGCACTTTTATCTCTGAAGCATCTGTATCGGAATTCTTGTCTAGTATTGCAGCTCGCTCTGCACCTATCAGCTCATGTTCTGCAAGTTTGGTTTTCACTTTTTCCGCAAATGTTTTTTCCAGCTTTACAAGATCAAATACGTCACAGATCTGTATGAGTCCTATAAACTCGTCCTGAGGCATTATCTCCCCGTATCTGCCATATCTGTTCGCTTCTGTTTTCTTGTCATACCATGGAAAATCCTCTGCTGCAAGATCTTCAGGTGTCTTATTGCCGATGTAAACCTGATTAGGAAGATATCCGGATGCCTCTTCATAGCTTCTGAGATGTTCAGGCAGCTCCTTGAGATATTCCGAATCAGGATTTACCGCTTTCTCAGTTGTTTGTGTAGTTCCGTTATATAAAACCATATCCGGTGTTATTGCCAGTGTATAACTTGTACCTTTGAGTACTGCATATCCGCCCATTTGTTTTCCTCCGTTTTTTAGAGGGCAGGCCTCTAAGAGGACTGCCCCTCAATGATTTGCTTATAACTGATTTCTTATAGCAGTCATTTCGCTTATGATATCTTCCACATCAAGTACCATTTCCATCATACTGATCTGTTCGTCATATACAGCTTCATCAACTTCAGCTTTGACTTCCGGTTCACAGATATGATATACCGCGAGTCCCAACGAGACTCCTGCTAACGGACCTGCATATGTAGGATCTCCAAGAGTAACTGTTTCTGCAGCCAGTCCTGCAGCTTCTCCTTCTGCTGCTCCCAGCAGAACAACAAGATCATCTTTGCCATACTGTTCATAGAATTCCTTTACTCTCTTCTGATTCTCCAGGTCCATAGCTCCTGCGGCAGTTCAGACAAAGCATTCAGTCGATGAAAATACGACTTCTGCTCCTGCACTCTTCGCGCATTCCGCTATTGCCGGTCCAGGGATACCGTCACGATCTCCTATTATGACTACTTTTTTGTCTTTCAGCAATGCCATGTTCTGTTCCTCCTTTCTCTTTTTTTAGTCACTATATATATTTGCATATATATCCTACAGATATTTTTTTATCATTTCTTCTACAGCCTCAGCTGTTGCATCATCTTTTACAAGCTCTTCTATCTTTTCCCCATCTTTGTAAATGGCAATCACCGGCAGTCCCATTATTTTCTGACTTATAGCCAGACGCCTTGCTGAAGTAGTGTTCAGTTTGCAGAATTTGAGCTTGTCTCCATACTTTTCAGCAAATCCCTCTATATGAGGCATCAGCGCCTGACATGGCACACATCCGTCTCCGAAGAAATCCACCAGCACGATCCCCTCTGCCTGTAATACTTCCGGTTCAAACGTTTTCTTGTCACAAATTATCATATCTTTTCTCCTTTTCTTTTTATAATTATCTTTTATTCATTCTCCTCTATATATTTCCCGGCCTGCACAGCGGCGATAGCTCCGTCCGCTGCAGCAGTCACTACCTGACGAAGGCTTTTGACTCTTATATCACCTGCTGCAAAGACCCCCTCAGCACTTGTTTTCATATTCTCGTCAGTCGGGATATAACCGTGATCCAGATCTATCTGTCCTTCAAACAGTTCTGATTTCGGAAGGAACCCTATGAAACCGAACAGACCGAACATACCATCCTCTTCATCTGCATTTATAGTTGTGCACTCACCGGTCTTCTTGTTTCTTACTACCATGCTGGAAAGGAGCCCGTCTCCATCGACCTTTTCTACAACGGTATCCCAGAGGAAGTGTATCTTTTCATTGGCGAAAGCTTTTTCCTGTATTGATCTGGCTGCTCTGAGTTCATCTCTTCTGTGTATTATCGTTACCTTTCTTGCGAATTTGGTCAGATAAAGCGCTTCTTCTACAGCTGAATCGCCTCCGCCAACTACATAAACCTCAAAGTCCTCGAAAAATGCTGCATCACATGTCGCACAGAATGATATCCCCTTACCTACGAACTTTCCTTCGTTTTCACAGCCTATAGGTCTCGGGAATGCACCGGTTGCAATGATGACAGTCTTTGCCTCATACTCACCGTTGCTTCCTGTAAGCTTTTTTATTTTACCCTCGAGCTCAACTTTTTTTATAACGTCTGTAACACGTTCTGCACCGAACTTCTCCACCTGCTTTGTCATTCTTTCGATAAGGCTCGGGCCTGACTCGCTTTCAACATTCTGACCGGGATAGTTTTCTATCTCATCGGTTATAGCTATCTGCCCTCCATCCTGTCCTTTTTCTATTATCAAAGTTGACAGCCTTGCTCTTCCAGCATACAGACCAGCTGCAAGCCCGGCTGGACCGGCACCTAAAATTATTACATCATACAGTTTACTCATTTTTACTTTCCTTTCTCTCGATCCACCTTATCCGAACTTTCTTTTTCAATAAAGTTTTAAGGCTGTTAATGTAAGTGACTTATCCAGAACCCTGAAATCCTCATTCAATCTGTCACTGTTACTGATATACCTTGCTTTCCTTTTCTCATTCAAAACAGAATAGTCAGCAATACGCTCCCAGTCCGCTGTCGATGCTGCCCTGCCCTTCTCCAGTATCAATGTGAGATACGGGAAAGGTCGTGCTCTTCTGCCTCCCATAGGATCAGCCGCTAAATGGCAGTTTCCTTGCAGAAACAGTTCCTCGCACTTTACCAGCACCTCCTGCACTGTGCCTTCGATACCATAAAGATCATATCCTGTCTTTTCTTCTATCAGTTCATGTACCGCAGGATTATTCGTTATAATCACATAATCCATTATTCCTAAAGCTCCCTTTCTTATATGATTTCATTATCATGCATATTTTTTATGTATCATTAAACATTGCAATTATAATGCCATCATATATCTGTTAGACAAATTAAATTTCTTTTCTCACTGATATTCGTTATTCTCAATAGATCCGATACTTTAAAAAGCGCTGTCATTATTGATAATATCTATGGTTTTGGTATCTTCGTATGATTTATGTTTCCTGTATTTTTTTCGCTGTTTTTCCCAGATCTGCTTTAACGGCCTGTACATCGACTTATTCTGGTGCCCAGTATCCAGCGGCATCATTGCAATTTCGCAACAATTGCAGTTATGCACCACATAACTGGTACATATATACGACAGGCACAGGACCGTATTTTGTTATCTGCCCTGTGCCTGTATGTAACATCTGTATAGATACAGAAACTGTTATAATAAATCACTTATTCTTATTCTTCATGTGCCGTAAGAGTATCTCCCGTTTTACTGCCTTTGATCAGCTTGATGTCTCTCCATACTATAAATGCAAATTCAATAAATCCAACGTATCCTATCAGAGGATAAATATAGTTGATGAGTTTCTCAAATGGCAGTTGTCCTCCAAAGAATCCCAGAACGGCAATTATAAGACATATTATTGCAAATTTCCATGTTTTCTCCGGTGCAAGCCTTGCTGCCACTGACCACATAAGTGGTACCGCAGTAGTAAATATAGCAAGAACAAGGATTATCGCATATATAATGCCGAATACCGGTGACAGGTTCTGGGCCATTGTCAAAGCTGGCACTGACATTTCTTCAATCATTTCGATCTGTGAACCTTCCGCCAGAACCAGGAAAAATGCACCTGCGGTAAACATAATATTACCGAATACGACTCCCACTATTACTTCTGTTTTATTCTGAGCTTTCGATCCCATTGCTGACATGAACGGCAGACACATAACTATGTTCCATAAAGCATAAAGTACACCTGACATGAACCAGCTTCCTGATGCAAGAAGAACATCGTGGCTGCTTATATATTTTGTCCATCCTGTTATATCTACACCATTTATGATAAGAGAACCTATCGCCATTATCATAGTAACTACTATGATTGCTGGCCCTATGAAGCCTATAGTATCTATTACTTTTGCCAGTCCCAGCAGAACCACAGCAGTTACTACTACAGCAAAAATCAGGTTACCTACCCAGTGAGGAATCCCGAACAGCTGATTCAGTGTCGATCCAAAGCCCGCTATCATTATCACCAGTGTAAGGAACATAAAAATCGGTATGAACCATGACAAAAAAGTTCCGACATATTTTCCACATAAATTTCTATATGAATTCAGTCCCTGTTCATCCTTTGATTCATTTCCCAGATTCATGATAGCTGCTGCAGTCCATGCACCAAGTACGCAGTTCACCACCATTACGCCTATACTCTTAGCAAAGCCATAATTCGTAAAATACTGCATTACTTCCTGTCCTGTAGCGAATCCTGCACCTATAAGGAATGCACAAAATGCCCCCGCCAGTTTGATCACCATACTGATCCTAACTTCACTTTTTCCAACTTTCAACATTGTTTTTTCCTTCCTGTAAATATAGTTAGATTTAAAATAACGATTGCACATTATATAAGCGCAATTAATATGCCAAATACAGAATATTCATTATTAAAAATCATTTCCTCTCGCTACCGTTGAAAATACTGAGTTTTACAGGCTTGTCCTATAAGTGACACTATTCTTCTTCTCACTCTTTGACTGGATATCCGGTTGCAGTTTTACAATGAGTGCAAAACTACACCTGTTATAACTGAAAAAAGGCAGAACGTACATTGTATTCCTCCGTACATTCCGCCTTTTTCTGTATTTATTGGATCAAACGGCTATTATCAGCGTTTTATTCCAAGCCTTTTTATTTTTCTCGTAAGTGTTGATTTGTCGATTCCCAGAGTTTCTGCAACTTCTTTCGTAGTTTTACAGCTGTTCAGTCTTGCCTCTATTATCTTCTTTTCATACGCATCCAGTTCCTCTTTCAATGTCATATTGATAGAAGATCTGAACTGCGACTCTATATCTATGTCCATGAACAGATCTATGATATCTCCTCTTTCTATGCGATCATTATCAGTTACGATCGAAAGACGTTCTATCATGTTCTGAAGTTCCCGCACATTCCCCGGCCACTTATACTTCTCCATATCTTTCCATGCTTCTTCACATATGTATTTATTCTGATTATACAGCCGGTTATACTGTTCAAAAAAGAATTCACCGATAGCACGGATATCTTCTTTTCTGCTTCTTAGAGGAGATACCGTGACAGGAACTATATTCAGTCTGTAATAAAGATCCTCTCGGAAATTACCCTTCTCTACCTCTTCCATCAACTCTGCATTCGACGCTACAAGTATCCTCACATCCACAGGTATATAACTGCTGCCGCCTACTCTCATGACTTCTTTTTCCTGTATTACCCTCAGGAATTTTACCTGTAGTGACATGGGCAGAGAATTTATCTCATCAAGAAAAACAGTACCTCCTTTAGCTGTTTCGAAAAGGCCCTCTTTTCCCTTGTCAAGTGCACCTGTAAATGAACCTCCTTCATAACCGAACAGTTCTGATTCCAGCAGTTTCTCAGAGATAGCTGCACAGTTTATATCCATAAAAGATTTATCTTTTCTCTCACTGTTCATATGTATCATCCTGGCGATAAAACTTTTTCCTGTGCCTGTTTCCCCCTGGATCAGCACGGTTGCATCTGTAGCAGCTACTGTTTTTACAAGTCTCATCGTCTTGCGCATCACTGTACTTTTAAAAATAAACCCCGCATCTGTATCCCCTGAATGTTCCTGCTCTTCTTTATCATAGTATCTGTATATTTTTACATCATTATTTTTGCACAAGTCTTTTATCGTATCCAGATCAGGTGAAATCGAGATCGATTTATTATTTTTATTACACACAATGAATTTTTTATCAGTTTCATCAAAGAGATAAATGAACTGCTTACGGTTTATTCTATCCATTATTATCACCTTGAGCCTTAAACATTTCAATCTACAGTAACAGGAAATCTGCCACATGTTTTTAAAGATGCAACTTTAGTTGACATTCCGGGAATACAACAAATATTATTTCCTGTTATAATAAAAAATGTGCTCACTGCAAAGCACACACCTTTCTTTGGATTTGGCAGGAGTATGTGGGAATCGAACCCACCTGAGAAGGGCTTAACTCCTCAAACCGGTTTTGAAGACCGGAGGGCACACCAGCACCCATCTACTCCTATGAATTTTCATATTATTACATAATATTGGAAAATATGCGGAAAGCAACGCTTTCCGCATATAGATACTATTACATATCCTTACCAAAAATCGTTTGCTCTGTTACTTCTACAGCTGTTGTTTTTATTGCTTTTTCACAAAGTTCAACTCTGGCCTCAAATTCATCTTCCTTAGAAAGGTCAGGATATCCTGCAGGATGCGGTATCGCAACCGCTGCATATATCCTGTTGGCACCTACTGAGTATGATATAGGGCATATGGTGCAAAGATGTACTATAGGTATGCCTGCATCATCGATCTGCTTTACTAACGTTGCTCCGCAACGTGTATCGGTTCCTCAGGTGGAGGTGAGCAGAGCTGCCTGAACACCGGCATCTTTAAGGTGCTGAGCCATTTCCTTACCATACTTTGTCGCTTTCGCAACATCCATGCAGTTTCCAACAGTTACCAGCATCTTGTCATAGAGCTCTCCTATGACACCTCTCTTCTCAAGTTCTTTGAATGCATCATATGGCAAGATCCTGTTTCCATCAGCATTGCCGTATACAGGGTCGTATCCTCCATGTGCAACTTCACCTTTGAAATGTTCTGCATCACCACCAAAATCATCAATAGAATATGCACACCATTTCGAAGCAGACAGGGCTTCCAGATGATCCGGATTACCCACAGGAACCATACCTCCTGATGTAAGTATCGCAACCTTTGCCTTTGAAAGATCCTTCACAGGTTCACTTGGAACGATGTGATCGAATTTAGGCATTTCCACTTCTGTTGTGAACGGTTGTCCGAGAGTTTTTGCCAGAGCCATATCAACAGCTCTCTCCGCACCGCTCTTTTCTCTCCAGCATGGTCTTCTTATTCCTCTTGGGAAGTAACCTTCTTCATCCGGAAGACCTATCTCTTTGCCCTCGGCTATCTTGTTTACAAATGCAGCTATTTTATCAAGAGCGTTTTTCATATCACTTGCTTTAGTAGTTGTCGGGAATATGTATCCATACTTCTTATACATGTCCAGCCCCGGATTTTCTTCATTCAGCGCCGATACAGCAATGATCCCTTTCTTAAAAGCCACCTCGCATACACCACCACATGCCATTCCATAACGACCTGCATTGAATCCCGGCCCTGCTATAACGAGTTCTATTTCCTTTTCATCCAGTATTGCTGCCAGCTCTTCCTGTACTTTTTCAGTATTCTCTACAAAATAGTTATCTCCACATACAACGGTACCTACGATTTCTATACCCTTCAGCATCTTCTGAAGTACATTTCCCGGACCAACAGTTCCTTCTCTGTACTCAAGAGGAGCATACGCAGAATCTTCGCCGCCAAGCTGACCGAAAAACTGATTTATATAATGTAAAGCTTTCATTTTCAATTTTCCTCCTTCATCAATCAATATGGCTCCGTACAGTAATATCCATTGGCTGAATTACTTGCCGATCCCATAATAACCAGAATGCCAACTCTGATTTTACCGTTTCCTGCCTCACAGTCATCCGGTGATCCAGACAGCAGATGCAGCTGTTCTCTGTAACCAATATTTTTTTCCATTTCAGGAAGTTCGATTATACAGTTATCGTTGCCTGTAGTTATAACTGCCGTTGCCTTCGGTGAAGTATTTGCCATAGGCTCTGACGTTCCGTCAGGTCCAGGATTGTCGTGCATTACTATAACACTTGAAATATCCCTTTCTTCAGCTCGTTCACATATAAGCATAAGATCGGCTTCCGGGTTTCCTCCACCCTCCTGGCTTATTATTATGCTGTCTGCCAGGCACGTCTGTGCCAGGTTCACCGTCACCATGGCATTTCTTTCTTTCTCAGCAAGAATCGTACTTATAGGTGATGCAATAAGCCCGCAGAAATCCAGATCTACACCATGTCTTCTGTAAAGTTCCTCTACAATAGCGTGGTTCTGTATATCATATGTTGTATTCTTATCACTCGCCGTCACACAGTTTCCTGATACTATAGCGCCATCAAAAATTTCATTCGGATGAAGCAGCTGTGCATTCAGCTGTATTGCATTCAGGCCATAAACATAGTTGTCATGCAGAAGCCCCTGGGCCATGATGAGAAATGCATAAGCAACTTTAGGCAGCTTCAGTGCCGGATCTACAGGTTCTCTTCTGTATGTTTTCACTTCGTCAGCCTTTACTTCAAGTGATGCTTTTGCAAGATAAAGCGATGCTTTCAGTCCCAGCATACGTATCTCGGTTTCATGCTCTGCAGGCGTCAGACCTTCTGCCGGATCAGCAACAACAACGATATTGATCAGCTGTGAAAATCTGCAGTATTTCGTAGCAGGACCGGACATATCGATTATGCCCTCCTGAAAACCTATGATCTTACCGCAGGTAGTCACACAGCATCCTCTAAGTACCTTTGTAGTACCCTCACCGCATAATGAATATCCGTCAAGTACTCCCGGGAAAGCCTTTTCCGTTTCCACCTTTATTCTAGGCTCAATAACGTCCTTCACCGGAATTATTCTTGTTGATTCACCTGGCTTCGCTATATCAACATCGATGTTTATCAGTTTATCTGTCTGAACAGTTTCGATAAGCTCATCTTTGTTGACCGTAAGTATTCCATCTTCGATAGAAGTCTTTTCGCCAAAAACCACATCTTTTATATGGATATACTCCAGGTTTAAGCTCATATCTTTCATTGGATTTTAACCTCCTGTTAATTATTTGCTTATAATATACGCATTTTACATGCCAAAACCATCTTAATCAAAATAAAAAATGTAGTTGTATGGTAAAACACAGCAAAATCCAATGTTTCGCCTATATATATCAAGAATATATCATTACAGTTTTGTTCGATATATACTGATCACCAGTTTATTGCGTTGCTATTTTACAACTATTGCAGAAATGCACCACTTTTTATTTTATATTGATTATATTTATATTTCAGTATTATAATCATATATATTTTAAATAGTCGCTCAATTCAATTTGTTTAAAGATGACAGGAGTTGAATATGGAAATATTTGAAAATCATGAATTGGAGAATTTGCTCAATTGTATACAGGACGGTATATTTATAACCGACGGCGATGGCAACATAGTTGCCTGCAATGATGCTTCTCTGGGATTCTGCTATCAGAAAAAAGACGACCTTATCGGAAAAAACATGCGGGACATGGTCTCGAATGGTATATTTGATGATTCAGTAGCACTTAAAGTCATAGAAAGAAACAGCGCAGTCACTGAGATGCAGAAAAGTCTTACCAGCAAACTCGATCTGCTGGTCACCGGTATACCGCTACATAAGGACGGCAGGATATCTTACGTGGTAATCACCGAACGGGATGTCACAGAACTAAAAAAGCTGGAAAGTAAGCTGAATACCCTCAAAGAAATAACAGAAAAAGACCTCTATCACCAGGCAGGCATGCCTGATATCGAATCTGAACTCATATTCGAAAGTCCGGTTATGATAAATCTGATAAACATGGTCGCCCGTATATCATCAAGTGAAGCGACTGTCCTGATCCAGGGAGAATCAGGAACAGGTAAAAGTATGATCGCAAAATTCATCTATCAGAACAGTACCAGAAAAAACAAACCCTTCGTTGAACTCAACTGCGGTGCTATACCGGAAAACCTCCTGGAATCAGAGCTGTTCGGATATGAAAAAGGGGCTTTTACAGGTGCTAATAACAAAGGCAAGATAGGACTTTTCGAGATCGCTAATGGCGGTACGATTTTTCTAGATGAGATAAGCACCATACCTCTTCATCTTCAGGTAAAGATACTGCGTGTCCTTCAGGAAAAGGAGATCATGCGCGT
>CAJJPZ010000067.1 GCA_905193765.1 uncultured Eubacterium sp.
ATCCCGTGAAATGCCCGTATTTCCGGGCTTTTTGGAGATAATCAGAGTTGTTATTATAACATCCCTGCCCTTATAATCAAACGGTTCCATAGACGTGGAAAGAAAGTTTTTATTTGGTATACCTTTATTTTGATATAACCACATGTTTTCCTTGCTTATCCCAATGTCCGACGATGCTATCTGTCTAATGACGACCATATCATCAGTTATTACGCATTTTTCCAGCGCCTCGCTAAGCCTACGAGCTTTATCTGTATAATAATCATTCAAGTTGCCGGTCACAAGTCTGCGGTTCAGCTGGTATGCCAGATTACCAGAATATTCTCTGAGTATTTTTTTATCATCAGCATTGAGTTTAGCAAGTTCGTTGGTCATATGCCGTTTTACTATTTCCGAATTTTGCATAAGCCTCTTTGGCTCTACTTTTCTTTTCAGCTCACCAGGTTCTTTTTTCAAAGGCGTCTCCAACCCTATGCTTTTCCTTTTCTCCAGTTCCGCTGCATCGGTCCATTCTTTTGAATGGACGTTCTGTCTGCGTCCGTCACCGGGCTCATACTCCACTATGCATCTGCATCGCTTATGTCTCCTGTATACGTCATGGGGTACGTCAGGATATGTATAACTGCCTGCCACCGCTTCACACCATGGACATGGATTTCCTGTCACTCTGCGCACTACCCGGGGAGACAGCCCGGACTTTCCCTGAAAATTTACGTTCCGCTTCAGCGAATCGTCTACGACAGCCTGTCCGAATGTTATGACCGGCTCATCAAGCATATATGCTATATCGTCATACCGGTATTTGCCTGATACGATATTCACGATGCCGTCTATACGTTCCTGGTCAAGCTGTGCAGGCTGTACTTTTATCCCCACTCCTGCTTTACTATTCGCAAAATACTGCACATCAGCTGCATACCCGCTGATCAGAGAGTGATTGTTGCTCAGTGTGCTGTTTAATATCCTCGATGCGATATTATAATAAAGCCTGCCGTCAGGAAGTATCTCCGACGACAGGTTATTTCTGAATGTATCTGCCAGCAGCTCGCCTGTTCTCACTGCGAACTTCTGTGCATCTTCATAGGTGGCTGTGCCGTTTTTAGTTTTTCTGTAAAGAGCTTTTATCGTGCTGTCACTGCTGAAGACCCGCTCGAAATCTTTTTCGATGCGTTCCAGCAGTTCTGGTGCTATATCTTTCATTCATCATCACCCTTTATGCCGGTCAGGCTTCTGAGATTGTTGGCTCCAAAGTATCCGGGAACCGCCTGATTGATCTTCAGCGCTCCGTCTCCGATACCTGACAGTGCGGCCATGTCCGGTTCGAATATCGGTTCCCACTGAGGTCTTGTCAGGTAAAGCTGTCTGCGTTCATATGGGAAATCATCACGCAGGCAGGCTGCCAGATACCCGACATTGAGGAACCCACTGCCAAAATTCCGCTGCGCCTTGCGTGCCATGAGTCTGAGATTCTCATGTGATGCCTTTATCGCCTCAGAGCTCGACGGATTCTCTGTCGCAAAACCAAGGTCATCAAGGGTCAGTCCTGTTTCTCCTGCAAACAGAGCAGCGAACATCTTCAGCTGTTCCAGATGCGGAGTCATGGACTGCTGAGTGAACTGGCCAAGCTGCGGACTGTCACCATCTTCATCCTTGGTGAAGCTCATCATGCTGGACATCGTGGATTTCCACTTATCCAGGCTCTCAGCATCTTCCGAAAGCCCTGTGACGTATTTCTGCGGGAATGAATAGAATTCAGCTGCGATCTCCGACCGCTTCACAGTCCGTATCGCTGATGACATTATCGACATACACGCCCTGCTTATCCTGCTGTGTCCGAATTCTCTCTTGGCATCCGGCCTGTGTATTATCGGCACCAGCAGCGGATACGGAGCACTGTTAGCGACTATCTCGATATCTTTCTCGCCTTTACGGTAATAATGGGTCTCACCTTTTATGTAATATGCTTCCCGTGTCGGATTTCCCGAATCATCTACATTCAGGACTGCATACCCTTCCATCAGCAGACCTGTTATCGGATCTATGATGCCTGTTGCTCTGCTGCCGTCCATGACCTGCAGCTGTGGATAATCAGTGCTGTCGGCGCTTATGTACACGAAGCAGCATGATGATATCAGAGCGGACAATACAGCACTGTCGAAGAATGTATCCGGATTATTCATACTGAATATCTCATTGAGAGAAAAATTGTCATCATCAAAGTCCCTGAATATGATGCGGTCTGCCAGAGAATCCACTGCCTTGGCACACCAGCCCAGTGATGCGAACCAGTATTTGAGTGCCGGCGGTGATGAGATACCGAGATCTCTTGTGACATTCCTCATCTCATAGAAAGCATATCTTTTTCTCACTCTTGTCTTTTTCAGTGCCAGTTTCCTGCGCAGGTATTCGATTCCCTTGTATGTATACACTTTCCAAATTCCTCCAATCAGTGCAAATGAATTTTACCGTGTGTTTTTTTTCACAGTGACGGCGTGAAGTCCGGAGCCACCGGCCCCCGGGGAGGTATCCCCCCTATATAAAAATAGATCAGGATATATATCCTGAAATCTAAAATTCTCAGATATATTTCCTGAACTTGTTATACAGATCATTTTATTTATTATCTTTATTTTTAACCAGTGAATTAAAGCTCTTCCAGTCCAGCGAGTGCGGAAGTATCCTGTTCGACACTGTCTCCTGCATCCCCTGAGGTAAGGTTTTCGCCACCAGCTTATCAGACTTCTGCCTGTTGCATGTCCAGTGCGCCAGCTGCAGGTTATCAGGATCCGATGGGTGCCCGCCCTTGGCCACCGGTATGATATGGTCTATGCACGGGCTCAATGGATGGGGGTACTTCAAATCAAAGTCCACGGGCTTACCACAAATACCACACGTCGTCTGCGTTGCATATATCTTTTTCTTTGCTCTGTCGAACTGCTTGCGATGCACGCCATCTCTGTCCGGCCTTGCTGTCCTGCTCATTTCTGCCTCCATATAAAACAGAGCAGCGTCATGCACCTCAATGACTCTGCTCTGTTTTGAAAGGGGATTTATTCTGTTAACTGCCTTTTGATTCAATAACATTATACATCGGCTGAATTGTGTTTTGTGTGCAATTTACTCGACCGCTTCAGCTATGATCCTCGACACTACGCTTCTGTCGATGGAGAGTCTCTTGCCTATCTCGGACTGTGTCAGGCCTTCCTGAAAATATAACCTCAGGACATTGCGGCTCCTGCTGGACTCTATACTCTCCAGCCATTCCTCCATGTGATAGATCTCGATGTCTATCAGTTTCTTCTTCTCGGTCATGCGGCGGACATATCTGTCCTCGACAGGATCGGTGTCGCCCCTGGTTATGATTATACGCTTGCGCCCTGTCCTGTAATCGCCTGTGGTATCTCCGTATGTCCTGATCGCAGGCGTCCTGCTGATGAGCTTGTCATGTATATGCTTAGACTCTATAACAAGATGCCTGAGCTGGTTCAGTCTTTCTCTTTCCATTCATTCCTCCCACGCTAAATATTCAGCTCACATATGTCTGCAAAGCTGATCTGTCTCTCATAATCCTTGAGTATCTCCCTCGGATTCACTGCTCTTCCTTTCGGCCACCGTTTCAGTCTCGGCTCTTCATTGAGGCTGACCATTATGTACTCCATGCACTCCACTCCGAGGACAGCATGCTCATACTTGCGTCTGGTGTCTTCATCGACGTAGTATCCCTTCGGAGGTTTTATCTGCTGCCTGACTTCCCTGCCGGATACTTTCTCCCGCTTCACCTCCGGCATCTTAACGTTCCTGCTGCTGGTGTATCTTCTCTTCTGCGGGCTGTCATCTTCCCTGAATGTCTTCTCAGTCTCTTTCAACAGATACTCGGCAAGCCTGTAGTAATTCCCTGTCTCATCAAGCACGCCCGGATGTTCATGTCCATGTTTCCAGTATTTATCTATGATCCTGATATCGATACCTGTCATTACGAGGTGATGGTGGATCCTTGTATGCTGATACTCTGTCACAGCCACCCACTTGAATTCTATATCATTCCGCTTGCAGTAATTCCTCACGTTGGTAAGGAACTTCTTCAGGTGCTTCTTCGATTCTTCCGGAGTCACGATCTCTTTGTAGGTCAGGACTATATGATAGTCTCCCTGTCTGAAGTTGTGGTTCAGCTTTGCAGTCAGCATCCTGACAGCGTATCTGAAATTATTTTTTCTGACCGCTTCAGATGTCGGCTGAAATCTTGCTCTTCTTTCCTGCTTTTCAGTTTTCACTCTTGCCGAGGCTCTCAGGTTTCTGATTATCGTCCTGCCTGCCACGATCGTATCTCTGAAATACATTTCCTTGCTCCATTGTTAATACTCTAATCAAGCTCTGATGCGACCCTCAGGTCGCCGGTGTTGCCTTTATATATATGTAAAGTTCCTGCTGACAGCAAAGCCGCAGTACTTGTCTGCGGTTTTGCTTATATCTTTATGATGTGACTATAACCTTATCAGGATCTCTCCCAGCATCCGTGCTGTTTCTCTTGTGAGTGACAGTCCTTTCGAACACTTCACATGATCTTCACTCCAGTTCCTTATATCCACTTTTGCTTCTTTTCCATTCCATGAAACAAGATTCACTTCACCATGCCATGCGCCGCTATCATCGAATGTATCGATATACTCGATGATCTCTTTTGTTATCTCTTTCTGCTTCACATTTCCTACCTCTTTTTATCTATACCCATCAGTTTCCTGAGCTGGTCTGCTCTGAGGCTGATCTCCATACCCTCACATTCTATCGTGATGAGATCTGCATACTTTCCGTGATTGTATTTCACCGGCAGCTTGCAGGCCTCTATACTATCTTCACGTTTTATGCTTCCTATTATCATCTTTATATCTGTCATCATTCCACCTCCTGGAGCCAGTAGTCTCTTCGACAATCTGGACACTCTGAATATGTCTCACATACTTTATAATCAATATCAACTTCGGCAGGGCAAATCTTGAGTATATCTTTACACTTTTTTGCATTCGGATAATGCTCCAAAAACTCATCCTGCCGTGTCTTCTTCGGTCTACTTTCCCACTTGCTCATGTAGTTATTGCAGCATTTTGTACATGGTGACTCATCTTCTCTTTTGTACTCGTACTTGCAGCCATCGCAGCCGTCAGGTTCTTCACCATCATCCTCGCAAAGCCAGTTGAAGTAATTCTTTCTACATTTGCTTGCATCACCGAAATCACATTCTTTACATTTTAATCCTGCGCAGGCAACAATCACTCCATCTTTCTTTGCTGGACTGCTATGACTTTCAGTAACGATTTTTATTATTTCATCCTTGTATTTTTCAAAATTTGTCATGTGTCCCCTCCATCTTTAGCAACTTTGATCTTCTTTGTAAATCATTCCAATGCTTTACGGCTTGTAACTCTCAAAGTAAAAAGTAACATTCCTGTCCCGCACTTCAAAGAATCCGTAATCAACCCCTACTTTGAAGATATAAGAATCTCTTTGCAGCTTTTCTGGAATCTTCTCAACCATCTCCCGAAATACCTCCAGCGAACTTCCCCGTTTATAGTGGTTGCACCGTCTGCAGGCCGGCGTATAGTTACACATCTCATCTGCGCCGCCAGCTCTAAGCGGTATCATGTGATCCACCTGCATCTCCTTGATTTCCATTTCTCTGCCACAATATGCGCAGTGCCCTCCGTATTTATTAAATACCTGCAGCCTGTCTGCCTTTGTGATCCGCTTTCTTTTCTGAACATCCATTGTCTTCCTCATCCGCTTCCTTTATATCTCTGATATATTCACCGGTCTCGCTATCTACTTCCGTAAAACTCGCTATGAACTTTGATTCCATCAGATGGTCAAGTATTTCTTTTTCCTGCTTGTTTATTTCTTGTTTAAAACTCATTTAACTAACCCTCTCATCGCATTCTCGAACGATCTGCCGAATACTTCGGTAGGATCTTCACTTATGCTCAATCCCGCCAGTATCTTTCCTCCGTCCGGAACGTCTGACAGGTTATAGCTTATGACGTGATCATTCTCTATCCTTATCTTCCATCTTTCTTCAAGCCATTTCTTTTTCGTCAGCTTCCTGGTTCCTCCGGCTCTTGCATGTGCCCTCACGGTTATGAACCGCTCTGTTCTCTCTGTCACGCTGTGCGTGGTCCCGCCTCTGACTACGATGTCATGTATCTTCACGTCTTCAAAAGGTATGATGTGATTGACCTTTCTTCTTTTCCGCACTGTTGCAGGCTCGTCCTCCATGATGCCGTAGTCTTTGAGCAGTCCGGTCACTTCTCTTCTGGAACTTCCAAGATAGTCAGCTATATGTTTTATGTCTCTTCCTGCTTCCAGCTGAGCGGCAAACCACTCAGGCTTCACATTCTTTATGTCCACGGCTGTTCTCCTCATCTATCATTCTTTTGAGTCTTTCAAGTTTCTCGTTTATCCTCCGCACCACTTCTTTTTCACCGAAGATTATAGCCATCTGCTGAGTCATGATATGTACGTCTGCGATCTCGTCTATGATCTCTTCATCGGTCACCTGCAGACAGTTCATGTCTCTTGCAAGGACTGCCTGCAGTTCTGCCAGTTCTTCTATAGCTTTTATCTGCTGCGGACCATCTCCGAAAGTATCTACCGCTTCCACACATATCTGATGTCCTATCATCGTTCTTCTTTCTTTCATTCGTCTATACCTCCTGTAAGTTTCTGCATCAGGCCTTTCAGTGCCTGTTTCAGTTTCGGGTTTCCGGCTTCATCTGCCGCCTGCAGGCATTCTCTGAACACTTCCTGCAGCTGATCGCTCTTGAGTTTGAACAGCAGCAATGACTCGTCTGTCCTGCTTTCCAGCTTCTTCTTGAGATGATCCAGTTTTTCAGCCAGTTCTGTGTTGAGGCTTTCGGCTTCGCTGAGTCTTTCGGCCGCCGCCTGCTCCGCTTCTTTCCTCATCTGGTCAGCCTTTTCCTCCACCGCCTGCTGGATCTGCAGGTCACGCGACTCCTTTTCCTGTTTCATCTCTTCTTTGAGTTTCTTCTCTTTTTCTTTTGCCTTTTCAAGCTTAGCTTCCAGGTCAGCCAGTGCATCAGGATCCGCAGTGCTGTCCTGCAGTTCCGTCAGTTCATTCTTTATATGTTCCAGTTCCTCATCTGCAGCTGTGAGTCTCTTCTCGTATTCTTCCGTCAATACATTGACCTCTACTGCCCGCATCTCCTTTTCCGATTCCAGCGCTTTGATCTTATCATTCAGTTCCTTTACAGTCATGCTTTCGACGTCGTTGTTTTCACTGAAGTTTTTCACCTCTTCCTCCGGCACCTGCAGGAGGCTCAAAGCCTTGGAAATACTCAAATCCGTACACGTGTACGTTTTTGCATAGATGCTGTTTTCATCGCCGTATTCTGAAGCTATCCTCATGAGTTTTTCCGTCTTCGACTTGCTGTAGTTCAGGTTTTCATGGCACCAGTTTTCCCACTGGCCATGTTCCACCTGTTCTTTCGCTTCTTTCAGTTTCAGTCCTATCTGTATCGCTCCTTCGAGTGCAGTCCTTGCCACCTGTGACTCTATGAAAAGGATCTCCGATGCTATCACCGGCAGTGTGTGTTCCTGCACTACCCTGTAGTCAGCCTCCACTATATTGCTCATGCTGCTTCCCTCGCTTTCTTCTTTATCATACGTTTGAATTCTTTCACGACTTTTTCTGTGAAGTCCTTCACTTCTTCTGTCATGCTGCAGTTATATTCACCCCGGCACTGTATGAACGTCCCGTCCGGTTTTATTTCCAGCGTATAGAACGGCTTGTTCGGTTCATCTTTTCTGCGTATGAAGTATATGACCGTTTCGCCTCTCGATACTTTGTCGCCATATGTCCGTACACAGTGATTCAGTGCCGATGATTCACAGTTCAGTTCTTTCTGTGACTGTGCTATTTTCAGGATGAACAGGTCTGAGCTGATATCCATTCCGAAACTTTCGGCCGTCCTTTTCATTCCGGCAGCTTTCAGCTCATCCTCTGCGACTTTGACACGCTGTGAAAGTTCTGCATGCGTTTCCTGGAAATTATCCGGAAACAGGACGTTCTTTTTTCTGATATCCATTCCGAGAAGTTTGCAGTCCTTTATATAGTCACACCAGTCCCATGTGGAGATATTCCCCTCGGTCGCTTTCACCCATGTCATGAAGTCTACAGTCCCTGTATCCTCTATCCGTTTCACTTCGACATCATGTGTGTGTGCTACGGTACTTATGATGTCCCACGGCAGCCTGCGATCCGCAGGTTCCAGCTTCCTGTATGTTCTTAGTTCATCGAAATCAAGCATTTTTCTCGGCAGCTTCCGTATCTCTCCCATAGGCAGCCGCAGTATCTTCGTGAGGGATCCGCCTCTCCAGTTCACTGCCCGGCTCCCTTCATACCCTCTCACTTTTGTCGCCACCAACCTGCCGAACCCCGCTTTAGCCAGCAGTTCTATCGCACTGTATCTGAGCCCCAGTACCATATATCTAATAACATCATATTCATTGAATCTGTATCTGTTGAAAAGTTCAGGTATCCACAGATATTTCAGGCATGACTTCGTAAAGACATTTTCCAGATTCTTTTCATACAGCACTGTGCGATCGAATCTCGATTCCATTCCATACGCGCCCTGTGGCGCTCTCGGAAGTTTTATATCTTTCACCGGATCCCATCTGTGGTAATAGTAGTTCGGCCTGTAATATTCCTGCCTGTCTTTACTGAAAATATATACAGCGACCATATCCTTTGAGATCTGCGGCGGTCCCGGTTTACTGAAACTCACTACGACTTCGTGGAGCGTGCCGTATACGGTATTGCCTCTGTGAGTGAACAGCAGGATCCTGAAATATTCTCTGAGCTTGCCTCTCCCTATCCCTTCTGATTTGTATCTGCCCTCAGACTTGCATCCGGAGCATACTCCCTTTTCGTTGTGTTTCATATTGAACCTGTCAGCTCTGAATCTGTGCCCGCATCTTGTGCAGACTGCTTCGTTCTTTTCCCTGCTGTATATTATGTAGCTGTTTTTTATTACTTCTTTCCTGATCCATTTTTCTATATCCGGTGGGGCTGGCGGCAGTATCTTTTCCATCTCCTGCATATCCATGACTGCCTCCCTATATGAGATCCAGGACGTTTATATTATCCTGCTCCTGCTTCGCCTCTTTGATCTCCGATATCCCGAAATATTCTTCCGCGATGCGAAAGCCTTCGTCAGGAGGAACGACCCCTACACCATTGATAATTCTTTTCTTCGCTTCTGCACGCATCACATCCAGAGCTCCTTTCAGAGTCTTTTCCGGATCCAGCAGTTTTTCAGCTACAGCTATACTTGTACATCTTTTAGTGAGGTGCTCCTCGATAGCACGTATGGCCGGATCATCTGTTTTCATCATCTCTTCAGTGAGTTTTGCTATCGCCTTGTCTATCATCTTATCTCCCTTTCTTCATCGTCCTGAGTCTTGACTGCAGTATCAGGACCTCCTGCATTATCTTATCTGCCTGTTTTGGCTTGTTCTCCATGTAGTATCTGCGGGCCGTATGTTCTCTTCTTGCCATGTATCCGGCCAGCTCCTTTTCCTGATTCGTCCGCTTCGGCGCTTCAGGTGCATGCATCGCCTTTTCTTTTGATTCGATGCGTCTGAGGTCCAGAGCTTTTCTCCGTTCCTCTATCTGCTCCTGCAGCTTTATGTATTCGGGATCATCGAGAAAGCATGGATCCCGCCTGCATATGCCGTCCGGTGTATACATGCCCATGCAGAGATTTCCTCTTTTCGGGCACCTCAGAAAGGAGCCGTATTTTTCTGTATGTTTTTTGCGAATCTCTGGGTGCATCATTGCTGACTCCTTTCTGTGTGGCCATGATATATCGGATATTGCGAATTCCGGGTCATATCATTTCCCTTATTCCAGTTCCGGCAGGTAATTCCGGCCGATAACTGTCATCCACATGTCTCTTGCCTGTTTCGGCGTCATTCCGAGTTCTCTCAATCCGTTCTCATGCACCGTCTGATAATATAACTGCCATCTGAGATTCTCTTTCTTTGCCCATTCTGTCACGTTCGCCTGCAGCTGTTCGTGATGCTCCCGGCAGACGTCTACCTGGAAACCCTGATCTATGCTCTTCTGGCGATCAGGACCGCCCCATATCTCATGGCGTTCTGCATACCTTTTGCCACAGTAGTGACAGTATCTGTTAGGCTTGTCCTTGTAGCCGTTCATTTTCTTTTTTGCTTTCCCGGCCGGTTTCGGCTTCGGGAATGCGCAGTTCTGGTAGTAGTCGTCGAGCTTATCCGACTTCTCCTGATCGCTCATATTTGTAGTCCCTCTTTATCTTCGTCTTTCCCGAGTTGGTTATTTTTATATTCGTGCCATCCACTTTGAAGGATGCTCCCTGCAGAGTACCCTCCACAGTCGCCATTGCAGCATTCATGATGACACCATATGCTTCATTCTTCACAGGCTTGAAGTCACTTGTTTCTCCGCACCCTTCACTTATGAGCCGATCGACTTCTATCCGCATCTCTTCTTTCTTCAATGCGATCTCTGCACCTCCGCAGTAGCAGGTCGCCTCTACGATACGATCAGCTTCCAGCTGGTCCTCAGCCATGACTCCGATCTCTCTTCCGCACCACTGACACTTGCCCATAAAGTTATTCATATCGTCCTCCTAAAGCGCTTTTCCATCCTGCAAACCTTTCCCAGTTCCTGTACCCTCTCGTATTGCAGCAGTGACATTCTGCGCTTATATTTCCGTTTTCTATCACCGTAGATGCGACGCCTCCGCAGCACGGGCAGATAAATTCAGTATGTACGATAGGTCTTGCAACCTTCTTTGCCTCATCCATCAGGGCATCGTATCTTTCTTTATAATTCATATATTCTCTCCTTGTTACTTTGGTTCCTTGCGCTCCCCGAGGAGTTCTTTACCTTCCAGTGACTCTATCGATCTGTATGTCTTCAGTTCTATGAGTGCGTAGAACACCACTCTGTCCTGAGGATTTTTTGTGTTGAACTTTGCGATCAGATCCTCCAGCTCACTGTTTGTCAGACAATCCGTACTCATCTTTCATGCATCCTTCCTGCAGCTCCGCTGCCGTATACCTCTGCTCCGATCTCTCTGTAGATCTCTCCGCTGCTGATATCAGTCACGTTGATCCTGGCGACTGTCCCTTTGCAATGGTGTATAGTCACGACTTCACGCCCTCCCGGAAAATCCCCATCATACTCTATGTACTCGACTCCGGATCTCGGATCCTCTGCCAGCACCGTCGAGATATTACGCACAAATTCTTTTTTCTCATTTTTTCAGTGATCATCTTTTCACCTCATATACTTTCATGCCTCTGACATGGCACTCTGCCTTTATCAATCCATCTTCAACTGCCACCGATGCTATTCCTCCGCAGCATGGACAGGTGAATTCCGTGTGTTTCATCGGTACTGCGTACTTCCTTGCTTCTTCCATCAGCATGTATCTTTTTCTGCTGTATCTTCCGCTT
>CAJJPZ010000068.1 GCA_905193765.1 uncultured Eubacterium sp.
CTACATATGCACTGAACGGCAATGTGCAGAAGGTCGCAAACAACATTTTTGTGTTTGCCCCTGAAAATGTTGCTATATTTGCTGATGGTGAAAACAAGCCTTATAATTTCGGAGGCGGAGAAAACGGCTCCAACCCATGGAAATAGGAGGATAAAATGATAAAACCTATAGACATACAGGAAAAGGAATTTACAAAAGCAGTAAGAGGATATAAAGAGGACGAGGTCAATGAGTTCCTTGATGAGATAACGATAGATCTGGAAAGGATACTCGATGAGTTGCGTCAGACAAAAGAAGAAAACAGCAGGCTTGTTGAAGAACTGGAGCGCCACAGGAGCTCGGAAGGAACTGTTCTTGAAACACTTGAGGCAGCCAAATCGCTGATGGCTGATATTTCTGCCAGTGCAGAAAAGAGAGCAGATATACTTCTCAAGAATGCGGAGCTGGATGCACAGCTTATGCAGAAGGAAGCAAAGGATATGGCAGATCGCATATCTGAAGAGAGTCAGGCGATGAAGTCAAGATTCATAAGCTTCAGAGCAAGGTACAAACAGCTTCTCCAGTCTGAGCTCCAGCGATTCGAATCCCTCAGCGGCGAGATGTTCCCGGAACTCGGAATAGACGATTTTGACGATCTTCCTGAGAATAAAGTCCAGGAAACAGTGGTTGCGGACAACAGCGACGTCAATGATATCGTAGATAAACAGGTTACTAAACGCAATATAAAATATTAAAGGAGGCGGGGGATCCCGCCCCCTATTTTCTATATGATCTATTATATTATAATAACAGCAGTCATATCCGTAGATCATATCGTCAAGCATATGACGACTGCTGAGCTGACAGTCGGAGCTACAGTGCCTGTTATAAACGATGTGTTCCACATCACGTATATACAGAACACCGGTGCCGCTTTCAGCATGTGGGAGGAGCAGTGGCCTGTTCTTATACTGCTGCCGTCAGTAGTGCTTGCAGCAGGTCTCGTTCTGATATTCCTTAAACGCAGGACATGGAGCAGGCCTATGCTTGTAGCAGTATCCATGATCTGCGGAGGCGGCATAGGCAATCTTATAGACCGTATTTGCAGGGGATATGTCGTGGACATGTTCGATTTACGTGTGTTCCCTGTATTCAATGTAGCAGACATCTTCATATGCATAGGATGCGGTCTGCTGCTGCTGGATATTCTTGTCCTTGAAAGGAAGCGCAGCGTCAGATGATACCGGAAAAAAATCATAAAATCGAATTTGATATCGATAAAGAAATGGAAGGAACAAGGATAGATCTCGTCCTTTCAGGTGCTTTTGATGATATGTCGAGAAGCTATATACAGAAGCTTTTTGAAAAAGGGAAAATAGAGATCAACGGCACAGTTTGTACAGAAAAGAAATACAAGGCAAAAGCGGGCGACCGCATCGTGATAGATGTGCCTGAAGCGGAAATAATAAAGGTAGAGGCTGAGGATATACCTCTGGATATCGTCTATGAGGACTATGAGCTTCTTGTTGTGAACAAACCGGCCGGTATGGTGGTGCACCCGGCGCCGGGGAACATGTCGGGAACTCTTGTGAACGCCCTGATGTATCATTGCAGAGACAATCTTTCATCGATAAACGGGATGATAAGGCCGGGAATCGTGCACAGGATAGACAAAAATACCAGCGGTCTGCTGATGGTTGCAAAGAATGACAATTCACACAGGATCCTGTCGGAACAGCTGGCAGAACATTCGATAACAAGGGTGTACAAGGCTATAGTATATAACAACTTTACAGAGGATGAGGGCACTGTGGACAGACCTATCGGAAGAGATCCGAAAAACAGGATGAGAAATGCAGTGACTGATCTGAATTCCAGACATGCGGTGACACACTATACCGTAAAAGAACGGTTCGGCAGGTTCACGCTGATAGAAGCGAAGCTGGAGACCGGCAGGACGCATCAGATAAGGGTGCACATGGCTTATATCAAGCATCCTTTGCTGGGTGATGATGTATACGGTCCGTCTAAAAACCGTTACGGAGCATCGAGACAGATGCTTCATGCAGCAGTTCTCGGATTCGTCCATCCATCGACAGGAGAATACATCGAATTCACAGCGCCTTTGCCGGAGGATTTTAAAAAAGTCCTTGATAAACTGAGGGAGGAGCATCAATGACAAAGCGAGTGTTCAGACCGGGAACTATGCTGAATCCGGTCCCTGCGGTGATGGTTTCATGCGGGAATGGCAGCAGACACAATATAATAACGATAGCATGGACAGGGATAATCAATTCCGATCCGCCTATGACATATATATCGGTGAAAAAAGAACGTTATTCACATGACCTGATAAAAGAAAGCGGTGAGTTCGTCATAAATCTCACGACGGAAAAACTTGCTTTCGCGACCGATTACTGTGGAGTGAGGTCAGGACGTGATGTGGACAAATTCACGGAGCAGAAGCTGACCCCTGCGAAAAGTAAAGTCGTAGGATGTCCTTCAATCGCTGAATCACCGGTAAATCTCGAATGTCGTGTGACAGAGATAAAAGAGCTGCCGTCCCACGATATGTTCATGGCTGAGATCGTCAGTGTTTCCGTTGACGAGGAGCTGATAGATGTAAATGGCAGGATCTGCATGGAGCAGGCAGGACTGATTGCATATAACCATGGCCATTATTACAAGCTTCGTCATCAGGAGACCGGCCGGTTCGGCTATTCGGTGATGAAGCCGAAAACCAGGAAACGTCTGGCTGCTGAAAAAAGGAAGAACTCCGCCAGGAAGAGGAGATGAAGACAAAGTTCTTCTGATACAGTTAACGGTATATGAGCTTCTGGCTGCATTCTGACTTGAGATACTGCAGGCAGTTTTCACATACATATCCGCCTTTGAAGGCGAAAGCTTCATAGCAAGTGCTTCCGCAAAGGCTGCATGTTCTTTTCATGCGCCACCCTCCTTTTCATGGAATCGGTTATAACGGATAATACCTTCATCTCCTGCTTCTCTGCTGGAGGTAATATTGACTTTAAACCCTTTTACGAGTTATTTCAAGTGTTTTCGGCCAAAATGTAATAAGTAGGACTTTGAATGTAATGTTATAGTAATAGAGAACATGTGAGGTTACATTTATGTTTCATAATTTCGAATTAAAAAAAACAGATGAAGGCAGGATAGAAGGCTATCTCTGGGATGTTGAGGATCCCGCAGGCGTCGTGTGCATAGTACACGGTATAGGAGAGTACGGAGGCAGATTTGACAGGGTGGCGTCGGAACTCAATCGCAGATCTCTTGCAGTCGTGTCCATGGATCTCAGAGGACACGGAAACTCCCTTGGGAAAAAAGGCCATTGCGCACCAAGAAAAGATGTTCTGGATGATGTCACAGCTCTGATCGATTATGCCCGGAAGAAATATTCGGGAAAGAAGCTCGTCCTGTATGGGCACAGCATGGGCGGCAATATAACTCTTGATTACAGATCACGTGGAGAACTGAACGGTATTCCTGTGCTGTATATCATCTCGGCGCCATGGATAAGACTGGTCAGACCTGTGCCGTGGTTCTTTTACAGGATCGTCAGGGGAATGTCGCGTGTTATGCCAGCGTTTACGATAAGCTCAAGCGTTGATGAGAGCATCCTGGGAAATCCTGAGTCAGTGAAACCATACAGTACGAACCCTATGGTCCATAACAGGATATCTCTGCTCTGTGCAGTGGATGGTTTCGAAACCGGACAGAAACTGGAAAAAGGTACCCTTGAAGATGACGGCGGCGCTAGAGGCATACCTGTCCTTCTCATGCATGGGGACGAAGATCGCATATGCGATGTGGAAGGCAGCAGGATCATAGCTGCGAGACTCAAAGCTGAGGGTGAAGATATCACTTACATCGAGTGGCCGGGACTGTATCATGAGATCCACAACGGTGGAAAAGCCAGCAATGGAGATGAAGTGATCGATACGATAGCAGGATGGGCAGAAAAATTCACAGGCGGGACAGCCTGTGAGTGATTTTCCATATTCCATCAGCATTTGATCATTTTTGTCTGCTGTTGTTATCGGGAACAGCAGGTGATACATAAAGCGTTTTATTATGTGTGAATATGACCATCCCGGGTTTTGCTCCGGATGGTTTTTTTACATAACGGACACGTGTATAGTCAACAGGGACGTTTTCGGAGCCCTTTGCCTTGCTGTGAAAGGCTGCTATCGCAGCGGCATCGGCAAGGTCTTTGTCAGAAGGAACAACACCCTCTGTGAAAAGTATCACATGGGATCCGGGTATGTCTTTTGTGTGCAGCCAGATATCGGTCCCTGCAGCTTTTCGTAAAGTCAGCCAGTCGTTTTCATTGTTGTTTCTCCCTGCGAGCACCCTGAGTCCGGAGTCAAGGATGTATGTGTACGGAGAATGGTGAGCCTTCTTCGGTTTACGATTCCTGCTTTTCTTATAGCGTATGAATCCTGAATCGGTAAGCTCCTGTCTGATCATATCAAGGGATTCCAGAGAATCGGCTTTATCGGCAAATTCGTATACGGATTCAAGATAGTTTATTTCACTTCCGGTCTCTTCGAGCTGCAGTTTCTTTTCTTTTATAGCTGTTTTTGCTTTGCCGTAGCGCTTGTAATAGTTCTGTGCGTTTTTTGAGGCAGGAAACCTTGGATCCAGCGGGATATCGACCATACTGCCGTCGTAGTAGTTCATTACAGTCACTGATTTTGCTCCTGGTCTGACAGCGTGCAGATTAGCTGTCAGAAGTTCTCCGAAGAGGCGGTATTTATCTGAGTTCTCAGCCTTGTAAAGGTCTTCGTTCAGACGCTGCATCTTGAGTCTGAGCTTATCAAGCTGAGCCTTGACGAGACGTTTGAGATCGCCGGATTTCTGCTTCACCGTGTTGGACGTCGATTTATTGCTGAAAAAATATTCGGCAGCTTCGCTGAAACTGCTGAATGATATACGCCGATACACATCCTCATATACTGCAAGCGGCTCTATATGGAAATCAACAGGTTTGTTTTCATCGTCAAGATATACTGAAGGCGATATACTGCCGGCAGATATATCTGAAATTATGTTCTGAAGTGCATCATAGACCTCGCTCCCGTTATGGATATCTGCAGTCATGGACTGTGCCAGCGAAGGAGAGATCCCCTGTATTCCTGAAAGTATGGCCCTGTCGGGCTGAAGCTGGCCGGAGACCATATCGGATATCTCATTTTCTGTTACAGACATGAACGGTATTTTTTCCTGAGCCGGCGGATATTCATATTTTTTCCCCGGGAGAAGCTGTCTTGCTCTGTTGACGTCTATCGAGACATGTTTTATACAGTCTATTATACGACCGGTTTCCATGTCGGTGAGTATGGCGTTGCTGTGTTTGCCCATTATTTCAACGATAAGTTTTTTGTTTACAGAGTATCCGAGCTCGTTTACCGTTTCAAAAATTATCTCAACGATCCTGTCGTTCTGATACTGAAGTATGTCTGTGATACGCGCTCCGCTGAGATGCTTGCGCAGCACCATGCAGAATACCGGAGGCTCTGCGGGATTCTCAGGTATCTTTCGGACGGTATATATACCGGAGTGGCTGCCGCTGACTGATATGAAGAGGTACCTGTTACCACCGGATGTGTATATGTTGAACAGAAGCTGCTCCGGCTGCGGCTGATGGACTTTCTTGACTTTTCCTGCAGACAGTTCACGTTTAAGTTCGTGTACTGCTGCTGAGGTGACTACACCATCGAATGACATTTACAAGTTTCCTCCTTTTATAAAATCATAAATCATGTTATACTTAAGTAATATTATCATATAAATAAACGAAATGGGGAAAAAGATGATAAAAAGTATGACAGGTTTCGGCAGAGGAGAGTATTCTGACGGAAAACGCAGTATAACAGCAGAAATAAAAACCGTTAATCACAGATATTCTGATATAAATGTCAAAATGCCGAAAAGATACTCCTTTGCAGAAGAAAGTGTAAAAGCAATCGCACGCAGCAGGATAAAACGCGGCAAGGCCGAGGTGTCCATCATAGTCGAGAACCTTACAGAAGAGGATATGACCGTAAAGCTCAACGCCGCTGTCGCAGGACAGTACATAAGCAACCTGCGGGAACTCCAGAGCATGTATGATATCGACGGTAAGATCGACATAGCGCTGATCGCGTCGTTGCCTGACGTAATGAAAGCTGTGCCTGACGTCGAGGATGAGGAGTCGGTATGCACAGCTGTGGAAAAAGCAGTTGCTGCTGCAGCGGCAAGTCTCGATGAAATGCGTATCGCAGAAGGTGAGAAACTTTCTGAAGATCTGAAGATGAGAGGCGGTCTTGTCAGGGATATAGTGAAGAAGATAGACGAACGGGCACCGATGGTCGTGAAGGACTATACGGAGAAACTGTATGCACGCATAAGAGAGCTTGTGGAGGATTCAGTGGCAGTACCTGAGGAACGTATACTGACGGAAGCTGCGATATTTGCAGACAAGTCCAATATCACAGAGGAACTTGTAAGGCTGGACAGCCACATGAAGCAGCTGGGCGATATACTTGTGGGAAGCAAGGATCCGGTAGGTAAAAAACTTGATTTTCTGGTGCAGGAAATGAACCGTGAAGCCAATACGATCGGTTCTAAATCAAATGACCTTGAGATCACTTCACTCATGCTCGAAGCGAAGAGCGAGATAGAAAAGATACGTGAGCAGGTACAGAATATCGAATAAGTGTCAATAATTGTACTTGAAGCAGCAGTGCATAAGTGGTATAATATCTCTTCAGTAAAGTCGAAGATTTTTATGATGCATTTGGTTTTAACAGGAGTGGATTTATGGCAAAAGGTAAGCTGTTTGTTATTTCAGGGCCGTCTGGGGCAGGCAAGGGAACTATATGTAAAGAAGTCCTGGCTTCGGAACGTGATATAAAAATGTCCGTTTCGATGACGACGAGGAGCCCGCGTGAAGGTGAAATCAACAGTGTGCATTACCATTTTGTGGATCATGATTTCTTCAGGAATCTTATTGAAGAGGATGGTTTCCTTGAGTATGCCAGAGTGTTTGGGAATTATTATGGGACTCCTAAAAAGCAGGTGAATGAATGGCTGGATCATGGAACGGATGTGATCCTTGAGATAGATGTTCAGGGTGCGCTGCAGGTAAAGGAGGCATATCCTGACGGTATACTGATATTTATCCTGCCGCCGTCGCTGGAGGAGCTGAAGCGGAGGATCATCACAAGGGGATCTGAGACTGAGGAAACTATGCAGATCAGACTGGGAGAGGCTGTGCATGAGATTTCCACTATAGACAGGTATGATTACAGAGTGATAAACGAGGATCTGCAGACTGCTGTGGAACGCGTGATAGCGATCATAACGGCGGAGAAATGCAGGCTGAACGATAAGGAGTCACTTGAGATAATAAGTAGATACAAGGAGGATCTATAATGTTATATCCATCGATAAATAAAATAAGAACAAAGGCCGACAGCAGATATACTCTGGTTATACTGGCGGCAAAGAGAGCGAGAGATATCATAGAAGGCATGCCTAAGCTGACAGAGGCTGATGTCGACAAACCGGTATCAATAGCAGCCAATGAGATCGCAGAGGATCTTATAACTTACAGAGACGCACCGAACGACTGATCAGGTACGTATTTGTGACAAAATACTTCACGATACGACATAAACGGAGTAAAATGTCCATAAAAAGAAAATCCTGACTTTATTTTGGATATTTACTGGTAAAAACTTCTTCCTTATGAAATAATCATGGCGAATTGATTCGACACGCGTTTAGTCAATGTTTCATATGGAGGGAGTTTTTATGTATAAGAACAATATGATTTTAAAGTCCGGAAGATCTACATATGCCATTCCTATCGAGGTTATCGTATTCATGGAAAAGGATATGAGGAAGATAAGAGTGCATACGAAAAATAATGTGATAGAGTTCTATGGCAAGTTTTCAGAGATATCCAAGTATCTGGATGAACGGTTCATGCACTGCCATCGCAGCTACATAATCAATATGGATGAAATAGTGCTTATGAAGCGGCAGCAGATCTATGTTAGCAGCAACGATTGTATAGCACTGGGAAGGGATGCATACAGTCGTGCCAGGAAAGCATATGGTGATTACATAGATGCAGGGGATGAGAAGAGAGAGCTTGAGGTGAAACAGTGATTTTTAGGGAAAGAGATATAGAATTTTCTTGTATTATCCGGATGTTTGTAGTATGATATTAAATGGTATCATTTGATTAGATGCCAAAAGCAACAGTTTACACACTGCAGCTATACAGAGACCGGTGCCTTCTTGAAGAAGGTTGTTTCTGTGCCGACGCAGTGGAAGAAGAAAACCGAGAGGAGAAAAACAATGTCAGTAATTTCAATGAAACAGTTACTCGAAGCAGGTGTTCATTTCGGACATCAGACAAGAAGATGGAACCCTAAGATGGCTCCGTACATCTTTACAGAAAGAAACGGGATCTACATCATCGATTTACAGAAAACCGTAAAGAAGATCGATGAAGCTTACAACTTCGTCAAGGAAGTTGCAGCAAGCGGCAAGCCGATCCTGTTCGTAGGAACTAAGAAGCAGGCTCAGGCAGCTATCGAAGACGAAGCTAAGAGATGCGATATGTTCTATGTAAACCAGAGATGGTTAGGTGGAATGCTCACAAACTACAAGACTATCTCAGGCAGGATCAAGAGACTGTATGACATAAAGGCTATGGAAGAAGACGGTACTTTTGAAAAGCTTTCAAAGAAGGAAGTTATCAAACTCAGACTTGAGCATGACAAACTCGAAAAGTTCCTGGGCGGAATCAAAGAGATGAAGGGAATGCCTGGCGCTATCTTCGTTGTAGACCCTAAGAAAGAAAAAATCGCTGTTAAAGAAGCACGGATCCTCGGAATCCCTGTTGTTGGTATCGTAGATACAAACTGTGACCCTGATGATGTGGACTACATCATTCCTGCAAACGATGACGCTATCAGAGCGGTAAAACTCATTGCCGGATGCATGGCTGATGCAGTTATCGAAGCAAGACAGGGTGAGAGCCTTGATGAAGGTGAAGCAGCAGGCTCAACTGAAGAAGCTGCAGCAGAAACAGTAGAAGAAGCTGCAGAAGCAAAGGTTGAAGAATAATCAGGACAGAGAAACAGAAGGAGGAACATCAGAAAATGGCTGTAACAGCAAAGATGGTAAAAGAACTGCGTGAAATGACAGGCGCAGGTATGATGGACTGTAAAAAAGCATTAGTTGAAACTGATGGCAATATCGAAGCTGCAGTGGATCTCTTAAAAGAAAAAGGCCTTGCAAAGGCTGCTAAAAAGGCAGGAAGAGTTGCTGCGATGGGACTGGTAAGGACAGCTATCGCTGCTGACGGCAAGTCTGCAGCTATCGTAGAAGTAAATTCAGAAACAGACTTCGTTGCAAAGAACGACGAGTTCGTTACTTTCGTAGAGACTCTGGCTCAGATGGCTCTCGAAAACGATGCAGCTGATATGGACGCATTTATGGCGCTTCCTTATGAAGGCGAAGGAACAGTTAAGGATGCCCTGACAAATAAAATCGCTACTATCGGCGAGAATATGACTATCAGAAGATTTGAGAAGGTATCCGGTGAAGCTGTTGTTTCATATATCCACGGTGGCAGGATCGGTGCTGTAGTTGCAGGCAACGTGGAAGCTGATGATGATGTGAAAACTGCCCTGACAAATGTTGCAATGCAGGTCGCTGCAATGAACCCGCAGTATGTCAGCAGAAACGACATTTCAGAAGAAGAACTTGCTAAAATGCATGACATAACACTTGAAAGTGCACTGAACGATCCGTTTACACTTCCTAAGCCGATTTTAAACGCTTTATTAGACAAGGCTGTTGACGGCGTATGGGGTGCTGAAGACGTTGCGATCTTAGAAGAAAAGAGAGCTGACAAGAAGTTCAATTTCAACTATCTGCCGAACTTCCTTTCAGAGGATGCCAAGGCTAAGCTCGCTCAGCTTGCAGTTGCAGATAAGGAATCCATTTCCGGTAACAAGATCTTCACAGGCCTTGTTCAGGGACGTGTTTCAAAGCAGTTAAAGGATATCTGTCTCCTGGATCAGACATATGTCAGAGCAGAAGACGGTAAGCAGACAGTTGCTCAGTACCTCGGAACAGTAAACAAGGATCTTGCTCTTGTTAACGTAGTTCGTTTCGAAGTGGGCGAAGGAATCGAAAAGAAAGAAGAAGACTTCGCAGCAGAAGTAGCAGCACAGCAGGCAGCAGCAGCTAAGAAATAACGACCCTTAAAAAAGAACGGTAAAAACCCCTGAAAGCATTGAATTTAGTGCCTCAGGGGTTTTTTGATGCCTACAACTCGTGAACCCGTGATTTATCATAAATTACCGTATTTTTCGCTAAAATTGGGAGAAAATTTGGGAAAAACTTGGGAAAGTATCTTTTCCCAAGTGCCGTTTGAAACTTCTCTTCTTTCTTCAAAGAAAAAGGTGAATTTCACATGTTTCTTCGATTTGGGAAAGATCGTGTTGTCCCAAATCTTGAAAAAATGTATTCCCCAAAATCGCCTGAAAGCGTGTATTTTCATATGTATTCAGGGACTTGAAAATAATTACATATATTGATATAACTTATCATATTTTATCGCTATTTCCCTGGCAAAAATGGGAGTGTGATTTTTGTTTGCACATTTGCATGAAATCGGATCGCAGTATATGATGAAGAAAAATCAGGAAAGGATCGGTGGAGAGGATGATAAAGAAATACAGGATCAGGCTCACGGAAGATGAGCAGAACATCATCATAAATGGATTATTGAACTGGAGGAACCAGCTTATCAAAGAGGGAAAATATACGACTGATGCGATAGACGATCTGCTTCTGAAACTTCTTGACTGATTGTCAGCAGTAGCGCATATCCGCCTGAAAAGGGCACTACATAGCCATTCCAATACGGGAGTGGCTTTTTTTGTACCCGAAACAGGAGGACGATGAAATGAGAAAAGTAGGATTTACGATCGAGTTTGGAAAAACAGAAGATGAAAAAGAACGCGGTGAGAACTTCGTATCAGGGATAGAAGCTCTGGCCA
>CAJJPZ010000069.1 GCA_905193765.1 uncultured Eubacterium sp.
TACTAACTCCGGTATCTTTATCATCCTGCCACCTTTTCTGTGATGTATTTGTACATCTTGCTTACTGAATCCACTTCCGTCATATCATCTATGTCTATGCTTATCTTGAATTCATCTTCGATGTCTGTGATCATATTGAAGAGCGACAGTGAATCCACGCCAAGCTCTCCGAAATTGTCAGTTTCCTCAAGTTCCTTCGTATCCACTCCGAACCTGTCTGAAAGGAATTTCAGAAAATCATCATATGCCATGTCTATATCTCCTTATTCTGCCGAGCCGAACAGTATCTGCTTGTCCTGAGGTATACCATCCTTGGCCCACTTGTGAAGCTGCTTCTTGTCTATCTTGCCGGCAAGAATCGTCGGAAGCTCCGACACAAAATAAACCTTGTCAGGCATCTTGTAGTTTGCCAGCTGGTTGAACAGCGGTCTTATGATATCATTCTTCACCAGGCTCCTGCCTGCTTTCGGAAGGACGAACGCCACTATCTCTTCGCCCAGTATCTCATTTTCTCTGCCTACCACGGCAGCGTTCTGGACACCGTCTATCTGCAGGATGTATTCCTCGATATCGCTTGGATATACATTGAAGCCGCCTCTGATGATCATGTCCTTGCATCTTCCCACTATGCAGATGTTCTCATCGTCGTAGTATCTTGCCAGATCTCCGGTATAGAGCCATCCGTCTTCGGAAAGTACTTCTTTCGTCTTCTCATCGTTGTTGTAGTAGCCTGCCATGTTGTAACCTTTTATCACCAGCTCACCTACTTCACCGTGAGACACTTCATTACGTTCCTCATCGACGATTTTTATCTTTATGCCGGGTATCACACGTCCTACAGTGTTCATCCTGATATCATATGAGTCGTTCATACGTGTCATGGTCACTACGCTGGTACCTTCGATGAGGCCGTATGCGTTCAGCAGCGTGCAGCCAAGTTTTTCTTCTATCTGCTTTGCAAGCTGCGGACTGCAGAGTGAACCTGAAACCACCAGCTTTTTCAATGAATCGAATCTTGTGAAGTTGATTATCCTGCAGTTCAGAAGCAATGACCACATCGTCGGCTGTGTATGTACCACAGTGTTCTCGCATTTGGAGATCTCTTTCAGTATATCGTTAGGGTTGAAAGACGACGACATCTTGAAGGTCTTGCCTATTGCAAAATCTATGAACAGGCTCAGGAAACCCTGCGCCGAGTAAAGCGGCGCTATTGAGAACGGATATTCCTCTTCTTCCGTACGCCACATCTGTGTGGTGTAGCAGGATATCTTCACTATATCATTCTGCTTCAGCATAACGCCCTTCGGCATACCTGTCGTGCCTGATGTATATGAGAGCATTGCTACATCGTCCGGCTTTATATCTTCAAGCTCAGGAACAACGCCTTCACCGCTGGCAAGCATATCTTCATAAGTGATACCCTTGTCTCCGAAGTTGTTCTTTCCGAAATACACCACATGCTTCACTTCCGGATGGGAAGTGATGAACTCGCCGACGTATTCCCCGTAAGGGTGGCTGCCTATCTTCTCTTCGGTGATTATGATATCCGAATCTGAGTCACCGATTACATTGAAGATCTCCTGCTTTCCCCATCTTGTGTTCACAGGTACAGGATATGCTCCGATGAAGAACAGTGCGAAATACAGCAGTATGTATTCTATCCTGTTGGACATTATCAGTGCCACTCGCTTCGACTTTCCTGCTCCCAGTTTCATGAGACCTGCTGCCAGCCAGTTCACTGTTTCCATTATCTGTCTGTATGTGTAATGCTCACCATCGAAGATTATCGCATCCTTGTCGGGATCAGCTTCGCATATCTCTGTGATGAAAGCTCTGATTATGACATCATCCACGCCTATCTCATGATTCATCAGCTCGATGATATCGTTCAGAGTCAGTTCATCGTCACCCGGCCTTTCTATATGAAGACCATATACTTCGTTTATTTTACTTATCAGAGCGTCTACTGCTTCCACCTCATATCCGAGTTCTTTGGTAAGATTTCTTGAAAAAGGCACGGAAGCTGCCGGAAAAATTCCGGCAGCAACGCTCATGACATCATTTTCTGTATAAATTTTCATTGATGCACCTCACTTGTCTTTATTACAGCACGAATGATGCATATCCGAATGTAAGACCGTTGGCAGCACCGAACATCACTACTCTCTGACCGGAACCCAGAGACAGCTCACCGCTTTCCAGGGCTCTTGTGAGAGCTATCGGCATGGACGCCGCTGCAGTATTTCCGAATCTGTCGCACTGCACGACTATCTTCTCGTGAGGTATCTTCAGTGTGTCGGCCAACTGGTGTATCTTGTATTTGCCCATCTGTGTGGTTATATAAAGATCCACGTCATCTATATCTATACCGTTCTTCTTCATGGAGTCGAAGTAGAACTTGGCAGCACGCATGGTGTTCTTCTGGACCATGTCAGGATCCACGTTCTTCATCGTGAACTTGTCCGGATCTGCCATGTACATCGAGCCGCCGCCCCAGATGACTCCGATATCCCAGTAGTTGCCGTTGGTCTGGAATCTCGTGCTCATGCCGACATTTTCATCGTCAAACGCCTGCAGCAGTATAGCGCCGCCGCCGTCTCCGAATCCCAGTGTGGCGTTGGTCTCGCAGATTTCATCCTTGTCATTGTAATCCCATTTTATGTAATTGTGCATTATCTCACCTGATGTGATCAGCACTGTTTCCACGTTTCCCGAAGCGATATACGCATTTGCTATTTCAAGGGAAGTTATGAATGCATTGCAGGCATTCTTCACATCAAAGCACTTTGCGTTGGTAGCTCCCAGTTTATACTGGACAGCATTGGCAGTAGCAGGTTCGATAAAATCCTGGGATATGGATGCGAATATCAGCAGATCTATATCCTCCGGATCGATGCCTGCCATCTCTATCGCCTGCATACCTGCTTTCGCAGCAAGATCAGATGTGTTTTCTTCATCCGATGCGAAGTGTCTTTCATTGACACCGTTCAGCAGCTTTATCGTTCCTTTCCTGACACCCAGGCGTTCGAATCCCATCTGCTCCTCAAGCTCCGCACTTGTCACGACTTTCTCAGGTATATATTTACCTGCACCTATCACTTTAGTTTTCTTCAATTCGTATTCTCCTTTAAATATATTTCCCGGCTGGACTGTCATATCAGTTCAGCTATCTCATACAGAAATCTCTCCGTTTTATCCCATCCCATACATGGGTCTGTTATGGATTTTCCGTAAATGCCGCCGTCCACGGGCTGGTTCCCGTCTTCGATATAGCTTTCCACCATGAAGCCTTTCACCAGTTTCCGCACGTCAGCCGAATATCTGCAGCTGCCCAGCACGTCTCTGCATATGCGTTCCTGTTCATACCACCGTTTGCCAGAGTTGGAATGGTTCACATCCACCACCACGGCCATGTTCGTCAGATCCTTCTGTGAATACATCTCGTAAAGTCTGCAGAGATGTTCATAGTGGTAGTTGGGTACTGTAGCCCCTGTGATGTCCACTGCACCTCTGAGTATACCGTGGGAAAAAGGATTGCCCTCTGATTCCACTTCGTATCCTCTATACATGAACACATGCTGCTTCTGAGTGGCTGCGATGGAATTGAGCATGACTTCGAAACTTCCCCCTGTAGGATATTTCATACCTACAGGGATATCGAGTCCGCTGGATATGAATCTGTGCTGCTGGTTCTCTGTAGACCTGGCTCCCACCGCTGCATAGGACAGCAGATCCGAAAAGTACCGGTAGTAGTCCGGATACAATATCTCATCCGCCGAGGTCAGACCAGTTTCCTCTATCACTCTTATGTGCATCTGTCTCACCCGGATCAGGCCTTCCAGCATGTCGTCCTCGCCCAGCACGTTCGGCCGGTGAAGCATCCCCTTGTAGCCTGTACCCAGCGTCCGGGGCTTGTTGGTGTAGACTCTCGGTATCAGCAGCAGTCTGTCTTTTACTTTGGCCTGCAGCTTCGAAAGCCGGGAAACATAATCGACCACAGCATCTTCTCTGTCAGCCGAACACGGCCCGATGATCATCAGCAGACGATCATCTTTTCCTGAAAGGATTGCTTTCATCTGCCGCTCTCTTTCCGCCTTGCACCTGTGATACTTTTCCTTTAACGGATACTGCTCTTTTATCTCCTTTGGGATAGGCAGTTTTCTTCTGAATAAAACGCTCATTTTCTGTTTTCTCCATTTCAGTCCAGTTAGTTATTGCTAACTAACTCTGATAGAATACCGTATTTTTTTTCAATTGTCAAGCAACAATCTAACCCTAAGATCACTTTTTTAAATCACATGAATTTTCGTATTATGCAAAAACCCTGTAATCGCAATGAATACAGGGTTTCTGAAAATGATATTGTTTTTTTGTGTTTTTATACTCTATTTTACCGATGTCACTTCGTAATCCTTAGCTTCAACAGTTTCTTTCAGCACATCGCTGCTGATATCTTCGCTGAGTTTCACCACTGCTGTGCCGTTTTCATGGCTTACGATAGCTTCTGTCACCTGCGGGATGCTTTCCAGTGCTTTCTTTACTGTAGCTTCGCAGTGCCCGCACATCATGCCTTTGATCTCCATTGTCTTTTCCATAGTTTCTTTCTCCTTTTCATGATTTATCTCTTCTACCAGGGTGGCCAGTTCCACCTGGTCCTTCAGCTTTTTATCCCTGCCGGCATTTTTCATATCAAGCAGATTCAGCCTCAATGCGTTGGTAACGACACAGAAGCTGGAAAGACTCATTGCAGCAGCTCCGAACATAGGATTGAGCTGCAGTCCGAATACAGGTATCCATATGCCCGCTGCGAGGGGTATGCCTATCACATTGTATATGAACGCCCAGAAAAGATTCTGATGTATGTTCCTGAGCGTGGCACGGCTCAGCCTTATGGCAGCCGGTACGTCTGTCAGTCTGCTCTTCATCAGCACCACATCCGCTGCATCTATCGCTATATCTGTACCTGCGCCTATGGCGATGCCGATATCGGCTCTTGTCAGCGCCGGCGCATCGTTTATGCCGTCGCCTACCATAGCTGTCCTGCCCTTTTCTTTCAGACGTTTTATAACAGTTTCCTTGCCGTCAGGGAGCACGCCTGCGATGACTTCATCAACGCCTGCCTGTCTGCCTATGGCTGCTGCTGTCTTCTGGTTGTCGCCTGTGAGCATCACGACTTTTATACCCATGTCCTGCAGTTCCTTTATCGCCTGCGGGCTCTCATCCTTTATCACATCAGCCACGGCTATCATACCTATGAACCGGTCGTCTCTGCTGAAGAAAAGTGGTGTCTTGCCGTCCCCGGCCAGGGCTTCTGCCTGCTTTTTCACACTGTCATCCATACCGGAAGCTCCGCTTATCAGTGCAGTGTTTCCGCCTTTTATCACCGCTCCGCTGCATGCCCCTGTAAGGCCGTTTCCCGGAAGTGCTTTGAAATCAGTGACCTCGCTGCCTGATATCCCTCTGCTTTCAGCTTCTTTTATGACAGCCTGTGCCAGCGGATGTTCACTCATTTTTTCCAGACTGTATGCCATCTCAAGGAGTTCATTTTCCGTGATATTTTCTGCAGGTACTATGTCAGTCACGACAGGCTCGCCCTTTGTTATCGTGCCAGTCTTGTCCATTGCTATTATCTGCATCTTACCGGTCTCTTCAAGAGATACAGCTGTCTTGAACATGGTACCGTGCTTTGCACCCATGCCGTTTCCTACCATGATAGCTACAGGCGTTGCCAGACCCAGCGCACACGGACAGCTTATGACAAGTACCGAGATAGCTCTTGAAAGTGAAAATCCGAAGGACTGTCCTGTGAGCATCCACACTATGAAAGTTATCACGGCTATGGTTATGACTGCCGGTACGAATATCCCCGATACCTTGTCGGCGATCTTTGCTATAGGAGCTTTGGTTGCGGCCGCATCGCTGACCATCTGTATTATCTGTGACAGCGTCGTATCTTCGCCTACCCTGAGGGCTTCGCAGCGGATGAATCCCGACTGGTTCACCGTTGCGGCGGATACTCTGTCGCCTTCTGCTTTGTCGACCGGTATACTTTCTCCTGTCAGAGCCGCTTCATTGACCGCGCTGTTTCCTGAAACAACGATGCCGTCCACCGGTATGTTCTCTCCCGGGCGCACGACGAAGATATCGCCTTTTTTAACCTGCTCTACAGGGACTGTTACCTCTTCGCCGTCCTGTATCACCACCGCCGTATCAGGCGCCAGCTTCATTAGCCCTTTCAGCGCATCTGTCGTCTTTCCCTTGGAGTGAGCTTCCAGCATCTTTCCTACGGTTATCAGCGTCAGTATCATTGCTGCAGATTCGAAATAGAAATCGTGCATGTATCTCATGACGCCTGCCGTATCGCCCCTGACCTGAGCATCTGTCATAGCGAACAGTATGCAAAGACTGTAAACGAAGGACGCTCCTGCTCCCAGCGCCACCAGCGTATCCATGTTCGGTGCTCTGTGCAGCAGGCTGGAAAAACCGCTTATGAAAAACTTCTGGTTTATGACCATGATGATACCTGTAAGCAACAGCTGTATCAGCCCCATGGCTACATGATTGTCTGCAAGTACATCAGGTACCGGCCATCCCCACATCATATGTCCCATGGAAAGATACATCAGCACCACCAGAAAGCCTACCGAAGTCCATAGTCTCTTTTTAAGTTTAGGCGTCTCGTGATCCTGCAGCATTTCTTCACCGGGTAATGTACCGGCCGATCCTCTGCCCGAGCCTTTTTTCCTGGCACCGTATCCTGCTGCTTCAACTGCCGATATTATATCCTGAGCTGGTGCGCTGCCTTCAACGCCCATGGAATTCGTCAGCAGACTTACCGAACATGACATCACACCCGGCACCTTGCTGACCGCTTTTTCTACTCTGGCACTGCATGCGGCACAGCTCATTCCTGTTACTGTATACTGATCCATAATACAAAATCTCCTTTAAGCCTGATTTTTTATTTCATAAGCTTCTTCAGCAGATCCACAAGTTCGTCTACCGCTTCATCCCTGCCTCCGCGTATATCATCCACTACACAGGTGTGTATGTGATTGGAAAGCAGCACCTTGCTGAAACTGTTCAAGGCTGCATTGACTGCTGATACCTGCACCAGTATGTCTGTACAGTATGCATCGCTGTCGATCATTTTTCTTATCCCTCTGACCTGACCTTCTATGCGGCTCAGGCGGTTCACAAGGTCTTTGTACTCACGTTCCGACCGTTCCTTGGTGCGGTGACTGCGCTGACAGCAGCAGCCGTCTTTCTTATCCTTATTATCCATCATATACCTCCAGTTTATGAATGATATCGTTTTCATATCTGTTTCCAGTATACCCCTTGGGGGTATTTTACGATTCGTATTATATACCCCTTAGGGGTATATTGCAATAGCTTTGTTCAAAAAAAATCCTGCCTGCAGAGCACTCATGTCGCAGAGTGTTCTGACAAGCAGAAAAATCATCATATATTTTATTTACATACTTCAGGTGCTTTTGTCATCGCCTCCTGCCGGCCATCAGACTGTCAGCCAGAAACAGCAGATAGCTTATCCCCAGGAACACAAAGAGCGTCAACAAATGGTTCATACCCATGATATCAAAATATGCTATACGTTTTATCCCTGTACCTGTAAGATTGACTATATAAACAGCAACATTGAACAGCACCGGGATCACAGCCCATATCATCGGACAATACGACGTGAACCACCCCTTCGGGCAGAACAGCAGGTAGTCGATAAAAGCCATCACAGGTGAAATGAACCACAGCAGATATCCCGACAGCGAAAGTCCACCATCCGATATGCCTCCGGCGCCGAATTCGATATAGTAGTAAACGATGAAAGTCAGTATCATATATATCGTTACAGCGCCTCTCAGCGTACCGCGTTCATATCCGGGTCTTGCTATGACCAGATATGCGAAATATATCAGCGACAGTGCATTGGCTGCAAAGGCGAAATCCCCCAGCAGCACATCCGGACCCGTACCCGAATCCATCAGCTTCACGACAAGCCCTGCTCCACATACTATGATGAATATGACTCTGAAAATCACTGCGATGGTCGCATTCTTTATGTACATCTCCTGTATGACCTCCTGTACCCGTCACGCATTATCTGTTTCCGCCTGTTTCACAGGCTGCCTTTATGAACTCTTTGAAAAGAGGATGCGCCTTGTTGGGTCTGCTCTTGAACTCAGGGTGATACTGTACCCCTACGAAATGCGGATGATCCGGAAGTTCTACGGCCTCCACAAGTCTTCCGTCAGGCGATGTACCTGCTATCACCATACCGCCTTCTGTGAATCTCTCACGGTAGTCATTGTTGAATTCATATCTGTGTCTGTGTCTTTCCGAGATATCAAGCGTACCGTAAGCTCTTTCCATGATGGTCCCTTCCGTTATCCTGCATGGATATGCTCCAAGCCTCATTGTGCCACCCTTAGGTATGTCTCCATACTGGTCAGGCATGAAATCGATGACCTTGTTCCTGCAGTTTTCATCGAACTCTCCGGAGTTGGCGTCACTGATGCCCAGCATGTTCCGTGCGAATTCCATCACTGCGATCTGCATACCCAGGCATATGCCGAAGTATGGCACCTTGTTTTCCCTTGCGAATCTCGCTGCGTTTATCTTGCCTTCTATGCCTCTGTCTCCGAAGCCTCCCGGCACCAGTATGCCCGAAACATCGCCAAGAAGCTCCTTTGCAGTTTCATCTGTCACATCTTCGGCTTCGATCCATTTTATATCCACATGGCAGTTGTTCTCATATCCGCCGTGGCGCAGCGCCTCTGCAACTGAAAGATACGCATCATGCAGCTTCACATACTTTCCTACTACGGCGATCCTGACATTCTCACTCCTGCCTTTGATCCTTTCCACCATGGCTTTCCATTCTTCCATCTCGCACGGACCTGCGTTTATTCCAAGCTCCCTGCACACGATCCATGAAAGTTTCGCTTTTTCAAGCATCAGCGGAGCTTCATAAAGCACTGGTAGTGTGATGTTCTCTATGACGCAGTCAGGCTTTACATTGCAGAACAGTGATATCTTCTCGGTTATGCTCGGATCTATAGGTTCATCCGAACGCATCACGATGATATCAGGTCTGATACCCATGGTCTGCAGTTCCTTGACAGAGTGCTGGGTAGGTTTGGATTTATGTTCACCGGAGCTCTTGAGATAAGGAACCAGGGTCACATGTATGAAAAGGCAGTTTTCCTTGCCCTGTTCCAATGATACCTGTCTTATGGCCTCCAGGAAAGGCTGGCTCTCTATATCGCCTACAGTACCTCCGATCTCAGTGATTATGACGTCTGCATTGCCGCTTTCGCCCACGTTGTAGATGAACTCCTTTATCTCGTTGGTTATATGCGGTATCACCTGTACAGTGCTGCCCAGGTATTCGCCTTTTCTCTCCTTGTTGAGAACATTCCAGTACACTTTGCCTGTCGTCAGATTGGAGTACTTGTTGAGGTTCTCATCTATGAACCTTTCGTAATGACCCAGATCCAGATCTGTCTCCGCTCCATCCTCTGTGACATAGACTTCGCCGTGCTGATACGGGCTCATCGTACCCGGGTCCACATTTATATACGGATCCAGCTTCTGTGCAGCCACCCTGAGACCTCTCGCCTTGAGAAGTCTGCCCAGCGAAGCTGCTGTTATGCCTTTGCCCAGACCTGAAACTACTCCACCTGTAACGAAAATGTACTTCTTCATATTCTCTCACTCCTTTTTACTGTTCGACCTGATATATATTATCTGCCCGCCTGATACGGACAGGCCATGTAAAAGCGATCTCCTCGCATAAAAAAAGTACCCATAAAATAAAAAACATAAGGGTTCAGGCACCTGTACCAGGTTGCAGTGGGAGGGATAATCCAGACCCCAGCTGCCTGCCGTCTTCCTTATTTTTTATATTCATGTGCACAAATTTACTGTGATATTATACTACAGAAACCGGTCGCATGCAACCGGTTTCTTATAGTATAATCATAAAATCCTGTCTTTTTTATCAGCTTTCGCTGTCTATATCGCTGAATCCGCGACCTGTGCCCCATACGGCTTCAACTCTCGACACAGTCACGAATGCATGAGGGTCTATCTGTGCGATCTTGCGCTTCACAAGTATACTTTCTCTCGGAGAACACAGCAGCATTATCTGACGCATATCACGCCCTGTATACTCACCCCTTGCCTCAAAACTTGTGGCTCCACGGTTAAGTTCAGTGATTATATAGTTCCTTATAGCTTCACATTCTGTAGTTATCACCGTGAGCTGTACGACTTTGCTCTCGAAACCATACAGCACCATCTCAGATGTCTTGGTTATTATAACCTGTGTTATCAGTGCATAGAGCGCTATATTCCTGCCGAATACGAAAGCTGATGCTATTATTATCACTGCGTCTATACAGAGCAGTATCTTGCTGAGGCTGATGCCTGGAAACAGCTTTTTCCTGAATATCTTGGCAATCGCATCTGTACCTGCCGAAGCATATCCTCTCCAGAAAATCAGCCCCACATATATTCCCGAAAAAACACCGCAGAACACGGCTGCCAGCAGTATATCCCTGTCTTCGAGAAGCTGTATATCGAACTGTTCGAATACTGCAAGCACTGTAGGGTACATTACTGCCAGCAACAGTATCTTCCTGACTTCCTTCCATCCCAGAAACACTGCCACAAGCACCACCACTACTATGGCAAGCAGATAATACAATAACGAGAAATCGATGCTGACATAATTCTGCATCATCCTGGCTATACCGGTTATCCCTCCTGAGGTCAATCCATTTGGTATCATGACGCCTACTACTGAGAACGCACTGATACAGCATGCCGCCAGCAGTATAAAGAAATCAGCGGCAGTTTTTTTAATATTTTCTTTCGTAAGTGTATTGACCTTCCATGCCTTGAGTTTTTTTATAATCTGCATTTTGCCCCCTTTCCAAAAACATCATATGCAATTATACTTATATGACCTGTCCGGATTTTTTCAG
>CAJJPZ010000070.1 GCA_905193765.1 uncultured Eubacterium sp.
TATACTGTCCGCCGTGCACACCAAATCTACCCTTGGTCATATATTACCTCCTGTCTTCTGTATATCACAGGCTGCGTACTGTACGCATCACCTGCATTATCTTTTCTCTGTCTTTGATCTTGTCTGTCTCCACGCTGCTGCTGAGATCCAGCACCCAAGGCTGCATGAGCCTTACGGCATCCGGGATATTGCCCGCATCCAGTCCTCCTGCAAGGAAAAACGGTCTTGTTATCCTGTCTCTGTTTTCTGCAACTAAAGACCAGTCGAAAGTCGTCCCGCTTCCTTTGCCCTGATCCAGCAGGATATGATCTGCCGTACATTTCTGCGCTTTTTCAAGATCCTGCACAGATCTTACTGCGAATGCTTTTATCACAGGACCCGTATATGCCTGTCCTGAGTGTCTGTCGCTTCTTATCATTCCTTTCAGCTTTTTTATGTATCCGTCGTCTTCGCTGCCATGGAGCTGTATCATATCTATGACGCCTTCATTGTAAAGTCCTGCGATAAGCTCCGGATCTGCATCAACGAAAACGCCGACAGATATTATATCATCGTCAAGAGCCTCTGTCAGCACTTTGAGCTGCTGGGGTGAGACGCTTCTGTGGCTTTTCGGATGATCCACGATGAAACCTGCGAAGTCAGGCTTCGCCTCATTTACGTATCGTATATCACCAATACGCTTGAGACCGCATATTTTAAGCCTTACAGGGCATTTGCCAAGTCCTGTTTTCATTCCTGTCATCTCTGCTTTCCTTTCTCTGCAAGCTGCGTAAAGTCTGCTTTGCATATCCGGTCTGCCATTTTAAAGCGGACCTCCGTTGAGCTGCTGCAGCGCAGCTTTCTTATCGCTGCTCCTCATCAGAGTCTCGCCTATGAGGACAGCATCCACGTTGTTGTCTCTTAGGCTCTTTATATCATCCGCAGTCTTTATGCCGCTCTCCGATACGAAAACTGTATCCGCCGGAGCCATCCTGCGGAGCCTGATGCTGTTGTTCATATCCACTGTGAAATCCCTGAGATCACGGTTGTTCACGCCGATGATCTTTGCACCTGCATCCACAGCAGCCAGCACTTCATCTCCGTCATGGGCTTCCACCAGAGCATCCAGCCCAAGGGACTGTGCTATGTCGATATATTCTCTCAGCTGTTCATCATCCAGCAGGCTGCATATAAGCAGCACAGCTGACGCTCCCAGGGTCTTCGCTTCATATATCATGTACTCGTCAACGGTGAAATCCTTTCTCAGCACCGGGATATCAACAGCCGACGCTATCTCTGCCAGATACCTGTCCGAGCCCTTGAAATAAAAAGGCTCTGTCAGACATGATATGGCTGACGCTCCTGCTGCCTCATACCCTGCTGCGATCTCAAGATACGGGAAATCTTCTGCAATGACACCCTTTGACGGCGAAGCTTTCTTCACCTCGCAGATATATGATATCCCCGAAGTCTTCAGAGCTTCGAGGAAAGTACGGTCTGACGGTGCTTTGGCTTTCCCTGACAGTTCTTCTGCTCTGATCTTTTCAGCCTGTGATCTGACTTCCTCAAGAGTCCTGATTTCCTTCTGTTTTTCTATTCTCTGCCTTGTTTTCTCTGCTATTTCCAGCAGTATATCTGACGCTTCAGCCATTTATATCTCCTTTTCCCATGACGTTCTATTTCCTGTTACTTTCTGTGATGAATTCATCGAGCTTCTTCAGAGCTGCACCTTCATCTATGAGTTTCTCGGCAAGTCTCACGCCCTCTTCAATGGTTTCAGTCCTGCCTGTTATGTAAAGTGCTGCGCCCGCATTGAGGCAGACTGCCTGCCTCTTAGCACCCTTTTCTCTGCCTTCCAGAATAGCTCTCGTTATCTCTGCATTCTCTTCCGGCGTGCCACCTGTAAGCTCGCTCCTGTCGCATCTCTCATAACCGAACTGTTCCGGAGTCAGCTCGTATGACTGGAACCAGCCGTCCTTTATCTCGCACACAGCTGTTGATTCGCACATGGAGATCTCGTCAAGGCGGTCACGTCCGTAGACTACCATGCCTCTGGCAACTCCCAGCTTTGCCATTACCTGAGCCAGCGGCTCCACCAGAGATTCGTCAAAAACTCCCATCAGCTCCATGTTGGCGCCTGCCGGATTGCTGAGAGGTCCCAGAATGTTGAATACTGTCCTGATACCCAGTTCTTTCCTTATAGGAGCCACATATTTCATGGCAACATGATAGTTCTGAGCGAACAGGAAGCATATGTTTATATCTTTCAGCAGCTGAGCACTGCGCTCAGGCGGTATGGTTATATCCACTCCCAGAGCCTCCAGGACGTCTGCTGCACCTGACTTTGACGATGCTGCCCTGTTGCCGTGCTTTGCCACAGGAACGCCTGCCGCTGCGATGACCAGCGATGATGTCGTCGATATATTGAAAGAATTGGAACCGTCTCCGCCTGTGCCTACTATCTCAAGCACATCCATATCATGGAGCAGCTTGATACAGTGCGCTCTCATCCCTGCAGCCGATGCAGTTATCTCGTCTATAGTCTCGCCTTTCAGCGCCAGCGCCGTCAGATATGCCGACATCTGTACAGGAGTGGCCTTGCCGCTCATTATCTCGTTCATCACCTCTTCTGCCATGCCATATGTCAGATCTTCTTTTTTTGCAAGTTTAAGTATCGCTTCTTTTATCATTTTCTCACTGCCTCCACGAAATTCTCTATCATCTTCCTGCCTTCAGGCGTCATTACAGATTCCGGATGGAACTGCACTCCGAATACAGGATATTCTCTGTGCTCCACTGCCATTATCTCTCCGTCCTCTGCTTCGGCTGTCACCATAAGCAACTCCGGGAGATCTTCTGCTGCAGCTGACAGGGAATGGTATCTCGCTGCCTTGAACTCAGGTCCCATGCCTTTGAAAAGTCTGCCGCTGCCGCCCTGATATACTTTGCTCTGCTTTCCGTGCATCAGTTCCTTTGCATATGTGACCCTTCCTCCGAATGCTTCGCATATGGCCTGATGTCCCAGACAAACACCCAGTATCGGCATTTTTTCTGCAAAATATTTTATCGCATCTATACACACGCCGGCGTCTTCCGGTCTGCCCGGTCCCGGCGATATTATCAGCGCATCCGGCTCCATTTTTTCTATTTCCTCTATCGTGTATTCATCGTTCCTGATGACCTTGATGTCGCTTTCCACCGAACCTACCAGCTGGTACAGATTGTATGAAAAGCTGTCGTAATTGTCTATGAGCAAAATCATTCGAGACCCTCCTTTGCCATTTCTATTGCTGTCACTACTGCCTTGGCCTTGTTGCGGCATTCTGTGAATTCATTTTCCGGAACACTGTCTGCAACGATGCCTGCGCCTGCTCTGATGCAGATCCTGTCGTTCTTCTTGTAAACCAGTCTTATGGCTATGCATGTGTCCATATTGCCTGTAAAGTCGAGATATCCGATGGCTCCGCCGTATACGCCTCGCTTGTCGCCCTCCAGCTCGTCGATTATCTGGCATGCTCTGAACTTAGGCGCTCCGGAAAGCGTGCCTGCCGGAAGTATTGCGTCCACTGCATCCACTGCATCCTTGTCGCTTCTGAGTTTTCCTGTCACGGTGGAGCCTATGTGCATTACGTGGGAGAATCTTTCTATGGAAAGGTATTCCTCGACTTTCACTGTGCCCAGTTCGCTGACTTTGCCTATGTCGTTCCTGCCAAGATCCACCAGCATGTTGTGCTCCGCCAGCTCCTTCTCGTCACTGAGAAGTTCAGCTTCAAGAGCCTTGTCTTCTTCATCGTTCCTGCCTCTCACTCTTGTGCCTGCCAGCGGGAACGTACTTATCCTGCCGTCCTGGAGCTTTGCCAGCGTCTCAGGTGACGCTCCTGAAAGCTCTATGTCGTCGCTGGAAAAGTAGAACATGTATGGTGACGGATTTTCTGTCCTCAGCACTCTATATGTATCGAAGAGGCTGCCTTCTGCCTCTGCTCTCATCGGGTTCGACAGCACCACCTGGAAAATGTCGCCCTCATGTATATACTGTTTGGCTTTCTCCACCATGCTGCAGTACTGTTCCTCCGAGAAAAGTGTCTTTATCTCTGATTTCAGCTGCAGTGGTCTGAAATCTTCCTTTTCACCGTGTTTTATCAGCTGTGCCATATCTTCGAGGATCTGCTCTGCTTCTTCATATGACTTTTCTATATCATCGGTGCTCACACCTGCGATCAGCAGAAGCTTCTGTCTGTAATGGTCGAAGGCAATGACTTTATCGAAAAGCATCAGGTCCATGTCTCTGAACTCCTGATTCTCGTCTTCGTCAGGTCTGCTGCTCATCAGCGGCTTCAGCTTCGGCTCGCTGTATTTGATATAGTCGTATGAGAAATATCCCACAAGACCACCTGTGAATGACGGCATATCCTCCATGGCAGGAGTCCTGTAATCTGCAAGGATCTTTCTCAGCACGTCTCCCGGATGGCTCACTGTCACTGTTTCCTTTTTCTCGCTGCCGTCCGGCATGGTCTCTCTTACTGTCACCACGTCGTCCAGACATGTTATCTCCATCCTGGGGTCGTATCCCAGGAACGAATACCTCCCCCATACCTCAATCTGGCTGGCGCTTTCCAGAAGGTAGCAGTGCCTGCTGGCCTTCCTCAGTGTCCTCATTACCTCCACAGGCGTATACCTGTCTGAAAGCATCTCCCTGCATACAGGGATACGTCTGTAATCTCCGGATGCTGCTATTTCCTTTACCTTGTCAAGTGATGGATACATTTATATTACCTCCTGAATGTTATCGTTTGCTGTTCCCTGCCGGCATAAAAAAAATCCCTGATAGAAAACTTGTTTCTATCAAGGACGAGTTAAGCTCGCGGTGCCACCTTGCTTCATGGTCTGACCCATGCTCTCTGCGAAGTGCCTTCACACTCCCGGCAACTGACGTATGCCTCCACGTCACAGAATACTCGGCGATACTGAGATATACCTTTGACTGTGCCCTCGGCGGTCCATTTGACAGCTTGCATTTCCATCCGGATCGCACCATCCCGGACTCTCTGTGGGCGCACCACTGCCTTTATCTCCGCTTCATCGGTTTGTTTGTTGTTTGTTTTCTATAAAAATACCACGTTTTTATGTGTATATCAACAAAAACACAGTATTTCATACTCATTTTATCTGATTCAACATCATAATCACCAGATGATTGTTCTCTGTACCAAATACTATCAAGCCTTTCAACCTACTTCAATGCATCAGTTATGACATCCCCTGTTTTTTCAGGAAGCTCCTCTGCCATACTGTAAAAACCATCATCTGAAGTCTCAGCCGGACTTTTATCGCTGTCCCAGTACCATTTGTCTCCGACTCTCAGCAGAGTAGTTTCGAACTCTATCAGTCCGTCACTGCTACGTTTGATCAGAGAAACCGCTTCATCCAGATTCTCAAGATCCAGGGCGACCTTCGCATCTGCTGCATCGAGCCCATCGAAAAATTTCTTTTCACTGCTGCTGAGACTAACGGTATACTCTTTCTCTTTTTCATATTTATCCTCAGCCACAAGCCATTCGTAGTTGTCTGTATCACTGTAATAAGCGACGGCTTTTTCAAGATCTTTCTCACTGCAGTAAAGTCCGCTGCTGCAGTAATACATTTTTATACCGGTGCTGCTTTCGACATGATATACATTGTCTCTTTCATATGCATTCAGCAGTATCTGCCAGAATCCCGTCTTTTTTCTTATGTTGAATGCTATATCATCATTATCCCCACTGCAGTTCACTATCATCATATAAGCAGTGCTGTCTTCGAGCCTGTCATCAAGATTCGCATACACACTCCCATCATATGTGAAACTGCTGCCTTTCTCCCATACCACCATTTTTCCGGTATCTTTGTATTCATCTGCAACAGTCCCGTTAGCAGTCCGTATCATCATGATCCAGCCTGCCGGTATGACTGTCGCTGCGACCCCTGCACATATCATTATGACAGATACCACCACAGGCCATTTCACGACTCTGCCTTTTTTTCTCATGCGCCTGCCGACCACAGCAACTATCACTCCTGCTGTTATAAGTATGATCCCTGTCGTGAATAATATCACCATAAGTACTGCGAAAGCTATTATCTGCATTATATACTGCCTTTCTCTGTATCTGCCATGTCGCCGGTATCTGTCATTCAACCGGATACATAACGCTGTTGATTTCTTCTTTTGCTTTCTTCACTGAGTTCTCATCCGGTATGGATACGAACAGTTCACGCTGACCCATACTGTAGGTGTATTCGTATGCGCCCTCACCGGTCACAGACACGGTCCTGATTTTCCATTTGCCCAGATCGTCGAGCTGCATCTTCACAAGTGAGGATATGTCTCTGTCGCTTAGATCCGTCTGCAGCTTTCCTTCTACCGCATCAAGTATCTTTGTATATCCTGTAAGCAGTGCGGTACTTCCGGTTATCTTCTCTATCATAGCCTTCAGCACGATCTGCTGGTTCCTGATACGCTGCTCATCCTCATCCTTGAAAGACTTGCGCTCTCTCGCGAAATACAGCGCAGCCTTGCCATCCAGGTGGTTCATGCCCTTCTTGTATGTGTAGTCGGAAACCGCTGATTTGAAAGCATATGGTGAATCAACGTCCACCCCGCCTATGGCATCGACGATCCTTATGAGCATGGAGAAATTGATCCTCACATAGTAGTTTATCTCGATATCGAGCCAGTCCTCGACTGTATCCACTGTCTCATCCACGCCATATATCCCCGAATGAGTCAGCTTGTCAAGCGCGCCGAAAGAATGGAGCGGTATATACGTGTCTCTCGGTATCGATGTCAACAGTATCGTCTTTGTCTTCGGATTCACTGTTATTATCATATTGACGTCGCTCCGGGAAACCTGGTCTATATTGCCGAAAACATCTATCCCAGTGATATAGATGTTGAATGAATCCTCGGTCACATTCACCTTTTTTGAGTTGTTGTCCGATTTCACCTCTACTGGCACCTTGTATATTATCTTCGTGTTTTTCCTGAATCCGTCTATCTCTTCACAGATCATCTGGTAGTTGTTCCTGCTGACGAATATTATTTCGTCATGTTCCTGACCGGCCCCATCGATGAGCACATGGCCGGTGGTCACCAGATCTTCCTCCTCTTCATACACGACATCTTCCTTCGTGACCAGCTTGCCCTTTGCTTCCTTGTATGTTCTTGTTTCTGCCTTTGAGACATGCACAGTCTTTCCTGCGATATCTTCTGCCTTCTCATAGCTTCCATCTTTCAGCACTATGACATAGAAAGTTTCCGTCTGCACAAGATGTCCGCTTATCTTGCTGAACGTATCATATGTACTGTAAAGATAGAACCCGGCAAGATTCATAATTATCAGAAGTATGGCCGTCAGGATCAGTCCTCCTGCCGGAACAGATCTTCTGCGCCGTTTCCTGTTGATAAGCAGCAATACTGCGACATCCGCGATCAGCAGCAGTATTATCACCGCTACCATGAATTTTCCCGGCAGTATATCCAGTGCACTGAGAAAAAGTATGAATACCGACTCAGCGAGAAGCAGCACTATCATAGCTATCATACCTGTCACTGTATCCGGAAACTGGAAAAATCTCCTCAGCATACCCGCAGAGCCGCGGTCATTTTTGTGATTTTTATTAAACACTTCCATAAATACCTGTATGATTGTCCCGTAGATAAAAATACGAGAAATTTCCTATGCTATAAAAATAACGTTTATGATGAGTTCATGATATCACATACCATAGATATGTGCAAATATTACAAAAATAAGCTGCTGTCATCACTTCGCTTTTCTGTTGATGAACTTGAGCTTTGTCTTGGAATACATCAGTTTCTGGCTCTCATAAAGACCAAAATACCCCGACTCCATGTAGCTTATGGCTACGACTATCAGGAAATACGGCATATATTCCATGCCGAAAAGTTCGAATGCCAGCAGCAGTGATGTTACCGGGCAGTTGGTCACACCGCAGAATACAGCTGCCATACCGCAGGCTGCAAAGACCGGTGCACCAAATCCCGCTATCTGCCCGAAGAGACACCCGAAAGTGGCTCCCACGAAAAGGCTTGGGATTATCGCCCCGCCTTTATATCCGCTGCACAGCGTTATTACTGTGAATATCATCTTCAGTGCGAATGCAGCGAAAAAGACTTTTCCGTCCAGCGCATCCACTATCACATCCATGCCTGTCCCCAGATAGTCTGTCGTCCCCAGTATCTTCGTCAGCAGCACGATGGCTGCACCTCCCGCAACTATCCTTATCCATGGATTTTCTATACGTGTCTGCAGGTATTTCCCGGTACCATGGAGAAGCTTGCAGAATATTATACTTACACCTGCACAGAGTACAGCAAAAATAATCGTCAGCACCATACCTTTCGCCCCCATATGTATCTCTGACGGTATAGAAAATGCTGTTTCATGGACACCCATGATCTTCACCACCTCTGATGACGTCAGGGCAGCCACGCAGCAAGGCACCAGCGCTGCATAATGCATGATTCCCACACTTACTATCTCCATTGAAAATACCGTTGCTGTAAGCGGTGTCCCGAAAAGTGCAGAAAAGGCTGCACTCATGCCGCACATTATCATGATTTTCCGGTCGTACTCGTCAAGTTTCATCAGCTTTCCCAGAGAGCCTCCTATGCTGCCCCCAAGCTGCAGAGCCGCACCTTCCCTGCCGGCTGACCCGCCGAAAGCATGAGTTATAACTGTGGAAACTATTATCAGTGGCGCCATCCTGAGTGGTACGTATGTCCCCGAATGTATCCCCTCAAGAACACAGTTGGTTCCTGTACCGAATTTATCTGATTTGTAGACTGCCACTATAGCGATCCCTGCTGCCGGAAGTATGTAAAGCATCCAGGGATGCTCTGTCCTGAATCCTGTCACCTCGTTTATACAAAGCACAAAAGCACCACCCAGTATTCCCAGTACGATACCGGTTATTCCGGCCAGCAGAAGCCAGCGTATCAGTATATATGCCCTGTTCAGGCAGATTTTCATAAAAGATATTATATGATCCATGATACAGACTTCCCTAAATGAATATGTTCACAGTTCCTATCACTGCACCTATCAGTGCTCCCAGATTGATGACTGCCTGAAGCTCGTTTTTCATCACAGAAAGTACCAGATCCTCAAGCTCTCTGACATCCATCTCATTTATTTTCTTTTCTACGAGTGAGGATACATCTATATGCTTTACCGCACCTGCCAGCACATCCTCTGAAAGCTTATCATATATCACTCCGATCGTTCTCCTGATGAAATCCGAAGGTTCTTCAGTTATATCAGCATCTTCAAGCACCTCTGCAGGCTTCATTGCCGCCAGCCTGGCGGTTTCTTCTCTTATGACAGGCAGGGCTATCTCTGCACCATGCTCTGCGATATATTCCTCCATCTTCTCGCCTATGGGGCCTGCGAGAGACTGGACTCTTTCTTCGTTTATGAACATGGCTGCCATTGTCCCCTGTGTCTTCTCAAGTATGGCAACTCCTGCCGTATCCATTATTATGGTCTGGTAATCCAGTTTACCTGCTGATGCTGCAAATTTATCCGCTATGGCTTTATTGATCTGTTCCAGCACTCCACTGCCGCCTGTTTCATCTCCTGCTTCTGCAGCACCGGCAGCCTTGTCAAGGTAATACCCTATCGTATGCTCCGTCTCTGTGACCATGCCGGTCATCAGATCCAGTATATGCTCTCTCAGCGTACTGCTTCTCAGAGCTTCTGACATATCCTCTCCTGTCACCAGCCGCTCACCTACTGCCTCACCGCATGCACGTGCTACACGAGCCTGATTCCGCGGTATGACACCTGGAGTGAAAGGCAGCGTCCAGCTGCCTATCTTTATTGCTTTCCTTGGTCTGAAAAGCATCTTTATAGCTATATAATTTGTAAAGTATCCTATGACTGCGCCTACAAGCACCGGCAGCAGCATAATAACAATATCCATCTTCATCACCTGCCGTTTCTGTCAGCTATTATTCTTCTGTATATGAAATCATCCGCTCAGTCTCTTCCTCGGACATCCTCATCTTCTCACATATCATGGCCAGCTTATCCCTGTCGAAAACAAACTCCCTGTCTATGCAAAGTCTGCTGAAATCCTCTTTGCTTATACCTGTCTGGCTGAACGTTATCTCTCCATTCATTATTTTCCTGTCATATATCCTGAAAAACTCCACTGCAAAAGTATCTGCCATTTCCTTTTCTCCTTATCCTGCTATGCCGGACATCAGTATCGTACATCGAGACCGAATACATCCCTGAGCAGTCTCTTCTCATGTTCCTTTGAATCTACCTTTTCTATCACTTCCTGTATGCCGTGATGCTCCACAAGATACTCACCTGAACGTATTGCATGGAAAACACCATCTCTGTGTATCGATACTTTCAGCATCTTGTTGAATCTGGACTCCGGATACGCTTCTGCAAAAAATGTCGCCTGCACATAATCCAGGTCTATATTAGGTTCTTCCGTGAATCCCAGCTTCCTGCGCCATCCGTATCCCGGTCTTTCCTGCCACATGACCCAGCCCCAGAATTCATCTTTTTCAAGTCGGTATCTGCACTCGCCATCGTTCTGCACCAGCCCTTCCTCAAGAAGCAGTGGGATCCTGTGATGTTCATAGTTGAACCCTACATCCGTGAGCCATATATCACCCTCCGTCCTGACCCCCATGACTCTGTGACCTCTGCTCTGATAAACATCGGATTCTGCTATTATCCTGGAATTGTAACTCACAACATCGTACCCAAGAGATTCGAGCAGCCAGTTATAAAGTGTATTCAGTTCTGAACATACACCTCCGCGATGATTCCTTATGATCTTCTCATATAGTATCTCACGTTCAAGGTATGTCCTTCTGCCTGCCAGAAAATCAATATTTTCATATGGTATAGTCGATATATGTGCCTGCTGGAGTTTTGCCAGCAGTTCCCTGCCT
>CAJJPZ010000071.1 GCA_905193765.1 uncultured Eubacterium sp.
CTATTTTCTCTGCCCAGTCTGCTTCCTTGCCCTGTCTTGCGATGATCTTCGCTGCTGATGTACCGACTCCGCCTGCTCCGATAATAAGTAATTTCATTAGTTTGCCTCCGTTTCTGATTATATCCTGCAATAGATATATAAAGTATAAATTTGTATATATCGCTTTGTGCGATATTATGATGACTGCATTTCGTCTGCTGTGCTGTGCGGACCTGCCGGATCATTCCCTGCCCGCAGGGTTCCGCATCACGTCAGCTTCACAAGCTGTCATCTTTGTGTGCGCTCATGATATGATGTTTAAAAATGATTTTTTATGAGTGCGCCGGAATCGGTGCTCCACGTTTCCTGTGTGGTGCGCTTCCGCGTTCCATGTCTGAATCATACGACAAAATGAAAATTCAGACAATTAGCCAAATGGGCCAATCGCGGTATCATGGGGGTACCAGACCGGGGGTGACGGATATGGACCGATAGGGTCATGGCGCTGGAATTTCAACGTTTGCAGGGATGTTGATCATAAAAATATTGTGAAAAACTCTACCATATCAAAGATTTGGGGATAACGCACCTCTGGTGCTCCGACTCACTAAGTCCCGGCTGTCGCATTTCCGAGCCGGCTAAAACCGGGAAAAATCCGCAGGTATCCAAAAATCCCCCGGGGTTGCCGGGGGATGGTGTGGTTTATATTCGTATTGTTGGTTTTCTTAAGTCTGATCGGAGGGGCGGGTCAGTTGTCTTTTTCTGATTTGCCGCCGGAGAGCTGTGTCTGGACCAGGTGGGCCAGCTCCATACGTGAGGAGACTTCCAGCTTTTCGAAGATGTTGTGCATGTGGCGCTTCACTGTGTGAGGCGAGATGTAGAGGTTTTCCGCGATCAAGGGATTGGTCATTCCCTGGTATGCCAGTATCATGACGTCACGCTCGCGCTCGGTGAGCCGGTGATCCTCAGCAACGATGTCGAGGGCCTCCTCCTCGGTGAGCTGCCGGGACGGCTTTTGCATATCCCCGAAATAGAAAGGTGAAAAGTCCTTCTTGTACACGTACATTATGGTCAGCGCGTTGGTTATGATCAGCAGCAGCGACGTCACCGCGTACAGTTTCGAACACTGCAGGGAAAGGTGTATCGCATGGATGAACACCAGCACTACCACCGTATTGTTCCAGAGCGTGTTGAAGCAGACGAATATGCTGACGATGATGATGTAGTTGCGGCTGAACCTGTCGGGTATCTCCCGGAAGCCGCGGGCGATGTAGGCCACGGTGAAAAATGTCACAACAATGCCCAGCACGCCTTCACCTGCAATGACCGTGATCTCCTGCCACGGCACGCTGGTGGAATAGTATTCATCCAGCATGGTTATGTAAATTATAGCCGAGAGCGCCATCAGACACGGGAATATCCTGTTGGTGAGCCTGCGGAGCTTGACCATCGCCGGATCCTGGGAATCTATGATGGCGTCGATGAGTCTGACCCAGGTGAACCCCAGGGCGTAGAAGACCATGGCGTCGATACCGCGCATCAGCGGACCGGCGGCGAACTCGTTGAGCACCAGTTCCCGGTAGTATGAAATGTAGTATTCCAGCCCCAGTATCAGGGACACTATTGCAAAATCTCTGGCAGCTCTGATAAGCCGGGTGCTGCCGGTAGTAGTGTGCTTCCTGATGATCAGCGCCAGCGTTATGGCCTGCAGGCTCAGGAAACACATTATCATGTAGATAATGAACAACGTATTTGATAACATCTTTTTACCTTTTCCTACTTTCTTCTGACATAATAAAGATAAATATAAGTATATCATCAGACAGGAAATTTTTCAAAGTATCTGAAATCTCCTTGCCGGTGGGGCGGATCTGCGGAGGTCGTGCCGGAACCCACCGGATGCGCCTGTTTTCAAAGAGAGAGGACTGCCGGCCGGTCTGAATATCAGCATCCGGCTGAAAGTGTCCGGAAAATGAGCATATAAGTTGAGAAAAAAAGCAAAATCGTTCCGGGACGGAACGCTGATACGCCCGGATATCTCCCGTAAAAAAGTGAAGGATACGCCCGGATGACCGGAGGAAAGTGCCTGCTGTGGTCACCATCGCCAGGGAGTACGGCAGCGGTGGCAGGGTCATCGGACGACTGGTGGCAGATTCGCTGGGCATGAAGTTCTACGATATGACCTTCAGATCCGACAGATACGGTATAGAAGAGACCGCGGACATGATCACGGAGATAGTGCGCAGGTACAGCTTCGGGTGAGTGCTGCGGCGTTTCGCCGTGGCAGTTCGGGCGTACAGATATGCATGTGATATCCCGCAAACGTTGAATTTTAGTGAATGAATATACATGCAAAAAACAGCAAAGGGTCCGACACATGCACAAAACAGAAATCAAAACGCTGTTTGTACATGCCGGACCTTTTGAATACATGTTTCGGAACTGTCAGCCTGTATCTGATGCGGGATCTTATCAGTACAGTTTCGTATCCACGAGCTCAGGTTCGTAGCCGCCGTCTTTCAAGGCTTTCAGGATCGCCAGCTTGTGCTCTGTGCCGTAGGCTTCCATGGTCACACGGAGTTCCACGGCGTTGATCCTGTTGATGCTGACGAACTGGTTGTGTTCAAGTTTGATGACGTTGCCGTTTTCCTTTGCGATGATGCTTGCGACTTTGACAAGCTCGCCGGCCTTGTCAGGAAGCAGCACGGATACCGAGAATATCCTGTCTTTCTGGATCAGACCATGCTGTACCACAGACGACATGGTGATGACATCCATGTTGCCGCCGCTGAGCACAACTACAGCCTTCTTGCCTTTGAGGTCGAGCTGGCTGAGAGCAGCGACCGGCAGCAGGCCCGAATTTTCAACGATCATCTTATGATTCTCCACCATGTCCAGGAAAGCGCCGATCAGTTCGTTGTCTTCCACCGTGAGTATCTTGTGGATGTTCTCCTGGCAGTAGGGGAAGATGGTCTCGCCTACGCGCTTCACAGCTGTTCCGTCGGCGATGGTGTTGGCGCTTGGCAGCGTCACAGGTTCGCCTTTTTCCATAGCGGCCGTCATGCTGGCTGCCGCCGCCGGTTCGACGCCGATGACTTTGATCTTTGGATTCAGCATCTTCGCCAGTGTGGAGATGCCCGTGATCAGCCCGCCTCCGCCGATAGGAACGATGATGTAGTCCACTGTAGGAAGCTCCTGTACGATCTCCATGGCGATGGATCCCTGACCGGTAGCTACCGCAAGATCATCGAAGGGATGGATGAATGTGTAGCCGTGTTCCTCTGCCAGCTCAAGGGCTTTCGCGCAGGCGTCATCGTACACATCGCCGTGAAGGACGATCTCAGCTCCGTAGCTCTTGGTGCGGTTCACCTTGATGAGAGGCGTCACCGTCGGCATGACTATCGTAGCTTTGCATCCGAACTTCTTTGCAGCGTAGGCCACACCCTGGGCGTGGTTGCCGGCTGAAGCGGTGATGAGTCCCTTTGCGCGCTGCTCGTCGGTCAGTGTGGCGATCTTGTAGTAAGCGCCGCGGACTTTGTATGCACCTGTATACTGCATGTTCTCCGGCTTGAGGTATATCCTGCCGCCGGTCCTGCTGCTCAGGCTCTCGCTGTATTCGAGGTTGGTGGGCAGAGTGACGTTCCTGACCAGCTCCGCCGCCTCTTCGAATTTTTCAAGTGTAAGTTCTTTCATATATATCTCCGGGTGTGTCCTGGTTTAAACAGCTGCGATGACTTCTACTTCACAGAGAACATTCTTAGGAAGAGTTTTTACAGCTACGCATGATCTTGCAGGTTTTTCTGTGAAGTACTGTGCATATACTTCATTGAAAGCTGCAAAATCGTCCATACTGCTGAGGAAGCATGTAGTCTTTACTGTGTTTTCCTGCGTCGTTCCGGCTGCTGCGAGGACCTCCATGAGGTTCTTCATTACCTGGTGAGCCTGGGCTGTGATGTCGGCTCCGACGATCTCGCCTGTTGCAGGGTCGAGAGGGATCTGTCCCGATGTGTATACCATTCCGTTTATTTCGATTGCCTGTGAATAAGGGCCTACTGCTGCAGGCGCTTTGTCAGTGTGGATCCTGTTCATTTTTATTACCTCCGTAAATTTGAATTCGTGTGTATCCGTCCGGGCCGTCAGGAGTGCGTGACCGGATCGGGTCAGCATCGGCGGGCAACACCGTATCCCGCGGGATCCTGGGGGCTGCAGCCGGGCGTATGTATACGAGCCGGCTATGCAAAATCGCCATGGCGGTACACCTGTAAACAGTTTAAACTTATTTGACGGCATATTCAATAAGATCTTTGATATTTATCATTGAAATAGCGGCGGAAACGTGGTAAACTTAACAGGATTTCCAGGAGGGAGTAGTCGGCATACAATGCAGACGTCACCGGATGCAGACCGGTGCATTTAACGTCGCCGGGTCGTAGCAGAGACGTCAGGCACAGCGAAAGGCTGAGGAGCTTTCGCAGGTATGCAGTTCTATCGACATAATGGCAGCAGCCGATGGATATGCTTGTTTGAGTGCGGCAGACCGTAAAGGTATGCATGTCACAGGCATGTCCGGGGATGAGCCTGCGGGATGCAGGTCAGCGGCGGCAGGCTGCCCGGTATTACTTTAAATGATGAGACTCATGGGCAGCATTATTTGAGCTGTCTGTGAGTTTTTTGTTTATGCGGCGGTGCAGTACGGGAATCGCATAGTGTATGCAGAAAAATCAAGAGGAGACAGGAGAAGGTTATGGGAATTCTTGAATTATTCGTTCTCGCGGTGGGACTTTCCATGGATGCTTTCGCGGTATCCATATGCAAAGGTCTGTCGCTGGGCAGGATCCGTGTAAAGCACATGTGTATCGCAGGCGCCTGGTTCGGCGGGTTTCAGGCGCTGATGCCGCTGATAGGTTATTACCTGGGCAGCTTTTTCGCGGAAATGATCACGAAGTACGATCACTGGATCGCGTTCGTACTGCTGCTGTTCATCGGCGGCAAGATGGTGAAGGAGTCCTTCGGGGACGAGGAAAACGTGGACAGTTCCATGGATGTGAAAAGCATGTTCATACTTGCGGTGGCTACAAGCATAGATGCGCTGGCAGTAGGCGTGACCTTCGCATTCCTCAAGGTTTCCATAGTGCCTGCGGTGACGTTCATCGGTGCGGTGACGTTCGTATGTTCCGCGCTGGGCGTGAAGATCGGAAGTCTCTTTGGCATGAGGTACAAGGCCAAAGCTGATCTCTTCGGCGGCGTGATACTTGTCGCCATAGGAGTGAAGATACTGCTGGAGGGTACAGGTGTGATGTGATGATCATTGCGGATATGTGTGATCTGATACAATGGTGGCAGGGACTTGAAAAGAAACAGATGTCTCTGATATACCGGTATTGTTCGATGCAGGGTTGAAGCGGTTTGATGCATGGAGCTGAAGGGTTGGTTTGGAACAGATCCATGTTAAGATAATTACGGGTTTTAAAAGCTGCGGCAACTGTTGTTAAATAAGATGCATGCAGCGGAATGGAGTTTTTTATGGAGAATATAGCTGTTTCTGTTTTTGTACTTGTCGTGGGATTCATCCTGCTGATAAAAGGCGCGGATTTTTTGTTGACGGAAGTTCCTCCGTGGCAAAGATGCTGAGAGTGCCGCCGATGATAATAGGCCTGACGATAGTCGCCATGGGGACCAGTCTGCCGGAATGTGCAGTCAGCGTGACAGCTGCTGTCAGCGGCAGCAATACACTGGCCATAAGCAATGTTGTGGGATCCAACATCTTCAATCTGATGATGGTGTGCGGAGTCTGTGCACTTTTCAACAGACTGCCGGTCCATGCGGAGACACTGCAAAAGGAGTTCCCGCTGTCCATCATATGCGCAGGGCTGCTGCTGCTGTTCGGATACACCAGGATGGTGATAGGCCAGATCGAAGGCGTCATCCTGCTGGTGGTGTTCGTGGGGTACATAATCTGGATGATCTTCACTGCGATGAAAGCCAGGAGATCATCGGTCACTGACTTTGAGGTGGAGGATTATGAGATAATGCCTGTATGGAAATGTGTGATATTCATCGTCGGAGGTATGGCAGCCATAAAGTTCGGCGGCGACTTCGTAGTCGATGGTGCGGTGGATATCGCCAAAGCCTTCGGCATCAGCGATACTCTGATCGGACTGACGATAGTGGCCTTCGGTACAAGCCTGCCGGAACTTGCTACATCTGTAGTTGCAGCGCGCAAGAACGAAGTCGATATCGCGGTGGGCAATGTCATAGGATCGAATATATTCAATATACTGTTCGTGCTGGGCGTTGCAGGCGTCATAAGCCCGATGAGCTTTATCTTCAGCAATCTCGTAGATACCGTGGTGCTGATCGTGATAAGCATGGCAGTGCTCTGCATGGCATGGAGAAAGAAACAGCTTTGGAGATTTGAAGGTGGCCTAATGATCGCCATGTACGCGGCGTACATATACTATATCTGTACAAGATAGCGGATCGTGATATCCGTGCAAAGTCATTAACGGTGCATCAGTTGGTGCTGGAAACAGCATAGCGGATGCACTTTTTTTGACCGGTCATTTTGACCGATCGCGACGCACACAGGCCTGGTCTGCTGCCGGCCGGGATCGTGATGCACGCAAGCCTGGTCTGTTGCCGGCCGGGATCGTGATGGTAGGATTTTTGCTGTTTATTTTTGAAAAACCTACTGTAGCATCTGATGTGCCGTGGGTATCCATGATGCGACGATGCTGATGGTAGAGTTTTGAGCAGATTTTTTTCGAAAACCTGCCATCCGGGAGGTATGCAGGCCGGCGGATGGCAGATGCGCAGCAGGTATGATGGCGATATGAACTGCAATGGTAGATAATCATAAAAAAATCATCAGAAACTCTACCATTGTCACGGCGGCAGCGGCTTTGTTGACGGGCTGTTTACTGCGAGGGTGGATTTTTCAAAAAAAGACCACGATTTTTCTACCATTGCCGGGCAGTGAGATCGTGGAACGTGTGGTATAATGCGTGGAACGTATCAGGCAGCTCCATTAACGTCCGTGAGCTGCCTGCACATGATGGAGGGCTGCGTTAAAGCAGTGTTTCTTCCCATTCTTTTTCTTTGAACCCTGTCAGGACTTTGCCATCAGTTACTATGATGGGGCGCTTCACCAGCATGCCGTCTGTGGCCAGCAGCCGGTACTGCTCTTCTTCGCTCATTTCAGGGAGTTTGTCCTTGAGATGCATCTCCTTGTAGAGCACGCCGCTGGTGTTGAAAAAACGCTTGAGTGGCAGCCCGCTCTTTGAATGCCATGTTTTCAGCTCGTCGGCTGTGGGATTCTCTTCTTTGATGTGGCGGTCGGTGTACTGGAGACCATGATCGTCCAGCCACTTCTTTGCCTTTTTGCATGTGGTGCATTTAGGGTATTCTATGAAAAGCATTATATTTTCCTCCTTGATATCGTGTCTGTTATTGTGTCCGGCACAGATTGCCGACGGTAACAGTATAACATGAGGTCAGCTGCCGTGTAAATTTACATATCGGCGAAAAATTTTGCTGTAAAAATGGGACCGATGTGTAACATATGCTCTGCAGGACTGTTATATATACAAAGGGAATACCGTGACCGGGGCTGCGGGGTTATCAGGCGGGCAGCTGTGTGCGTGTCAGGGTGCATATCCTGACACGGCCGGGAACGGAGAAGAGAAATCGTATGGCGAACAGATCAGTGTTTGTATAACAGATGATGCAGGGAGGAAGAAGGAGGAGAAAAATGAAGAAGAAATTGTTTGCAGTGATCAGTTTTTGCATAGTGTTCATCATGGCGCTGACGGGCTGCGGCGGCGATAATGGTGAAAAAGGTGGAAATGGCGACAGTGACAGCGGGAAAAAAATGAATATCATGAAGCCCTATGATCTGTCCGGCGATGAGGAGGCGCTTGCGGAACTGCTGGTGGATGACACTTCGGGGCTGTCCGTGGTGAAGTTCGTGACGGACAGCAGCTGTAGCAGGATGACTCTGGGGTATGAATATTATGAAAAGGGTAGGCTGAAAAATCAGTCGTCTCCGGAGGTCGAGGCTGAGCTGAAATATCCTGAAGACGGCAGCAATGGTACGTTGCTGGTGAATGTTTCCGGTAAGATGCTGCATATGGCGTGTGAGTGGAACGACAGCGAAACATCGTCTACCAGCCGGACTTTTGAGAAAGGCTACAGCTTCGGTGGCACCGATGAATGCTCGCTGCTGGACGCGCCGCTCGACATTGTGAAAGACAGGAAGATATTCTTCTATGCTGCCGGGAAAGGAGCCGGGGATATCGATCTTAAAAAGCTGGCAGATGGAAAAGCAGAGCTGGGGGATATAACGGGATACCTGTTCTACGTTCAGTTTTCGGAATGATGACTGAGCAGGAAAGGAGCATTATAAGATGAAGAAAAAATCGATCGCAGCGATATCGTGTATCATGGTCGTTGTGATGCTGCTACTGACGGGCTGCGGTGGTAATAATGGCGAAACTGGCGGTGACAAGGACAGCGGGAAGCTGAGTCCGTATCAGCTGTCGTCGTCGGAGAAGCAGCTGACTATGATGATGGTGGGCAGCACCGCCCCGGTGATGATGGCTGGATTCGAGGGCGCAAAGGATTACAAAGAGATGAATACAGGGGTCGAGTACTACGAGCACGGTAAGCTGGTAAACGGGAAGAGCGGCACAAAGATGACCTGCGATCTGACGGATCTGGGAGATGATTCCGGGAAGGGCATGGTAGCGGCGGTGATAGACGGTGATGTCATCAGGCTGTCGGTCGGTACAGAAGACGGGTCCATGGTAAGTCAGGACAGCCCGGTTGCAAAATCGTATCTTAAGTGTTCAGGCAAGCTGACGTCGACGCTTGGCGAGACGGTCAGCATCAAAAACGGGAAACGCATATACTTCGGCGCACAGGCGGGCTCTGACTCAAACGAGATGGAGTCATTCGACATGTCGGTCCCTCCGGAGAAAAACGACAGACTGAAGAAGTATGATGCGTGTCTGCTGTTCTATGTGGAATTCGTGAAATGACAGCGCGTTCATACGGAGCCGGGAATGCGATTATTTCAATAAGTCCTTGACTTTTGGGAGCTCTGCGTATAAAATTATTCTGTGCTGTGTTATGCAGCATAGTTTTTCGTGTGAGCAGGATGGGGATCCGTCCGAACGAGCACGGCTAAATAAAGTTTTAGTTCGCCGAAAAAGTTTATCTCAGGATGAACCCAGTAGGCAGGGCCGAAAACGATCGTGCTGCCGATGAGATTTTGCATATCAGGCCGGCAGTGATCCCAGTAGGTAGAAAGGATGAGAAAATGAGTTCATTTATCGCAAAGCCTGCAGAAGTTGAACGTAAATGGTACGTTGTGGACGCTGAAGGCAAGAACCTCGGAAGAATGGCTTCACAGATCGCTGCTGTTCTCAGAGGAAAGAACAAACCGACTTACACTCCTCACGTTGACTGCGGAGACTACGTTATCGTTATCAACGCTGAAAAGGTCGAGGTTACAGGCAAGAAGAGAAAAGAAAAGATCTACAAGAGACATACAGGATATCCTGGCGGTCTCAGAGAAGTGACTTTTGAAAAGATGATGGAAAAGCATCCTACAGAAGCTGTAAGACACGCTGTAAAGGGCATGATGCCTAACGGCAGACTCGGCAGACAGATGTACAAGAAGTTAAAAGTCTATGCAGGCCCTGAGCACAATCATGCAGCTCAGAAGCCGGAAGTTCTGGATATTTAAGGAAGGGAGGATTTGAACGATGGCAAAAACACAGTATTATGGAACAGGAAGAAGAAAATCTTCAGTTGCTAGAGTCAGATTAGTCCCTGGTAACGGCAATATCACAGTAAACAAGAAGCCTCTTGACGATTACATGGCAATGGAGATCGTAAAGAGAGAGGTTAAGAGACCTTTTGAGATCGCTGGATGCGAAGGCAAGTTCGACGTTATCGCTACTGTAAGAGGCGGCGGTTACACAGGTCAGGCCGGAGCACTGAGACACGGTATCTCAAGAGCACTCTGCGAAGCAGACAGAGAAGCGTACAGACCTGCACTGAAAGCAGCAGGATTCCTGACAAGAGACTCAAGAATGAAGGAAAGAAAGAAGTACGGTCTCAAAAAAGCAAGAAGAGCAAGCCAGTTCTCAAAGCGTTAACAGAACTTATCCGGGAGAATAGGGAGACCTATCCCAGCGAGGAACGAGCTGCAGGAAGGTCCCCTGTCAGAAGCACAGCGAATCAAGCTGCGAAGCAGCACAGAGGAGCGTGGTGCTTTACGACTCAGCGACTTGTCCTTGCGATTCGCATGCAGAGCATGCGAGAGCAATGGAAATTGCGCCGTCAAATGTCGCAGGAGCTATGCTCCGTGGCGACCAACGACGCAAGATCTATCCCAGCGAGGAGCTGCTCGACTCACATTCGTGTGGACGACCCCCGGATTCCAACCCTTGGAATCGGGGGTTTTTGTATAAGGAAAACCCCGCGTTAGACGCGGGGATCATTTTTATCTTAGAATTATTACGAATAAATTCACTGCTCTCTTGATATTATCATAAATGAGAATATAATATATTTAGATAATAATATGGGGGTGATGGTATTATATGGAGTTGGCAGAGATTGTAATGAACCCTGTTCGGCAGAGAATTTTTCAGTATTTTTTGCTTCATGAAACTGGCACGGTCAAGGAAATCAGAAAAGCGCTGCCGGATGTTCCGAGTGCAAGCCTATATCGACGAGGTGAACCGGGGGAACAGATCATTTACAGAAGCCCTGGATGAGCTTGTGGAAATCGAGAGGAAGCATA
>CAJJPZ010000072.1 GCA_905193765.1 uncultured Eubacterium sp.
CTCTGCTTCATACCCAGAGAGTATTTTTTTACCTTTTTGTCAATTGCGTTACCCAGTCCTACGCGTTTCAGCGTGTACTCTATATCCTCTGCACCTGCTGTGTTTTTTATCTTTGACAGGAACATCAGATTTTCTCTTGCAGTGTACCTCGGCAGCAGCTCCATGTTTTCTATGACTATTCCTGTATTCCCCGGGAACGAGATGTCTTCATGCAGCGTCCTGCCGTTCCAGATTACCTGTCCTTCCGTCGGGACTATCAATCCTGCCAGAGCCCTCAACAGCATCGTCTTGCCTGATCCGTTGGCTCCGTGAAGGCCATAGACCATGCCGTCCTCGAATTTATATGAGATATTATCCAGCACTTTGTTTTTATTTATCGTCTTACTCACGTTACGCATTTCTATCATTTTCTATCCTCCTGATGATACCCTTGATCTTGTAATATCACAAAATATCTGCATTCCTGTATCTCCTGATGCATATCCCGCACATCAGTGCAGCCCCCGCCAGCATGGCGAGCTGCATGATATGCGTGTCTCCACATGTGCCGTCATATACGTCATTGGCTTTCGCAAACGCCATCCCTGGAAAAAATACACATCCGGCAATGCTGCTGTGGCTTATGCCCGGTGCCAGCAGTGAAACTACAAAATAAACATTGACTGCAGTGTTCACGGCATTCCCGCTCAGTTTTGTAACAAACTCTATCATGTATCCCAGCATCACCACGTCTATGATTACAAGCCAGTATATCAGTATTATGTCTGCAATCTGACCCGGCGTGACATGATATCGGTGCTCCCCTGCTATGGCATGCAGCGCCGTCATGAACAGGACCATGCCGGTCACCATCAGGACTGTCTTCAGCATCTTCTTCCGGAACAGTTGCTCCCTGCTGCAACCTCTTATCAGTATCAGTCTGCTGTATCCTCCGGAAAGTTCTCTCACTGTGCAATTGACTGTAAACAGCATGAACGGGACCGGGATATACAGGCAGAACACCCGGGTTATAAGTACGGTGATATTGGTTTCAGGTTCATAAACAGTCGCAAAAGGCAGCCCCGGCATATCCGACCCGTATACATTTTTCATGGCGACAAGCTGTACCACAGATGCGGCAATAAACAGAATCAATGGAACTCTGCTATCCCTCACGATCCATCACATCCTTTCGTCTCATGCCCGCCACAAGCCATACGCTCAACGCAGCATCGATCATCAGAGAAGCCAGTATGTACATCACGCCTGCAGTCAACGTCGTTTCACCCGTCATCACTCTGAAAGGGATCGTCAGAACATGGCATGGACATGCCGGCGACTGATACAGGATATACGTATACACGATATATTCAATGAAATAAATAATAACGGTGGCAACCACACTGGCTGCTCTGTGAGATGTCCTGTTTCTGATGATATGGTATATCATCAGTCCTCTGTAATAGAAAGTGAACCCTGCGACGAGGTCAAGTACGATATACTCAGCGATCCCGCCTGATATGAACATTCCTGTATCAGTAAATATCGCCAGTACGATGATCTTCAGCAACTCTGTTATTGCAGTAAACACAACGGTATATATCAGCAGCCTCTTTATCATTACTGCGGTACAGCTGTCCCTGTTCCTGTATCTCACCAGCTCCCATGCATTTGCCCTCGCTCCTGCATATTCCGATGTCAAGATCACTGAAGGAATAAACAGCAGCATACATATCACGAATCCGGTCAGCCCTCCTCCTGCAAAGTCCAGAACGGTCATCATTATACCTGCCGGAGAAGGTGCCTCACTTTTCACGAGGCTGTTTATATCTATGACCATTACCACGAAAAATACAAGGGGCATTATTGAGCCTGCCGCGATACTTTTGCACATATCACATCGTCTCATATCTGGACCTCCAGAAAACGGATGCTGCGACGATCGCCATATATGATAGCGTCACTACAGCAAACAACGGTATCAGATCTCCTAAACCGTATTCCGAAAAGGGTTGGAAAAGAAGCATCAGCGACTTTCTTGATGCGACAGGTATGAACCACATCAGCAGCGAGACACCGTACACTATCTTTCTGTCCGGAACAGCCAGCGCTACTGCCGTTCCCACAGTGCAGATCAGAGCCGATATGAATGCCGTCACTATGGCAAAAATCAGATTGGCAATAAGCGGATGTGCATTCGATATAACATACAGTAAATTTTCAGGAGAGTCATCCGGATCGACCCCCATGAAAGTGCCACCTCTGAATACGATGCAGCACAGTACCAGATTTATCAGCATCGCTGCCAGTATCAGAGAAAACGAACACGCAAAGCTGTTCCTCAGGTTATGTGTGACGTATCCGCGTCTGCCTGCCCTGCATGCCAGACAGTTGACCATATGTGTCTCTGCATCTTCAATAACGGGTTCAGAAAATATGAGCAGAAGGTACAGCGGCATGAACCACATATATATCCTGTGGGTTATATGGAACGCTATCCCCGGCAGACTCTGGAACGTCGCATACATAGGATCGTACGTTTCCAGCCCGAAATGCCTGCATGTCAGCCATACCTGAAAAACCTGGATCACCGGAAGGATGATCATTACCGCTATAAAAAAAAGTTTTATTTTGTCATGTAATATACGCCAGCAATATGATTTCATAATTTCACTATACACATCGGAGTGGGTCCCGCAGGACCCGCTCCTGTGTGTTTCTCCTTGATCAATAATTATCTTTTTAAATGTCATATTATTTTAAAGTCTCTCGAGAAGTCTTTATATATAATAAGATGCCTTTACGGTCAGATAATTTCAAGGTTTGTAAAAAAAATTAAAAAATATGATTTTGCTGTCTGATTTCTCGGGTTCGGTATTCTAATAACAGATGTACGACCTTCATCAGGACCAGATGGTAGAAAAACTGAATGTTTTTTGTAAAAAATCTACCATCAGCTGTGGATGCTGCGGTTCCGGCTCTATGCAGGCCTGCTGGTGCTGCTTTTTCGGGCAGCAATGGTAGAGAAATCGCGACTTTTTCTGAAAAAATCTACTCTATAGTGGATTATTACACCATGTTTTGCATTTATTCACATATACATGCAGACGCAGAGTAGGTTTTTGGATTTTTTCGGCTGATTATTCTACCATTCGGAAATTACCGCTGTGATTTTGTATGCGATCTTCAGGTTCCTGGCAGGTCAAACCATCATAAGGGTAGGTTTCTCAGAAAAAAAGCTCTGTTTTTCTACTCTCGGCACCCTGACACTACACCGATCACGTCCGGCGCCCTGAATAAAATCAAAAAAGGGTTCAAGGGTGAACGGATCCGGGACTCTGGCTCTTCAGAAACGTGCGCCACCGGGCGCGCCATGATTTGTCCGGGCAGCACAGGCGATTCCGCCACACCTTCAAAAACGTGTTCCGCCGGGCGTATCACAACAAAACGCCGGCCTGCTATTTTAAACAGACCGGCGTTTTCCCTTGTAGTAATTTCATATAAACAAAACTGTATTTCTAATAATATGACTTAAAATAGTACTTTATTTCGTAAGATCAGGGAATGTTTCGTCGAACGTCTTTTCGTCGCTACCCAGCGCATTGATGTCACGACAGTGTCCTGTCTTAACTGTGATCACACGAACGATCATCGGTACGAAGATAGCTGCGCATGCCAGACAGAATATCGGCAGCTGTCCTTCACCGAATGCCAGCAGAACCAGACAAGCGATCTGTGCCAGCATAGCGAACCAAGGGATCCACGCCTGACCTTTGCTTACCTTTGCTCTCAGACACTTCTCAGGATCATATCCTCTGGCCTTCAGACGTTTTCTGAATACCAGCTGTGAAATGATGATACCTACCCATGCCAGTGTACCTGTGAAGCCTGACATCGACAGCAGACTTGCATACAGACTCTCGAGGAATCCTGTCAGCTGTGATACGAGACCTACGATCAGCACTACCCACATGAATGCCAGTGTGAACAATACAGCGTTCTTAGGGTTACCGGATTTGTTTACCTTGCTCAGGAACTTAGGAGCAAGACCTTCGATGGAAAGTCCGTACATAGCTCTAACTGTTCCGTAGAAGCCAGTGTTCGCACAGCTGAATGCAGCGATAAGTACTACGGCACTCATGATAAGTGCGAATCCGTTCAGGTCATAATATTTCAGAGCATCTGCGAATATCGGCGCCTGATCGTTACCCAGTGCAGTAGGGAATATGAGGATCAGCAGCAGGATCGGTACCATGTACAGACCTACGATACGATATGTAACACTCTTACAAGCCTTAGGAACTGATTCATCAGGATTTTCAGCTTCTGCAGCAGTCAGACCAACGATCTCTGTACCCTGGAAAGTTACCAGTACAACTACCATTGAAGTCATAACGATTCCCATTCCGTTAGGGAACAGCTGCTCACCAAAGCTCATATCTGCATTTCCGAAGTTTACTGTAGCTCCCAGGAATCCGTCGCTGCCCCAGAGGCCAACCCAGATACCGAAAGCAAGTATAATGAATAAAATAATAACGCATACTTTTGTGATTGCCAGACCTGATTCGATCTTTGCGAAGATATCTACTGCGCAAAGGTTGATTATTGTCAGCGCAAGCAGAGCACCTACTGCAAACGCAACATACGCAGTCCCACTTTTCGCTCCTGTCAGTGACTGAAGAACTGTTGCCACAGCTATAGCCTCTGAAGGGCAGTAGCAAACCCAGTTGAACCAGAATGCCCAGCCGAATCCTGTGGACACTGTAGGTCCTATAAACTCACTGGTATATGCAACGAATGAACCTTTTCTCGGTAAGTTGACAAGTAATTCAGCATAAGAAATCATAAGGCCGTATACTATAACGCCAACTACCGCGAATGCGATGAATACTGCCGGACCCATGTCTCCGATACAAAGACCCAGCCCTAAGAAATAACATGATCCGATTACGCCACCCAGACCTATGAACGCAACCTGCCAGCCCTTAATACCACGTTTAAGTTCCTGGCTTTCCTGCTGTGCTACAGCATTTTTTTCTTCTGACATATTTGCCTCCTTCTCACATATCTAATTTATATGATTAGATTTGTCCATTAGCGGGCAAACGCTTTCCCAAGGGCAGAAAGCAATTATGGAATACCTTTTTCTAATGGATGCTTCTATTTTTTCACACTTGATTCAATATGTCAATATTTCTGAGATTTTTCTCATTTCTGAGCATTTCACGTCTTATTATTACAAAAAACGACACAAATCATGTTGTTTTAACAACTTTTTGACGAGTTTGCGCAAAAAATCCCCCTGATCACAGATTTTCAGGGGGATTTTGTTCTAATGAACGGTCATTTTTCGCAATTTTCGTTCTGCCGTCTCACAAATGAAACACTTTTGCAGTCATTTATCCGGGTAAATTTTTTCCGTTTTTTTCGCATTTCTTATAAATGAAATAGAATACCACCATCAGTATGAAGCATACCGCGGTCAGCAGATACAATCCTGTCTGGATGGATCCCAGTATCTTGTCGACGCTGATATTTTCCACTATGCCGTCGAAATAGTCGCCGGATTCCCAGGCGTCGTCTGTGTCCCAGCCTTCGTACCACGGTTCGAAGAACAGTGCAGCGATGTTCATTACAGTCATTATGAAGAACAGGAACGCCATGCGCTTAGTGTCTCCTTCTGCCAGACCTGTTTTCTTATTGACAGGGAATCTCTCCGGATCCTTCGCTGTGAGTCCGCCGTATCTCTTTCTCCAGATGAAGTAGAGGATCGGTCCGGTTATTATACCCAGCATGCCTCCGAGATAGTAGTCGGATCCGTTAACATATGTAGCGAATATAGCAACACAAATTGGTATTATACAGATCAGACAGAGGAATCCGTATCCGCCCGGGATCCTGAACTTGTATTCCTCTTCCGGTATCCTCTTTCTGAGGACCATCGCTGAGATGTACACCAGTATATATGACGCCATCAGCAGTGCGCAGTCCAGTATGACGATGAACCCGAACGGGAACATGCAGAATATCAGATTAAAAATACCTACAGAAAGTACTGCTACATATGGCACTCCGAACTTTTTGTCGCACTTTACCATAACAGGTGGTGCAAGGTTGTCATCTGCCAGGGAGAAGAACCCTCTGGAACCTGATGCGATGTACGTGTTGTATATCGAACACTGAGCCAGTATCGCAACGATCACGAATATGATACCGAACGCCGGTCCCCAGAAGTGCGATACCACATCCGAATATCCTACGCTGCCTGCCTCTGTTCCCCAGTTTTCCCAGTTACCGATGGAACCCAGTCCTGCCACTGTCGGGAAGATGTATACCGCCATTATCAGCGGCACTGTGATTATCGTACCTTTAGGTATGACTTGTGGATTTTCAACTTCTCCGGCTATCGTGGACATGGATTCATAACCGGAATACATCCACATGCCTATCGATATACCTCCTGCGATGTAGAAGAACCAGTCGCTGATACCTTCAGCCGGTTCAGGCGTTATCCTGAAGGATATGGTGGACGCCGTCTCCGCATCTCCGCCCCAGTTCAGGAAGCCGCATACAGCAACTACTGCGAAGGCCACCATTACCAGTATGGAAAGTACGGTGCTTGCGATGCCCACGTCTTTGACTCCGCGGATATTGATTATCGTGAATATTGCTATCATCGCGAATTTTAGTCCGAATTCCATCGGGCGGCTCATGTCCCATACGGTAGCGGCGTACCCGCCCGCGAGGATGACATATGTGGTGTTGTCGATATATATGGATATCGTACGCCACCAGCCTGCCTGGAATCCCCAGAACTCACCCAGAGCCTCCTGCACCCATTTGTAGTATCCGCCTTCCTGCGGCCTGACAGAGCCCAGCTCCGACGCCACCAGTCCGAACGGAAGTCCCCATACGAATGGAAGTACACATAACATTATGATCGTAAGTCCCGGACCGCATTCAGGAATCATTTCCTCGATGCCGTAGCATCCGGCAGCGACCAGACAAAAGATCATGAATACAACCGTCGAAACCCTGATGTCATGTTTTTTCAAACCATGTTCGCCGACTTCGACAGCTTGAGTCCTCATCTGTTCCCTCATGTCATTTCCCTCCTCTGAATAATAGTAAAGCGATAACTCCTATTACCTATAATACACCTCTTTTCGCAACTGTCAATATTTTGTGATAATTCTTAAACTTGAAAGCAAGATAGTACGATAATCCGACTCAAAATAGTCGCTGGAACAAAAGTGGCTTCGCCATGTATTATCATATGAAACTTTTGTTGATATTCCGAAAATATCGAAAACGATATTTCCTACATAATAAGAAAAAAAGTGTGCCTCACAGGATCTGCTGCACACTTTTATCATACATCATATTTTCCATGTCGCCGAGGCTGCCTGTCCCTGAAATAATCAGGCACACCGGCCCTTATCTGCCGCCACTGCGACATATGTGTTCATATCTATTTCAGAACGACAACGACTTTCTTTTTCTTGCCCTTTTCTACCAGCAGTCTGCCGTCAGCAAACAAGTCAGGCGTTATCATCTGTTTCTTGTCCGTCACTTTCTCGCCATCCAGTTTCAGTCCGCCCTGTTCGATGGTCATGAAACCTTCTCTGTTGCTCGGCACCAGTCCCAGTTCCTTGATGAAGCTCACCACACCGAGACCTTCGCCTTCCAGTTTAGCCTTGTCGAATTCGACAGTCGGCATGTTTGACAGATCTCCGCCGCCGCTGAACGCGTTCCTTGCAGCATCCTGAGCTTTCTGAGCCTCCGCTTCCCCGTGCACCAGCTTCGTTACTTCGAATGCCAGGATCTCCTTGGCCTTGTTGATCTCACTGCCTTCCAGCGATGCCAGACGTCTGACTTCACTCATCGGAAGGAAAGTCAGCATCCTGAGACATTTCTCCACATCTGCATCGGCAACGTTCCTCCAGTACTGGTAGAACTCATACGGCGTCGTCTTCTCAGCATCCAGCCAGAGCGCGCCCTTCTGGGTCTTGCCCATCTTCTTGCCGTCGCTTGTAGTCAGCAGGGAGAATGTCATTCCGTAAACTTCCTTGCCTGTCTTCTTTCTTGTGAGATCCACGCCGCCGATTATATTCGACCACTGGTCGTTGCCGCCGAACTCGATCTTAACATCGAAGTCTCTGGCCATTACCATGAAGTCGTAGCTCTGCATCAGCATGTAGTTCAGCTCGAACATAGTCAGGCCGCCCTCGCGTTCCATCCTCTGCCTGAAACATTCGGCACGGAGCATAGTGTTCACATTGAACACAGATCCGATCTCCCTGAGGAAGTCGATGTAGTTCAGAGGTCTGAGCCATCTGGCGTTGTTCACTGCCACAGCCTTGCCCGGAGCAGGCTTCTTGTTCTCGTGACCCGGTGTGAAAACACCCTCGTTGCCAATGTACTCCCACTCGTCGTCGAAGTCTATGAACTTGTCGAAGAGGTGCTTGAACTGTCTGCAGTTATTTTCTATGGTCTCCACGGTCATCACCTGACGCATGTCTGTCCTGCCTGACGGATCGCCTACCATGCCTGTTCCGCCTCCGATGAGTACCACCGGAGTATGTCCGTATTTCTGCATGTACATCATGATGATGACCTGCATGAAATGTCCCACATGGAGACAGTCAGCTGTAGGGTCGAATCCTATATAAAATTTAACCTTTTCACTGCCCAGCAGTTCGCGGACTTTCTCCTCGTCTGTGGACTGTTCTATAAAGCCTCTTTCCTTGAGCACATCGTACACATTGGTGTGTTCGCTGACGCTGTCAGGTATAAAGTCATATTTCATTTCTGTTTTTCCTCCAAATCATTTCGTGCCGTAAAGTCTGTCTCCTGCATCGCCCAGGCCCGGAACTATATATGCATGCTCGTTGAGTTTCTCATCCTTTGATGCAACGAAGATGTCAACATCCGGGTGAGCCTTCTGAAGCACTTCGATACCCTCCGGTGCTGCGATCAGGCACATGAAGATTATCTTCCTGCCGCCTCTTGCCTTGATGAAATCGATGGCTGCCGATGCGCTGCCGCCTGTTGCCAGCATCGGATCTACAACGAAGATCTCTCTTTTCTCTATATCGTTAGGCAGTTTGCAGTAGTATTCGACAGGTTCATGAGTTTCAGGATCTCTGTAAAGGCCCACATGTCCGACCTTTGCATTAGGTACCAGGGCCAACATGCCGTCCACCATTCCCAGACCTGCTCGCAGGATAGGAACTATGGCGATGTCCTCGCCGTCCAGCATGTTCACTTTCGTGCTGCAGATCGGTGTCTCGATCTCGACTTCCTTCAGCGGAAGCTTCCTTGTGGCTTCATATCCCATAAGCATGGATATCTCCCTTACCAGCTCTCTGAAATCCTTGACACTGGTGTCCTTCTTTCTTATCATTGCTGTCTTGTGCTGAATTAACGGATGATCGAATACATATACGTTGCTCATTTGCTACCTGCCTTTCTTTTGTATCTTTAATATCTCATCCGGCCGTGCCTGTGCTCTGCGGTCCGGATTCCAGGATCTGTGTACTTTACCTGCGGTCACATGCCCTACATCTCATCGAGCATATCGACCCTTCTCTGATGTCTGCCGCCTTCGAATTCTGTGTCCAGCCACACCTGTGTTATCTTTAACGCTGTTTCCGGATCCGTGATCCTGCCGCCCATGGCCAGCATGTTGGCGTCATTGTGTCTGCGGGTCATCTCCGCCATGTGCTCATCTGTACAAAGAGCACATCTTATACCCTTCACTTTGTTGGCCGCGATGGATATGCCTATGCCTGTGCCGCAGCATACTATGCCTCTGTCGGCTTTGCCGCTGGCTACTGCCTCGGCGCACGCTTTGCCGTATACCGGATAATCCACCGATTCCGTGGAGTTCGTACCCAGATCCACCACCTTGATGTCTCTGCTTCTCAGATATTCCTTCACCTTCTCCTTGAGTTCAAAACCGCCATGGTCGCTGGCTATTGCTATGATCATATCGAATTCCCTCCTGTGACAGTCCCTTCCCATGCAAAGTCAGGGCTGTGCATCATAATTTGTTTCTGTGCGCCGCCGCGCTGAAACTATGTATGTGACGGCGATCTCCGCCGCATGCCTGTGACGCATGCCGGGATCCCGCTATACTCTTGCTATATTGTATCCTGCCGACTTGAGCATCCTGTTCATAACTGCGAATCCCACGCCGTCGGTGTCGCTCAGGGCTCCCGCCAGGATCAGATCCACATGCTCATTGTCCAGATCCCTTAATTTTGCAAAGAAATCATGGGCCGCTTCTATGAATGCTTTTTCTTCAAAAAGTATCACACCCACCTTCAGTCCCAGTCGTTCGTTGAGACCTTTGAGTCTTTCTATCTCGGCCTTTACCTTGTCCCGCTGTCCCTCGATGACTGTCATCTGTGCTTCCGGTGCGTAGTGTTTGTACTTCATGCCCGGCGACTTCGGTTTGAAATCGTCCTCTGCTGCTTCCGGATGTTCCGGATCGATGTCTATGTGATCCGGCCTGTCCGTCAGAGAGGCATCGTATTCCACTTTTTTCCCCAGGGCTGCTTCTACGGCTTCTGCCGTTATTATCCCGGGTCTCAGTATCACCGGCGTCTCTCCTGTCATATCAAGCACTGTGGATTCTATTCCCACGCGGCAGTCCTCACCGTCGATGACTGCGTCGATCCTGCCGTCCATGTCCGCTATGACGTCTCTCGCTCTTGTCGGGCTCGGTCTGCCTGAAATGTTGGCGCTCGGGGCTGCTATCGGTGTGTCCGCCATGTTTATCAGATCCAGCGCTGTCCGG
>CAJJPZ010000073.1 GCA_905193765.1 uncultured Eubacterium sp.
ATGCAGACAGTCTCCCTCAGGAGATACTGTCATACAATGGGCAGTCCGAAGGATCATCATCCAGCTCGCGCGTTTCATCCGATAGCTCCGAACCTCTGCTGAACAGCGCCATAGACGACCGTGAGAAGGAAGTCATCATAAAGGCTCTGAAAGAGCACGACGGCAACAAGACAAAGACTGCCCTGGCACTTGGTATAAGCAGGAGATCGCTGCACCGCAAGATACAGAAATATGAAATAACGGAATCATAAAAATTAACCATTTTTCAATAACATGAAAGAACACGGAGCGCTGTTCCCGTAATCAGCGCTCCGTGTTCTTTTAAAGTAAGTCATATTTATTATTATATGTAGAAAGGATCAAACCTGTTCAGACTTAAGCTGCTTTAGGAGTATGATCGTGGCCGTCATCATGCTTCTTGCTTTCTGTTTCAGCCTCGTCATCTTCAAGTGTGGATTCTTCATCTATCATTGCTTCTACCTCAGGCGACCAGAGATGTCCGAATGTAGTGTCGCCCTTGAAGAAGTCCTTGCCGTAGCAGAGGAGACAGGCCAGTATACCAACTGCCAGACCCCATGCAGAACCCTTTATTACCAGTACGCCTGCGATAACGCCTGCGATACCAAGATCCTTGAAACTCTTTGCCTGCTGTACTCCGATACGTACACTTACGAATCCCTGTACTACCAGTGTCAGTGACAGTGCAACGGAGAGGATCGGCTCAACAAGTGATACGATAGGCATCAGCCAGTAACCTGTGAATGTTCCGAATCTGAAGCATGCTGCGCCTCCGAAGATTGAACCCATGCTCTTCTTGCCTTTCTTGTATCTTTCGCATACAACTACCTGCATTGCTGCCCAGAGAGGTCCGCACATCGTTACGTCAGGACCTATGATACCCATGATAGTGTTTCTGATACCGAAGATCAGGTGAGCCCTGTTAGGGTTGTAGTCGATCTTTTCATCAGGTCTTGTGATATCTGCATCGTGTAAAAGTGATTTACTCTGTACAACGTCGCCGAACAGTACGATGTAAATTGCAAGAACTGTAGGTATAGCGCTTATGAATTTACCGATGCTCGGCCATCCCAGTGTTCCCCATGGCACCCAGTCAGTCCACAGTGTTGCAAAGTCAGGATGCGAGAATCCCCATTCGATTGCAGGTATTCCGCTCTCTCCTACCAGCGGAGCAATGAATACTGCGATAAGTACTGCCGGGAGTATACCCAGATTTGCGATAGTCTCGAATACCTTGTTCTTCGTACTGAGTCTCTTGAATCCGTTTGAGAACAGCAGATAGAATGCTATTATCAGACAGATCGTAGTTGTATAAGGCATTGCAGCGAATTTGCTGTCGTCATTGAATATCATGTATATAGCTGATATTCCGGCTCCCAGTATTACGCCGGATTTGATTGCCGGCGGGATCAGGTTTACAAGCTTGCCTGCGATACCTGTAACGCCCAGGATTATGGAGAAAACTCCCAGGGTTATTTCAAAAGCACACAGTGCCTGCATACGTGCCTGCCCTTCCGGGAAAGTCAGACAGTAGGCAACGAGAAGCGGTATTGCCGGTGTTATCCAGCCCGGTACGACCGGGTCTCCCAGAAATGTATGCCAGGTGTAGAAGAAACCATTCAGTATAACGATTGCAAGCGCTACTTCGAACGGCATCCCCAGGTTATCCTGCAAAAGCGGGATAGCGCCCAGACATACTGCACACATCAGCAGACCCTGTATGTAATCTGCGATCTCAAAACGATAATGGATGAAAGGAAAACGTACTTTGAACGGACCAGCTTTGATATATGGTTGTTCGTGCCCGTATGGCATATATTCCTTCATGATGCACCTCCTGAAAATATTATGTTTATAATTTCTCATGAAACCCTTTGTTCTTGTTTCGCCAATATATAAAGCAATGTGCGTGCCAATCCGCATGAAACGGTCACGAAAAAATCACAGGTTTTTTATACATCTTTCAAAAACGTTGATATTTCAACATATTTTACCATGGATTTTTTTGATAGTACTATCAGAAAAGATGTCGATATCTGGTGTGCGCACCGGGCGGGCGGGGTGTGCACACCGGGCGATCGCCCGCTCAGTGTGACAGATCTGTCCCTGTCTGCCCGCACACCACCCGTGTCGTTGTAATATTTTTTTCTAATTTTTTCGATTTTACTTGACTTTTTCCTGCAAAATGCCCTATAATCAAATCGTGGTTATCCCCCTGATAACCTCATTAATCTCTAATCCCAATACCCCTTTTAACAAAAGAGAACTTTTTAAGTTCTCTTTTGTTTTTTTGATATATGTTATCTTTCTACTTTATATCGGCATGATCTGTTGATATAATATAGACTATGAAACATTCAACAGTCAGATACAGTGAAGAACTGTACAGGAACAACATATATGATTTCTATTTCAGCGGTATGCGCACAGGCGTGCTGGACATAGAGACCACCGGCCTGGATCCTTCACGCAACAGATTCATACTCGGCGGCCTTTATGACTGCGGCACCTGCACAATACATCAGTACTTCGCGGAAAAACGAAGCGAAGAGCCTGAAGCCCTGGCAGGGTTCCTGTCCGTGCTGGACAGCCTTGATATGGTGATAACATACAACGGCAGACACTTTGACATGCCCTTCATAGAAAAGCGTCTCAGAGCGGTTTCTGAAGCCTCCGGGAGTGTGTCCGGCATGCAGCTGCCATGTGATACATACAGCATGCCTTATGATCTGGATCTTTATCTCGTACTCAATGGCCATTCTCCCATACGACAGTTCGTTCCCAACATGAAGCAGAAGACTGTTGAGAACTACATGGGGCTGTGGCAGGATCGTAAAGATGAGATATCCGGAGCTGAAAGCGTTGAACTGTATGACAGGTATGAGAAAACAGGCGACGATGCTCTGAAGGAAAAGATACTTCTCCACAACAGCGACGATATACTCCAGCTGACACGCCTGACAAAAGTAATAAACAAGTGCGATTTCCACAAGGCGATGTTCTATCTCGGTTTTCCGGCAGGTCCCCTGACTATCTCAAAAATACGTACAGGGCGCGACTATATCGATATATCCGGTATCCAGCGGACATGCGCAGTAGATTACAGATCTTTCATGGATCTTTCCTGCCCTGCTGACGCCAGGTTCAGCAGCACAGACAGGACTTTCACCATCAGGCTGCCTGCAGTCCGCGATTCAGGCCTGCTCATAGTCGATCTGGAAGCTTTCGGCATCGACAAGTCCGGTTTCAGCATATACCCGGGATACGGCAGCGGATTCCTGGTGATCGAGGATCCTTCAGGCCACCGCCACATGGAGATCAATCACTTCATTAAGGAATTCCTCAGAGGATTCATGATGGATATGGACGCATAGGAACAAAGCCTGTCCGATCCCGACGGCTTTGATGATATAATGGAGATATCGCAACGGATGTCTCCGGTAATGATTTAATTTGAAAGGAAAAAAACATGGATATTACTGACAGTGTACGAAAAGTCAAAAACAGCAGTTTCACTCTGGCATCACTGCCGGAAGAAACCAGGAACAATGCACTCAGAGCTATAAACGAAGCTCTTGAGAAAAACAAGGCTGAGATATTTGCAGCGAACATGAAAGACATGAATGCTGCAAAAGAAGGATCCCTGCCGGATCCTATCGTGAACAGACTGAAGTTCGACGATGTCAAACTAAACGGATGTATCTCCGGTATCGAAGATCTGATAAAGCTTGAGGATCCTCTTTTCAAAAACCTTCTCAGACGCGAGCTGGATGAGGATCTCATCCTCACAAAGACCACATGCCCTATCGGCGTAATCGGCGTAATCTTCGAATCACGTCCGGACGCCCTGGTTCAGATCGCTTCACTTTGCATAAAAAGCGGCAACTGTGTGATACTCAAGGGCGGCAGCGAAGCAAAGAACACAAACAGGATACTTTTCGACACGATATACGGTGCGGCTCTGTCTTCAGGACTTCCTGCGGATTTCGCCCTGCTGATAGAGGATCGTGCCGGTATCGACGAGCTCCTCAAATGCCACGAATATGTAGATCTGCTGATCCCGAGAGGATCGAATCAGTTCGTACAGTATATAATGAACAATTCAAAGATACCTGTCATGGGTCATGCAGACGGGGTCTGCCACATATATGTGGACGGAGCAGCCAGCATCGAGAAGGCTGTCCCTGTGATAATAGACTCAAAAACGCAGTATGTGGCTGCCTGCAACACGGTAGAGACGCTGCTGGTACACAAGGACATCGCAGACGTCATACTCCCTGCTCTGGCAGATGCATCGGGAAGCCGTATAGAATACAGATGCGACAGAAGATCGGCAGATCTGATACCATGCAAACCTGCAAATAAAGAGGATTTCATGACGGAATACCTCGACTACATACTTTCCGTCAAGGTGGTGGACAGCATCGACGAAGCCATCGATCACATCAACAGATACGGCTCACACCACACTGACTGCATAATCACAGAGGATCGCGACTCTGCTGCAAAGTTCATGTCGCTGGTTGACTCCGCAGGCGTGTACATGAACTGCTCCACAAGATTCGCAGACGGCTTCCGTTACGGCTTCGGAGCAGAAGTCGGCATAAGCACCGGAAAACTACATGCCAGAGGTCCTGTGGGACTGGACGGACTTGTAACCTACAAATACAAGCTCACCGGCAATGGCCAGATCGTAGCAGACTATGCCAGCGGCAAATCCTCATTCAGATTCAGAGATCTGTAGACTGAAAAAATATAAAGACGTGTCTCACTGAACGGGACACGTCTTTTTTGCCGTCTATATGAACAGATGCTTAAGGTACTGTTATGCAACATACTTTTTCAAAAAAATAATATTTATTTTTCCGCTTTTTCAAGATACCCTGCCAGAGCCTTCACGGCGTTGTCGATATGCTCTCCCAGAGGTATGCCCTCCACGCTTACGACATGGATATGACACCTGTTTATCGGAAGAAGTATCTTGTATGTATGACTGCCTCCTATCGCCATCGCCATCGCAGGGGTCAGCTCACCCATCATAGCATTGGCGTTCAGTATACCTATGACGCCCATCACTATATCCACATGCTTCATATTGTGCACTATCGCATTCTCGCCTGTGGCTCCCCCGGTGGCTCCTGCCTTCAGCATCTGCGCAGTTGCAGCTGAATTCGTTCCAAGAGCTATGATTTCGAGATCGGGAAAAGCACGCCTGACTTTGTCTACTATCGCCCGGCCTATGCCTCCGCCCTGTCCGTCTACTACAGCTACATTCATCTTAGCACCTCCACTGTTCTTATATTATGTAACAGTAATATATTACCACAGATCGGCGCTGTGCAAAAGTCTAAATAATGTACACTTAGAGATCCAGGTTGTAGTCTCCGTCTTTTATCAGCCCCATACCGCGCATTATCCTGTCTATGATGAGGGTCAGTACAGCCGGCAGGAATATCTGCAGCAGCAGCACTTTCCACAGGGTATCGAATGAGAATCCCATATCTGTGAATGTTCCTATCTGACCTACCAGGCCTGACGTTCCCATTCCTGCTCCCACCGCGATGTTCGTCATCTTGAACACGCATGTGGAAAGCGGTCCGATTATCGCTCCAGCCAGTGTCGCCGGTACCAGGATCCATGGATTCTTTATTATATTGGATACCTGCAGCATCGACGTTCCGAGGCCCTGTGCCACCAGGCCGCCGACTCCGTTCTCTCTGTAGCTGGCAACGGCGAATCCCACCATCTGTGCGCAGCATCCCACTGTTGCCGCTCCGGCAGCAAGCCCTGTAAGATCCATCATTATACATATCGCGGCACTGGATATAGGTGCTGTCAGGGCAAGTCCCACGATCACCGATATGACTATACCGAATACGAAAGGCTGCCATTCTGTAGCAGTCATTATAAGGTCGCCCAGTTTTTCCATGCACCATCCTATGGCCGGACCTGCGAATTTCGCACCGACAGCGCCGACGATCAGCGTCACTGCCGGCGTCACAAGTATGTCCACCTTCGTTTCCTTTGAAACCATCTTACCGAATTCGACGCCCAGAGCAACTGCGATAAAAGCGCCTGCAGGGCCGCCTGAAGCAGCGATGCCGAAACCTGTCATGGATGCACCCATCATACCTGTAACGACACTGGTGAAGAGCACCAGCGGCGGTGCCTTCAGACTCCATGCAACGGCAACTCCTATTGCAGCTCCCATATACTTCTTTGCCTCGGCTCCGACCTCCACAAAGAACGTCGATATCATATTATCTCCAAACAGATTAGCGGTCTGCACTCCTATCGTATCGAATATAACACCTATCAGCAGTGATGCGAACAGCCCCAGAGCCATTGCAGACAACGCCTCCTGGAGATAACGCTTTGCCGATATCTCGATATCCTTCCTCTTAAAAAAACTTTCTTTCTTCTTACTGTCAACTGACAACGCTTCTTTTTCTGCCATTGGTTCAACCTCCCGTAAATTCATGCAATCGAGCGTATTGTATATATCATAACAATTCATCTATACATATGTCAAGACATATATCTTTCAACCTTATTTTCTTTCCATGTTTTTATTTGATTGTTTGCTCTTTTTCTGTTATTATTTATATACGTTAAATTATTATCATTTCCAGACTTCAGAAGGAGCAGTTTTTTTATGGAAAAAGCATCTAAACGCAGAGAATATATAAGAAAGGCACTTATGGAATCATCCGCACCTATAACTGCATCGCGTTTCGCCGATGAGCTGGATGTCAGCAGGCAGATCATCGTAGGCGATGTGGCTATACTCAGGGCATCCGGCCTTGACATACTGGCTACGCCGCGCGGATATATAGCTACTTCGGAAAAAGAAAGGACTTATCCTTACACAGGTATGATCGCATGCCGTCACGAGGCGGACCAGCTCCGCGAGGAGCTTTACACCATCGTTGACTACGGCGCGACCGTCATCGACGTCACGATAGAACACGCTATCTATGGTGAACTTTCAGGCAAACTCGATCTCTCCTCAAGATACGATGTCGACCTGTTCATGGACAAAGTCGAAAAAGAAAAAAATTCCGCTCCAATAAGCACGCTGACAGAAGGCGTCCACCTCCACAGGATAGGATGCCGCGATATCGAGACATTCGATCGTATAAAATCGAAACTGCTCGAAAAGGGTATAGCGGTAAAATAGGTATCAAAAAACCTCCTTTGACAGATAATAAGCTGAAAAGGAGGTTTTGACATATGAACGGAACTGATACCGTCGATCTGCTGCAGCAGGTCAGCAAAGGGCTCCATATGGCGATATTTTCATTCGATGATCTTATCGGTGACGTGAGGAATCCTGCTCTGAGAAAGGTGCTGGAGGAATCCAGGGACGACCACAAACGGCTCCTCAACGAGAACTCCAATATCCTCAAGGGATATCACCAAAACGACCGTGACATCGGTGCCATGACAAAGCTCATGGCGCACATGAGCGCTGATATGAAACTGGACATTAATGACAGCGACCGTGTGATAGCCAATATTATCACCAAGGGATGCGATACAGGTATACGCAATCTTCGCAAATACGTCAACGAATATGCTGCATCTGATCTTGCCGCCGTCGATACTGCAAGAAAGCTTGTCACCGTTGAGGAAAATCTCAAGGACAACATTGCCATGTATCTGTAAATACCCGCATTTGAAACCATGAAAAAACAGCTCTGCATCCATGATATGCAGGGCTGTTTCCGTATCTGATGTCCGCGTCCGCCGTGATGCCTGTGTATCTGATCCGGCCGGATCCGCTATTCGCTATTCAGCTGCTTCGATGATTGTGAGGATATCCGAGAATACTCCATATCCGGCCTGTTCCAGCTCGGCAGATTCTTCGATTATCGTCATGGTCCCCATAAGATCCGTAGTTATCGAGATCGCAAGGGATGTTCCCGATACCGCAGCATATGTATTGTATTTTGATATCTCTTCAGGACAGACTTTGACGCATACCTTGCCGTCCTTATGATATGCTCTGCATATCAGTTTTATCACATTGCCGTTTTCGGCTGCTCTGTCCAGATCTTCTTTTGTTATATCCTTTATCCCTGTTATATCTACATCTTCAGGCGTTATTCCCGCATCCATCATTACATTGGCCAGCGCCACCATCTTTGCCGCTGCTTCAAGACCGGCTATATCGTTGTTAGGGTTTGCTTCTATGAATCCGCGTTTCTTTCCTTCTGATACGACCTCCTTGAGATCCCTGCCCTTGGCGATCCCCTGAAGGATGTAATTTGTTGTACTGTTGAGTATTCCCTTTATCTCTGTGATCTTGCACATCTTGAGGTTTTCTCTTACGATGCTGAACAGAGGCGTTCCGTCAAGTACTGTCGTTTCATAGAGAAATTTACAGTTGTTGCTGTCTGCCAGAGTCTGCAGCTCCTTGTAGTGCCATGCCAGCGGCCCCTTGTTGGCACAGATGACATGCTTGCCGCGCTTCAGAGCTGTCATGATATGTTCTGTAGCGATCTGCCCGCTGGAAAATTCAAGCGGCGTCATCTCCACCAGCACATCGTACTCTACGGCTCTTGCCACATCGAGGGAGTTCCTCTGGAGCATAGTCTCGTTCATCTTCGGGAATACACCGTATTCTTCTATATTTTTCAGTACTCTTTCAAGATCTATTCCCCATGCGTCCACAAGGTTTCCTCTGGTTTTGGTAGTGATGGCAACTACATTGACAGTCGTGCCGTATACCTCTTCGATCTCTTTCTTCTTCTCGATGAGTATCCTGGCGAAAGACTGACCCACACTGCCGAATCCTATTAAAGCTACATTGATCTTTTTCATAAGCGTTCTCCTAACTGATTATTTTTTTCCAATGAAAAAAGGTACGGACATTGTCCGTACCTTTATTATAGCTTTTTTTATTTTGCTATGCAAGTTTTGATAGCGTTTTCGAAGATTTCGCATCCAGCTTCCAGCTGAGCGTCAGTTACGCAAAGTGGGCACAGGAATCTGATTACGTTTCCGTAAGTACCAGCTGATTCTAACATCAGACCGTTTTTCATAGCTTCCTGAACGATAGCACCTACTAATGCAGCATCCGGCTCTTTTGTAGCCTTGTCCTTAACGAACTCGATACCGATCATTGCGCCAGTTCCTCTTACATCGCCAACGCATTCATACTTGTCTTTCCATTCGTTGAATCTCTTGCCAACTACATCAGCGATGTGCATAGCCTTTGCAGGATAGTCATCTCTTGTCATAACATCGATTACAGCCAGTGCTGAAGCAGCTGAAACAGCGTTAGCACCATAAGTACCACCGATAGTGCCGCCAGGAACTGCATCCATGATCTCAGCTCTTGCAGTTACTGCTGATAATGGCATACCACCTGCGATCGATTTAGCAGTTGACATGATATCAGGAGCGCAGCCTGCATCTTTGAAGTACTGTGAAGCAAACATCTTACCGCTTCTAGCCCATCCGCACTGTACTTCGTCACAGATCATCATGATACCGTGGTCGTCACAGATCTTTCTAACAGCCTTAACCCATTCGATAGGTGCAGGAATGAATCCGCCTTCGCCCTGTACAGGTTCGAATACGATAGCAGCGCATGCATCATATGGAGTAGCTTCGATGAATACCTGTTCCAGCTTTTCGATGTAGTACTGGATAGCTTCTTCTTCAGTCATGTGGCCTGGAGCTCTGTAGAGGTTAGGGAACTCAGCTCTGTAAACACCGTCAGGGAAAGGTCCCATGCCTACTGCATAAGCTTTCTTAGCTGTCATTGTCATTGTTAATGTAGTTCTTCCGTGGAATGCACCTGTGAATACGATGATGTTAGGTCTTCCAGTGTAGCTTCTTGCGATCTTAACAGCATTTTCATCAGCTTCTGAACCTGAGCAAACGAACATAGTCTTTTTCTTGTCGCCCTTTACAGGAACCATTTCGTTCATTTTTTCTGCTAATTCAACATACTTTTCGTGAGTAGTGATGTTGAACATTGAGTGGAAGAACTTGTCAGCCTGATTCTTAACAGCTTCAATGCACTCTGGGCAGCTGTATCCGATGTTCAGTACACCAACTCCGCCGATCCAGTCGAGGAAAATATTTCCGTCAACGTCTTCGAACATTGCGCCTTCACCTCTTTCGATAACAGCTTTGTAAGCTGTACCGATTCCGTTAGGAACAGCTTCGGCTCTTCTGTCGATGATAGCCTTAGCTTTAGGTCCAGGTAATGTTCCAGTTACGATTTTTGGTAATGCTTCTCTTAACATAATAAACCTCCATAATGTTATTTATGTATAAAAATTAATTTATATCAAGCTCAGAGAGCTTTCTGTAAAGTGTCGCCCTCGACAGTCCCAGTTCCCTGGCAACAGCGTCCTTGACGCCATTGTGCTGTTTGAGTTTCCGTGTGATTATCTCACGTTCATAGAGCTTTATCTGCTCAGCCAGCGGCTTGTCAAGATTCTTGAATTTGACTATCTCCTCTTCTTTCTTCATTATCCTTGCAGGGACCTCATCGATATCGATAGTGTCTCCGAAAGCCATATTTGTTCCGTATTCCACCGCATTTTCCAGTTCTCTGACATTGCCCGGCCAGTCATGGTTCAGGTAAAGATCTTCAACTGCCGGTGAAAACCCGGTTATTTTTCTGTTCATGAATGTATTGTACTTCCTGAGGAAGTGATACATCAGCATCTTTATATCTTCACGCCTTTCTCTGAGAGGCGGTATCGAAAGCGGTATAACACTGAGCCTGT
>CAJJPZ010000074.1 GCA_905193765.1 uncultured Eubacterium sp.
AATATATGATCACCGAAAAAGACCACAGGGCAATATGTGAACTTGCCGGTGATAAATACAGGACATATCAGTGGAACTATGGATATGCTCCTAAATGTAATATCGTGAGGAATGGTTTCTTCAAAGGCGGGTTCGTCGAAGTAAAACTGAATGCAGAAAAAGGTTTGATAGAGGATATAAAGATATTCGGAGACTATTTTTATATCAGAAATACAGATGAACTCGAATCTCTGCTGAAAGGAGCTGAATACAGCCGGGATGCAGTGGATAACATCCTGAGCAGGATAGATATGTCAGAGTTCTTTGTAAACATAAGCCGGGAAGAAATACGAAGTCTCATTATATAAGTAACATTACAAAAATCTGTTTTCCTGAAAAAACAAAGGAGACCACTGTGGTGATACGCCACATATGCAGGGGTCTCCTTTCGTTTCATATGTATTCGTTGAGTTTTGCAATAACAGCAATCTGGCTGTTGACACCAAGTTTGGTAAAGATATTTTTTATGTGAGCTTTGACAGTATGTATGCTTATGCAAAGCTCATCAGCGATTTCCTGATTTCTCAATCCTCGTGCGATACAGTCTATTATCTGCTGCTCTCGTGCGGTGATGCTGTATTTGACCATGAAAGCACCGGGATCTTTCTGCGTATAGGATCTTGCGATCGTAATAAGGTGGTTTTTTTCAAATGTATCGTAAACCGTCTTGTTTATAAATGTATTGATCTCGATTTTGAAATCAGGGACATAATAGCTGATGGTCTGTTCCGCGGTAGCCTGGAAGTTTGTAGATTTTTCCAGACCTGATATGAACCGGCCAAGTGCCCTGTCTGTATTGATTTCATCTGTTATAGCTTTGCAGAATTCCACAGATGTGGTGTTATAGTCGATGATTTCTTTGTCCTTGTTTATTATGATATTGCCGAGAGCCGATAAATTGTAACTTTCCTTAAGTAGCCGGATATCAGAGTCGAGACGGTTTATTTTGAGATAAAGCTGATATCCCTGACGGACAGAGTTGGCAATATATGAAATCAGAAGTCGTTCGTTTTCCGTAAAATTCCCATCCGCTTTTGATTTGTAGAGGCTTAATGATGATGTTGTTTCATCAAGGAATATTATTGCTTCGTAAAATATATCGCGATTCTTAAAAAAATTATTGTAAAAGTCAGTCCGTTCATAATCAGCAAAAGGAATTATATCTTCGAGATACAGAATCTCCCCACAGTATGTTTCAGTATCATGGTGATTCAGAAGTTCCTTGTTTATCAGGATATAATCGTTTTTTACATCTTTATCTATATACTCCTGAGAGTATATTTTTTTGAGGTTGACATTGTCGTATATATTGATGAATTTATCGTCAGATAAGATTATAAGGGAATTTCTATAACTAAAATATTCTGCGATAAGATGTGTTATCTCATTGCAGAAGTCTGAAGATGCAAGCAGTTTTTCATTCATTTCAAGATTGAATCTAAACAGATTTTCATATGACTGCGTATCTAATATTTTCCCCATTGATCATATCTCCGTAAAAACATAGTAGAATAATACAATTATATCATATCCCCTGTCGATTTTAAGAAAAAAGACTGCTTTTTAAGTACAACAGTGATAAAATCAATACATAAGATCTTAGACAAATTCAGCTGTAAAGGAGTAGCAATATATGAAGATAAATTGGGCGCATCTGTTCTCTGACAGGGTCCTGGAACGGGGATGGGCGTATTACTGCGACGACAAGATCCTGGACGTGAGCAGGAACGGAGATACCTATGACGCTTATGTCATAGGCAGTGATTTTTATCCGGTGGAGATAACCGTGAAAGGTTCGAAGATAAGCAGAATGAAGTGCGGGTGTCCCTATGCGGAGGAAGGGCACCGGTGCAAGCATATGGCGGCGGTACTTTATGAGCTGGAAGAACGGGGAGCTCTGGATACGGAAGAAGATGAGGACAGCACACGGGATGATGGCGGAAAAAATAAAAAGGCATCCGGAAGGACCCGTAAACAGGTATTCCCGTTTGCAGGGAACACAGATGAAAACTCCGGCAGCGGCGGTGCATCCGGCGACCGGTACAGATATTATGATATGGGCCAGATGACGTCGGAGCTTGTAATATATGACGATGTGTACCGCGAGGCGCAGCAGCTGGTGGCTGACGGCAGAGTGAAGCTCGTGGATGTAACAGAGGGATATATACGACGGGGTCCGGGCATATACGCCAGGGTAACGGAACGCATCATAGCCGCGGACGGTGTGTGTGCGGAAAGTTCAGGAAAAGAGGCCCCGATGATGGTGAGGGCTTCAAGGGAACAGATCATCTCAACATCCTGCAATGTAATGGGATGCTACAATTCGACGGACGCCGCCCTGTATTACGGATACGGCGAGGGGCGGCGTGAGATCTGCGCCCATACCACGGCAATGCTTATCCTGCTGGACAGGTATATAGCAAAGAACAATCCAGGAGACGCCACAGACATGAACGCGCAGATCCTGCTGCAGCGGTACAGGAAACGGCGCAGCACAGGCAGGAGAGCCATCGCGGCGGGCATAGAAGACAACGGGAAGAAAGCTGATATAAACATAGAACCGCGTTTCGAATTCGGCGAATACGGCGAGACAGGTGTGTCTTTCAAGATCGGAAGGAACAAGCTGTTCGTCGTGAAGAACATATGCGAGATGCAGGAGACAGTCGAAGCCGAAGGCGTGATGAAACTGGGCAAGTCGGACGAGATAGACTTTGCACAGGAAACATTCACTGAAGACTCGGAGAAATTCTACGAGTTCATATCGGAGGAGATAAAGAGCGAAGAGCTCCGTGAATTCAATCTGAACGTTTACGGAAGAAACGGGACATCTTCCGGCAGTGAAAATATAAAGAACGTGATACCCCTTTACGGGCGGCGGCTGGATACATTCTTCGAGATAATGAAGGACAGTACGGCAGACTTTGTGTACAAGTCCCGCAGCGGCCGTAAAAGGAACGGCACAGTGATGATGAGGGACAAACTTCCGGAAGTGGAGCTGGAAATAGCTCCCATAGCAGGGAACGCCGGTTTTGACGGCATATCCGTCACAGGCACCATACCGAACCTGACAGCAGGGGTGGATTACAAATACTACTTCGACGGACATGCATTGAACCGCGCCGGCAACGATGAACTGGAGATGCTGGACATGCTCAGGAGCGATCCCATCAGCAGCGACGTGGATCTCGTCATAGGCAGGAAGAACCTGGCTGAGTTCTTCTATCGCGTGCTCCCGGCACTGCAGGATTTTGCAAAGGTAAGTGTAAAGGACAGAGAACTGATCGACAAATACCTGTACCCGGAGGCGGCTTTCGAGTTTTTCCTGGATGCAGACAGTGATGATGTGACATGTGACGTCAGGGTGATGTACGGCGACAGGGAGTGCGTCCTGTATGATCCGGAGGACGATGATACTCCGGCAGAGGACTTCCGCGACCTTCAGCGGGAAAACGAGATCAGAGAAGTCATCGAAGAGCTGTTCCCCTACAGGGAACCTTCATCCGGGGCGTATGCCTGTGGATGCGACGAGGATCTGATATATGATGTACTGGAAGACGGGATAGATACGCTGATGCAGTTCGGAGAAGTCCAGGCCACAGACAGGTTCAGGGGCCTCACTGTAAAGAGAAAGCCTCAGATAACAGTAGGTGTAAGACTGGAAAGCGATCTGTTGAATCTCAGCATATCCTCTGAGGGCCTGACGGAAGATGAGCTGCTGGATCTGCTCAGCAGCTACCGGCTGAAGCGTAAATTCCACCGTCTGAAAAACGGGAGCTTCATATCGACGGACGACGGAACCCTTGAAGAACTGTCGGAAATGCTGGAGATGATGCAGGTATCGCCGTCGGACTTCGTGAAAGGCAGGATGCAGCTGCCGGTCTACCGCGCACTGTACCTGGACAAGATGCTGGAAAAAAACACTGCTCTTTACACCAGGAGAGACAAGCACTTCAAGAGTCTCGTCCGGGATTTCAAGACAGTGGGGGATTCGGACTACGAAGTGCCGGAGTCGCTGCAGGACATCATGAGGAACTACCAGAAGTTCGGATACAGATGGCTGCGGACGGTGGAAGCCTGCGGGTTCGGCGGTATACTGGCCGACGACATGGGACTTGGCAAGACACTGCAGGTGATCGCAGTGATCCTGGCCTCGAAGCTGGAATCTCCGGACGATCAGGGGACAGCGCTGATCGTCACGCCAGCGTCCCTGGTGTATAACTGGCAGGAGGAATTTGCAAAATTCGCGCCTCAGCTCGATGTCTGCGTTATAACCGGGACAAAGACAGAGCGCAAGAGCAAACTGAGGAACTACCATCAGCATGACGTACTGATAACATCCTACGATCTGCTGAAGCGCGATATCCTCGAATATGAAGACCTGGGCTTCACATATCAGGTCATCGACGAAGCCCAGTCCATCAAGAACCACACCACGGCGGCAGCCAAGGCAGTGAAGGTGATAAACAGCCGCGTCCGTTTCGCACTGACGGGAACGCCGATAGAAAACAGGCTCAGCGAACTGTGGAGCATCTTCGATTATCTGATGCCGGGCTTCCTCTACTCATACGACAGGTTCAGGAGAGAGCTGGAGCATCCGATCACGAAGAACGAAGACGAGACAGCCATGGAACAGCTCAAGCGCATGGTGGAGCCTTTCATCCTCAGACGACTGAAATCGGAAGTGCTGCAGGACCTGCCGGACAAGATAGAAGAAGTGCAGTACGTAGGATTTGAAAAGGCACAGCAGCAGCTTTACGACGGGCAGGCGATCCGTATGAAGCAGATGCTGGGAGAACAGAGCGAAGAAAACTACATGAAGAGCAAGATCAGGATACTGGCGGAGCTCACCAGGATCAGGCAGATATGCTGCGACCCGTCTCTGTGCTTCGAAGACTACAGCGGTGGCTCAGCCAAGCGGGAAGCCTGTATGGAGCTGATACGCAGCGCCATAGACGGTGAACACAAGATGCTGGTATTCTCTCAGTTCACGTCAATGCTGGAACTGCTGGAAGCCGATCTTGCAAAGGAAAACATACAGTACTACAAGATAACGGGCTCCACTAAGAAAGAAGACAGGACGGATCTTGTACGGCGCTTCAACGAAGACAGCACCCCTGTTTTCCTCATATCCCTGAAGGCAGGCGGCACAGGCCTGAACCTCACCGGCGCGGACATCGTGATACACTACGATCCGTGGTGGAACCTGGCTGCCCAGAACCAGGCCACCGACCGCGCCCACAGGATAGGACAGGAAAAGACAGTGTCCGTATACAAACTGATAGCAAAGGGATCCATAGAGGAAAAGATACTCAGGATGCAGGAGGACAAGAAGGCGCTGGCCGACGAGATCCTCAGCGGAGAGACCGGCGGCCTGATGAACATGAGCCGGGAAGACCTCATGGAACTGCTGTAGCACGAGGCATGCAGGATACCCGGCAGGGATCTTCCGGATCCGGTGGACAGCAGGAACCTGTGAAACAAAAAAACAATGTCCTTAAGCCAGCTTAAGGACATCGGGCTGATGACCGGCTTTTGAAAGCCTGCATCAGCCTTTTTAATACAGACAGAATGATCACACAGTCCGGACTTCCAGCCATTCAGAAGATCATCACAGCGGCCTGACTCTGATGTCCAGAGTGATATCAAGAGCTGCTGCATACGCAATGTATCTGTCGCACTCTTCATAGGTCAGCATGTCAGACGACATCAGCCCTTTCTGGCAGTAATCACCGTTCACGAACATTTTCGTGAAAAGTGATCCGCACTGTCCTGTAAGGTACTGTTCCCCTGTTATACCCACTCTTTCGAAGGATTCTCTGCACCCCGGTGCACTGAGATACGTTTCCACCATCACCTTCTTACCGTCCCTTGTTCCTGAAGCCTCAACGACAAAAGCACCTTCATCCCTTACGAGGCCTTCATCCAGTATCTCCTTGATTTCGTCATAGTACTTCGGCGCAGGCGGCAGATGAGACAGGATCACATCGAATGGGATGAAAGTGTGACCTTTGTATGTTTCCTCTTCTCTGCTAAGGAGTCCGGCTCTGTAGAGCGGTGTCGAGAAATCGATGCCTGCTCCGCCGTATTTGAAGTTGATGTTCTTCGCCCCCTTGAAGTGAGTGTCTTTATTCAGTCCCATATATACAGGTTCATCGTGAGCATGTTCCACAAGGGTCACTTCTCTGGTGCAGCCTTCGAAGTGCCTTGTAACAGGCAGTGAATGCGGTTCCGTCTCAATGAGGACGCCGTCTTTCAGTGCAAATGTGGGATCCGTCATATCAGAGAGTGCCGTGAACGGCGACCACCAGAACGGCAGGAATCTTTTCGCTTCGACTCCTTCATATACCATCATCAGGATATCATCGCATGTATCCAGATATCTCATGCTGTTTTTTGCTGCAACGCACATCATTCCCGGAGCTGAACCTGTTCCGATGACAGCCAGTCTGCCGGCCTCGGAAAATTTCCTGCCGTATTCGTCATACATTATCTCGATGCATTTCGGCCACCATTCATCGAGGACATCTGTTGCCGCGAAGTCCTGATAATCAGCTTTGACAGCGAGAGCTGCATCCAGCACATTCGGCGCGAATCTGATAGGCAGTGCATTCACGATGAGATCGACGCCTTCAGCCACCTTTATGATGCTATCGACATCGTTGGCGTCAACATATGCGCCTTCAGCTTTGTTCAGCATCTTTACAAGTTCGTCCACAGCCTTGTGGTCTGCATCGGCGCAGATTATCCTGTTCACATTAGGTTCTTCATCCATTCTCTGAGCTACTGTGGAGCCCTGTGCTCCAGTTCCCAATACTAAGATGTTCTTATCCATGATGTTTCTCCTTTTCACTTGTTATAGAGTCTGAATTCGGTTTTTTCTATTTTCCTGCCTGCAAGCATCAGTATCACTCCTGCCGCGAACAGGATCAGTCCGCCCCATCTGAGACCGTCGAGTATGTCAGGGATATGTTTTCCGAACATGTCGTAATCGTCAGGACCCCATTCGCCGTAGTCTACTTCGTACCATCTGAGCCAGACCTGCCCGAAGAAAGAGAACAGCCCTGTGACGATCATATACAGCCCTATCCTCAGCGTGTCACCGAATGCCAGCTTCGTCCGTTTGTTGAGAGGGTGTTTTTCAGGCGCTGTGATGAACAGACCTCCGTATATCCGCTTTACTATGATATAGACTATCGGACCGGTCGCAGTCGCCACAAGCCCTATGAACAGGTAGTCTGTTCCGTTCACAAGAAGTGCCACAACCGATATCAGCAGCGGCATGCCTGCGAAGAATACCAGTCCGGCTCTGCCGCCCGGCATCACATACAGACCTCTGGCCTTACGTTCTTCGACAGGGTATTTTTTGCGAAGCTCTATCACGGCGATCGCCAGTATGATATAGAGAGCCAGTATGAACACCACTTCGATATTCACAAGCGTCGTGAAATCAGACTGTGCCAGGATGACCGTAACAACTGCCAGAGAGAGTATGCCGACATACGGGACGCCTCTGTTCTTGCTTACTTTGACAAGAAACTGCGGGGAGAGACGATCATCGGCCAGTACGAAGAATCCCCTGGAACCCGATGCGAGATATGTGTTGAATATAGCACACTGCGCTATGATCGATATCACGAGGAAAATGTATCCCCATGCCTTGCCCAGATGCGTCGTAAGTATAGTCGCATATCCGATGTTGTTGCCTGAGAATCCGCCTTCTGTCGACCAGTTTACCCATGAACCCTCCGGCATGCTTGCGATACCGCCCAGAGTCGGGAGGATGTATGTGAGTGCGACGAGAGGCATAGCCAGAAGGAGACCTTTAGGTATGACCTGAGGGTTCTTCACTTCGCCTGCCATATTCGAGATACATTCATATCCGCAGTACATCCATATGCATATGCAGATACCGCCGCTGAGACCGTCAAGTATGTTATAGTCAGGCGGCACGAATGGTTCCATAGGATCAGTTTCCCAGTTGATGAAGCCAACTGCAGCAACGAGAAAGAAAGCCAGAAGTATCATGATGGAAAGGGTCGTGCTGACTTTCTCGACTTCCTTTATGCCAAGAAGGTTTATGACAGTGAATATAAAGACCATCCCGAATTTGAGCACCTGATCAGCCAGCGGCGACATTGGTATGAGCTGACTCACATATCCTGCGACCAGCGATACATATGTGCCGTTTGCGATATAGGTGGACACTGTCCCCCACCATCCGGCCTGGAATCCCCAGAATTCACCGAAAGCTTCCCTGACCCATACATACACGCCGCCTTCGGACGGGAGCACCGCTCCGCATTCAGCGACAATATTGCTTATCGGGAACGCCCATATGACAGGAAAGATAATCAGCAGCATCAGAGTCATCCCCGGACCTGCTTCGGGGATCATCTCCTCGATACCAAATGCGCCGGCTCCCACAAGGCAGTAAAGCATGAATACGATACCGGTGACTCTGACGTCATATTTTTTTAATCCGGCAATGCCGTTTGTTCCTGTTTTCTGCTCCATAGTATTTCTCCTGTTTAAAATTGACTGTAAAGTATCTATGCGATAATATAGGGAAATATGTTATTGGATTTTGAACTGTGCGATACGGATCCCACCCCCTCGTCTAAGGCACAATGATATTATCTGAAATATTAGTTTATTTAGAATATATTGAAATCATAACTTATATAACGGCAAAAGTCAATCGGTACGATGTTTCAGTGCGGATGATTTATGGTTGACCTGTGCAGGGCAGGATTGTATAATTGTATACAGATATACAGGAATGCGATCCGGACATCTGCAGTGATATTTCAGAGTGTTCCCGGCAGCATGAGATACAGAAGATACATACAAGGAGGAATAAAATATATGAAATTATACGATAAAGGAATATATCTGCTGAACGGCAGAGAGGTAATCGAAGACGGCTCGGACGCTGCGGCGATACTTGCGCAGAAGGGCGTAACAGCGGATAAGGCTGAAGCGGCGAAGGGGACTATCGCATACAATATCCTCAAAGCCCACAACACTTCAGGCAACATGGAGAAACTCAGGATAAAGTTCGACAAGATGACGTCTCACGATATCACTTTCGTCGGCATCATCCAGACAGCAAGAGCATCTGGTCTTGAGAAATTCCCTATACCATATGTGCTCACAAACTGCCATAACAGTCTCTGTGCAGTAGGCGGCACTATCAACGAAGATGACCACATGTTCGGACTGACATGCGCCAAGAAGTACGGCGGAGTGTATGTACCTCCTCATCAGGCTGTCATCCACCAGTACGCCAGAGAGATGATGGCGTGCGGCGGTCAGATGATACTGGGCTCAGACTCCCACACACGTTACGGAGCTCTGGGAACCATGGCCATGGGTGAAGGCGGCCCTGAGCTGGTAAAGCAGCTGCTTGAGCAGACATACGACATCAACATGCCGGGCGTTGTGGCTATCCACATGACAGGCGCACCTGTACCGGGAGTAGGCCCTCAGGACGTGGCACTGGCTATAATCGGAGAAGTTTTCAAGAACGGCTATGTCAACAACAAAGTAATGGAGTTCACAGGTCCGGGAGTAGTTTCCATGAGCGCAGACTTCAGGATCGGCGTTGATGTAATGACAACTGAGACTACATGTCTTTCATCCATCTGGGTGACAGACGACAAGATAAAGGAATGGTACGACATCCACGGCAGGAGCGGAGACTACAAGGAACTGAAACCTGCTGACGTGGCGTACTACGACGGCTGTGTTGAGATAGATCTGAGCCAGATCAGACCTATGATCGCTATGCCGTTCCATCCGAGCAATACCTACACTATCGACGAGCTGAACGCCAACCTCATGGACATCCTCGACGACTGCGAGAAGAAGGCTCTTGTCAGCCTGGACGGTCAGGTGGACTACACACTGAAGGACAAGGTGAGAAACGGCAAGCTCTATGTCGAGCAGGGCATCATCGCAGGCTGCGCAGGCGGCGGATTCGAAAACATCTGCGCTGCAGCTGATATCCTGGACGGCAAATACATCGGATCAGACGAGTTCACTCTCAGCGTATACCCTGCAAGTACGCCGGTATACATGGAACTTTTGAAGAACGGTTCAGCTGCAAAGATCATGCAGTCGGGCGCTATCATGAAGACAGCATTCTGCGGACCATGTTTCGGAGCAGGAGACACGCCGAGCAACAATGCGCTTTCCATAAGACACTCCACAAGGAACTTCCCGAACAGGGAAGGCTCCAAGCTGCAGAACGGACAGATCGCTTCAGTAGCACTGATGGACGCGCGCTCCATCGCAGCAACAGCAGCAAACAAGGGCTACCTGACTCCGGCAACAGACCTGGATATGGAGATAAAGACACCGAAGTACTTCTTCGACAAGGAGATCTACGAGAACAGAGTATTCGACAGCCACGGCGAGGCAGATCCGGGCGTGGAGATCAAGTTCGGACCGAACATCAAGGACTGGCCGAAGATGAGCCCGCTGCCTGAGAATCTTTTCCTGAAGGTGGTATCGGAGATCCACGACCCTGTAACGACTACAGACGAGCTGATCCCTTCAGGCG
>CAJJPZ010000075.1 GCA_905193765.1 uncultured Eubacterium sp.
CGATACCCACGGAAAATCCCGCCATATCGTACTCGCCATCACCGTAAAAGTCCGGCATCTCAGCTGTTTCTCCACCTACGAGAGCACTTCCGCTCTGTTTGCATCCCTCAGCTATGCCTTTGACGATATCCGCTACCTTCTCAGCCCTGACTTTGCCTGTTGCTATGTAGTCGAGGAAAAACAGCGGCTTTGCGCCCTGGCAGAGCACGTCGTTGACGCACATTGCCACGCAGTCGATACCTACAGTGTCGTGCTTGTCCATCATGAACGCCAGCTTCAGCTTAGTGCCTACGCCGTCAGTCCCTGATACCAGCACCGGCTCCTCCATGTCCTTCACATCCAGTGCGAACAGGCTGCCGAAGCTGCCCAGACCTGTCAGCACGTTTTTATTGAAAGTGCCCTTGACATGTTCCTTCATCAGTGAGACAGCTCTTTCTCCTTCTTTAGTATCGACGCCGGCGTCTCTGTATGTTAATTTTTTTTCTTCCATGGTCAGTCCTCCAAATCCATGTCCAGCTCCGGGAGTTCCATCGGATAGTCCCCCGTGAAGCAGGCTGTACAAATTTTATCCTTACCTATACCGATGGCTTCCAGCATGCCTTCCACGCTGAGATATCCCAGCGAATCGGCGCCTGTCATCTCGCATATCTCCTCGATGGAATGATATGCAGCCACCAGTTTGTTTTTGTCAGGCGTATCGATCCCGAAGAAACACGGATCCGTCACCGGCGGTGACGCCACACGGATGTGCACCTCTCTGGCGCCTGCATCCTTGAGCATCTTCACTATCTTTCCGCTGGTCGTTCCTCTGACTATGGAATCGTCCACCATTATTATCCTTTTTCCGGCAACATTGCCTTTCAGTACATTCAGCTTGAGTCTCACGGAAAGTTCGCGCATCCGCTGATCAGGCTGTATGAATGTCCTGCCTACATATCTGTTCTTGATGAGACCCTCGCCGTAAGGTATCCCCGATTCTTCTGCATATCCTATAGCCGCCACTGTGCCTGAGTCTGGCACCGATATCACCATATCTGCCGCAACAGGACATTCCTGTGCCAGTATCCTGCCGCAGCGGCTCCTGGCTGTGTATACTCCTATATCATCTATCCTGCTGTCAGGTCTTGAAAAGTAGACGTATTCGAATGCGCATGATGCACGCTTCGCTCTGCCGCAGTCACAGGACTTCAGTTCGCCGTCCTCCACGACTACCATCTCGCCAGGCTCCACGTCTCTCACCAGCTCTGCTCCCAGCAGCGGGAACACACAGCTTTCGGAGCTCAGCACATATCCGTCTTCTGTCTTTCCGATGCAGAGCGGTCTGATGCCGTTGGGATCCCTGACTCCGATGAGCTTGTCTCCTACGGTGATGACCAGTGCATAGGCTCCTTTTATCTCCGTCAGTGTCTTCATGATAGCTTCTTCTATCGTGTGGTCGTTGACGTATTTGGCGATCAGTGCTGCGATGACTTCTGAATCTATCGAAGTCTGGAACATCACACCGTTGCCCTGCATTTTGTGTCGCAGGATGTGAGCGTTCACAAGATTGCCGTTGTGGGCCAGCGCTATGGCTCCGCCCCGGTAGAACACTACCAGCGGCATCGCATTGGCTGCATGGCTCTCGCCTGCCGTGGAATATCTCACATGACCGATGGCTATATCGCCCTGGAGCCTGCCGATGACTTCGTCGTCGAACACCTCCTGCACCAGTCCCATATCCTTGTGGTACTGGATGTTTCCTGCCATGTTCACTGCTATACCGGCGCTTTCCTGACCTCTGTGCTGCAGCGAGTGGAGCCCGAAATATACGCCCCTTGCTATGTCTTTGCGTCCCGGTGCGTAAAGGCCCACTACTCCGCACTCGTCATGAAATTTCTCTGCATCGAACAGCGGTCCCTCCGGGTCGATCCCCGGATGCTGCTCTTTATGACAGGCTGCGCCTGCCTCATCTTGCATACGCATGGTTTTTCTTTGCGGTTCTTCGTTCTCAGGTCTCTTCATGCACATCACCCGCTATGCCTTTACCCTTCGGAGTACTTCTGCATAAGTTTCTTCGATGTTGCCCAGGTCTCTCCTGAATCTGTCTTTGTCCATCTTCTCGTTCGTCTTCACATCCCAGAGTCTGCATGTATCAGGTGAGATCTCGTCTGCCAGGATCACTTCGCCGTCATAGAGACCAAACTCGATCTTGAAGTCGATGAGCTTCAGGCCTTTATCAAGGAAGAAATCCTTGAGAGTGTCGTTGACAATGGCTGCGTACTTCTTAACCGTCTCCAGCTGATCCTCAGTCACCAGCTTCAGTGCCAGTGCGTGGGATTCGCACATCAGCGGATCCCCCAGATCATCGTTCTTGTATGATAATTCGAAAGTCGGCTTGTCGAACACGATGCCTTCTTCAACGCCGTATCTCTTTGCAAAGGAGCCTGCCGACACATTCCTCATAATGACCTCCAGCGGCAGGATCTTAACTGCCTTCACGATGGTCTCTCTGTCGCTGATCTGTTCAACGAAATGAGTAGGCACGCCTTTCTGCTCAAGGATCTGGAATATGATGTTTGTCATGGTGTTGTTGACTACGCCTTTGCCTACGATCTGACCTTTTTTCTCGCCGTTGAAAGCTGTGGCGTCGTCTTTATAGTCTACGATCAGAAGTTTCGGATCGTCTGTTTTGAATACTTTCTTTGCTTTTCCTTCGTAAAGCTGTTCTAATTTCTGCATTTTGTTTCCTCCTTGCCGGCGGCTTCACCGCCTGTGGTATCCGTCCGGGGCATTGTCCCGGGCTGCAGTATGATGGCTGCCGGCGGCGGGATCCTTTGTTCCGCTCCACCTGCCGGCACCATGATGCCGCATGTTCACTTACTGTTTATCGCTGTTGAATTCTCTGTCGAGAGCTACTATGTCTTCTTCCTGCTGTTTCTTGAAGTCCTTTATCTTCTGTCTCAGCTGCGGATCTGCTGCCGCCAGCATCTGTACAGCCAGGATCGCTGCATTCTCAGCTCCGTCTATGGCTACTGTTGCCACAGGCACGCCCTTTGGCATCTGCACTACGGAAAGGAGCGAGTCCAGTCCGTCCAGTGTGCTGGATTTCATCGGTATGCCGATCACCGGAAGCGGCGTCGTTGCTGCCAGCACGCCTGCCAGATGAGCTGCTTTGCCTGCTGCTGCGATGATCACTCCGAAACCGTTCGCTTCGGCATTCGATGCGAACTCCTCTGCCTGTCTCGGCGTCCTGTGAGCGGATATGATCCTCGTCTCATACTCCACGCCGAACTTTTCCAGCATGGCTTCCGCTTTCTGCACTACCGGGTAGTCCGATTTGCTTCCCATTATTATCGCTGCTTTCATTGTTACCTCCTGTTTATCTGAAGTATTTCACACCTGATTCGAAGATCTTCATGTCTTTCTCACCGGCTACGTTCTTGTATACATTCTTTCCTATACGTTCTGAATGGCCCATCTTGCCGAAGACTCTGCCGTCCGGCGATGTGATACCTTCTATCGCCAGCACTGAACCATTCGGATTGAATTCGATGTCCATGGACGGTTCACCGTCATAGTCCACATACTGTGTGGCTATCTGGCCGTTGGCTCTCAGGCTTTCCAGTACGTCCGGCTCTGCAATGAAACGTCCCTCGCCGTGGGATACCGGGATAGTGTAGATATCGCCGATATTCGTTCCTGCAAGCCATGGGGATTTCACTGATGCGATGCCTGTCCTTACAAGGCATGATGCGTGGCGTCCGATCTTGTTGTACGTCAGTGTCGGGCTGTGCTCCGTCGCCTCTGTGATCTTTCCGTAAGGCACCAGACCCAGCTTGATGAGCGCCTGGAACCCGTTGCATATACCAAGCATCAGACCGTCTCTCTTTTCCAGAAGTTCTGTCACTGCATCAGCGATGGCAGGGTTCCTGAATACGGCTGTGATGAATTTTGCCGAGCCGTCCGGTTCGTCTCCGCCGGAGAATCCTCCCGGTATCATTATCATCTGGCTCTGGCGGATCTTGCTTTCAAGCTCGTATATCGAAGCTTCCAGCTCTACCGTGGTGAGGTTCCTGATGATCTGTATCTCAGCCTCTGCACCGGCTCTTTCGAAGGCTCTCGCTGAATCCACTTCACAGTTGGTGCCCGGGAACGCCGGTATTATCACTTTAGGTCTTGCGGTCTTTATTGCCGGACCTGCGCCGTTTCTCTCTATGAAGATCTCTCTCTTTACCTTCGTCGTGTCTCTGCTGTCTCTGAAATCAGCAGTCCTTACAGGGAAAATGCTCTCCAGCGGTTTCTGCCAGCATGCTGTTATCTCAGCCAGTTCCTCCGTCTCACCGTTGATGGTCAGTCTGCTGTCAGCTGTGGTCTTGCCTATGATCTCGAAGACGGCTCCACTCATAATCTCTCTTGCGTTCTCGCATGCCGGGATCTCCAGGATAACAGAACCGTAAAGCGGCGCCAGTATGTCTGCAGTAGTCTTTGCATCTGCCCCGATACCGTTGCCCACTGCCATCTTCACCAGGGTCATGTATATGCCGCCGCGCCCCACTGTGTCAGCTGCCAGTATCTTTCCTGCTGCTGCAAGTTCTCTGATCTTGGCCATGTTGCTCCTGTAAATGTCGAAGTCCGGGATGCCGTCTTTGCCTGCCGGTGCAGTCACAAGCACCAGATGGCTGCCTGCTTCCTTGAACTCTGTGGAAATGATGTCATCTGCGTCCACAGCTGTTATCGCGAAGGATGCCAGTGTCGGCGGCACGTCGATATCCATGAATGTGCCGGACATGCTGTCCTTGCCTCCGATGGCAGGTATCTCAAGTTCCTGCTGCACTCTCAGTGCGCCCAGGAGTGCTGCCATAGGCTTGCCCCATCTTGCCGGATCTTCGCCCAGCTTTTCGAAATATTCCTGGAAGGTCAGTCTGATCTTCCTGTAATCACCACCCATTGCGGCTATCTTCGTTACTGAATCTATAACTGCGTAAAGCGCTCCGTGGAACGGGCTTGCTGATGCAAGCTGCGGATCGAATCCGTATGCCATGATCGTTGCTGTATCTGTCTCTCCCTTTGTCACAGGAAGTTTTGCTGCCATTCCTGCTGCCGGTGAAAGCTGGTATTTGCCTCCCAGCGGCATCAGCACTGTGGATGCTCCTATGGTACTGTCGAATCTCTCTATGAGACCTTTCTTGCTGCAGCAGTTGAGGTCTCTGAGGAGCTGTGCCTTTGTCTTCGTTTCTCTGAAAAGACTGTCTCTGATATCGTCGCTGTCCGAAGCTGCCGCAGGTGCCTTGGCATATGCCTCTGCGAACTGCTGGGCACCGTTTGTGTTGAGGAAGTCACGGCTGAGATCCAGTATGCACTTTCCTCTCCAGTACATGCGTACACGGTTGGTATCGGTGACTTCTGCCACTTTCGTGGCTTCCAGATTCTCCTCAGCAGCATACTTCATGAACTGTTCTGCCTTGTCTGCGTCCACGACTACGGCCATTCTTTCCTGTGATTCCGAGATCGCCAGTTCTGTGCCGTCAAGGCCCTCGTATTTCTTAGGCACCAGGTCGAGATCTATCTCAAGGCCGTCTGCCAGTTCGCCGATGGCTACCGATACGCCGCCTGCGCCGAAGTCGTTGCAGCGCTTGATGAGGGTAGCTACTTCTTTTCTCCTGAACATCCTCTGTATGTTTCTCTCAACAGGCGGATTGCCCTTCTGGACTTCTGCTCCGCACTGGAGTATGGATTCTTCCGTATGCTCCTTTGATGAGCCTGTGGCTCCGCCGCATCCGTCACGGCCTGTCCTGCCGCCCACCAGTATGATGACGTCGCCCTTCTGAGGAGTCTTCCTGATGACGTGGTCTGCCGGTGCTGCGCCTACGACTGCACCGATCTCCATCCTCTTGGCAACGTAGTTCTCATGATATACCTCGTCCACCTGACCTGTCGCAAGACCGATCTGGTTGCCGTATGAGCTGTATCCTGCTGCTGCCTCCTGAGTGATTTTTCTCTGCGGTAGTTTGCCGCTGAGAGTTTCCTCAACAGGCTTCCTCGGGTCTGCCGCCCCGGTCACACGCATAGCCTGGTAAACGTATACTCTGCCTGAGAGCGGGTCTCTGATGGCTCCGCCGAGACATGTTGCCGCACCGCCGAAAGGTTCGATCTCTGTAGGGTGGTTGTGGGTCTCGTTCTTGAACATCACGAGCCAGTCTTCCTCTTTGCCGTCTATCTTTGCCTTTACCTTGATGCTGCATGCATTGATCTCCTCGGATTCGTCAAGATCATCTGCCTTGCCGTGCTTCTTCAGATACTTGGCTCCTATGCATGCCATGTCCATGAGGCAGAGGTTCTTGTCCCTGTCTCCGTAAACATCGCTGCGCATGTCCATATATCTTGCAAAAGCTTCGCTGACGATGTGCCCGTAAGGGCTTTCCTCGAAGCCTATATTCTTCAGTGTCGTGTTGAATGTCGTATGTCTGCAGTGGTCGGACCAGTATGTATCGATGACTTTCAGTTCTGTCAGCGTAGGATCGCGCTGTTCGTCATCGCGGTAGTACTCCTGCACGAATTTTATATCTTCAGGGCTCATGGCGAAGCCCATGTCTTTCCTGTATTTCTCCAGTTCTTCAGGTGTATATCCTGCAAAACCGGTTATGACAGCAACGTCTTCCGGAACTGTGGTCTCCATCTCCAGATTTTCCGGTTTTTCAGCCGATGCCAGCTGTGAGTCCACAGGATTGATGCAGTATGACTTCACTGCCTCAGCCTGCTGCTTAGTGAGGCTGCCTTCGAGAATTATCACCCTGGCAAATCTTACGGTGGCGTCCGCTGCCGAATTCATCAGTTTGATGCACTGTGCTGCCGAATCTGCCCTCTGATCGTACTGTCCCGGCAGATACTCGACTGCGAAAAAAATTGCAGAACCTGTCATCTCCGGCATCGTTTCTTCGTAAACGGTGTCTATCGCTGGTTCTGCAAATACTGTGAGTTTTGCCGCTTCATAAGTGGCGTCATCTATTCCGTCGATATCATAGCGGTTGAGGATCCTGATACCCTGAAGACCATCAAGGTGCAGATTCTCCTTAACATCAGCAAAAAGCTGAGCTGCTTCAACGTCAAAACCTTTTTTCTTTTCAACGTAAATTCTTCTTACCATGGTTTTTCCTTTCTTGACTGTGTATGAAAATCGATCATTGTTTTTCGGGTTTTCTATGGTCTAATGTTAGCACTTTTGGCCTGTCATAGCAACGATTTTGCTTGATTTTTTTAAGAAACTTTAATTATTACGAACGTTATTTTCGATATACTTTTTTATAGTTCGCGATTTATGCCGATGTTGAAAAAATCAGTTTTGTCTCACAACCTGTCTGTGGATATCCAGCCGGCTCACTTCGATACATCAAATGCCCGTACATTTTCTCAGCGAGACCCTGATACCGCTGAAATACCACGATTCCAGGCACCTCTGCGCAGGATCCGCCACCGGCGAACGGCTGTATTGCTGTCAGCCCTCATCAGCACTCCGTCTCACGACAAATGAAATACAGTGCATCCGCAAAATCGGAATGTTCTGCTTTGCCCTCTGGAATGTTCTGTGTGTAATTCCGGTTCTACTTGCTGGCAGCTGTGAGTTCTCCGGATAAAAAACTTTGAACTAATCTCAAATATACTGATGACTTGCTGCTTTGCTCACATTCTATGCACTTTTTTGTTTGAACATCTATACAATTTCTAACTTCGTTAGTATAATCATATCTATGTGTAATGGACAGCCTGATCACCATGCTGTCCGGGATAAGTGATAACAAGGAGGATAAATCAATGAAGAAACTGATTTCGATCATACTGACAGCGGTGATGATCGTTACGCTTGCCCCGTCAGGGGCTTTTGCATGTGTCTCCGACAGCGGTGACGGCGCATACGTCCTTTCCCAGGACGAGACCTGGGGAGAGTCCATCGGGCTTAAGGAGTTCTATGGAGATGTGTACATCCCTGAAGGCACTACGCTTACAACCAAAGACGAAGTTTGCATACGCGGGGATGTTTATGTTTTCGGGAAACTCAAAAATAAGGATGATCTTGATATACACGGGACACTCCACTGCCTCAGCTTCACTACAGACGATCCGGAATCCAACTCTGACACATCTGCAGATCGCGGCATCGTCATTGACGAATGGTCAATAAGCTACACTTCACTTGATACTAAGGGAGGATACCTTTCCATGGATATGCCGGAAGTACATGAGCACAACTACACAGATGAGAGCGAACAGGCGACACGCTGGGACGAGGGGCAGCTGTATGTATACTGCCTGACCTGCGGATATAAGAAAACCAACCGTACTATCTACCCGGCGTCCCAGATTTCCATTTCGAAGAAATCTTTCACATGGACAGGCTCCAGGAAAACTCCTTCTGTCACCGTAAAAGACAGCAACGGCAAAGCACTGAAGAAAAACACCGACTACAAAGTCACCTACTCGAACAATAAAAATGTGGGCAAGGCCACTGTCAAAGTGACGCTGAAAGGCAACTACTACGGATCTAAAACGATGAGCTTCAAGATCGATCCGAAGGGCACCAGCCTGTCATCGGTCAAAGCCGGAACGAAGTCCTTCACAGCAAAATGGAAGAAGCAGTCGAAGCAGACCAGCGGATATCAGCTCAGATACTCCACCAGCCGTACCGGAAGCGGCAGTAAATCTCTGATATCCGGCAGCAGCAAAACTTCAAAGACTATCAAAAACCTGAAAGCCAAAAAGAAATACTACGTCCGCGTCAGGACTTACAAAAAAGTCAACGGAGTGAAGTACTACTCAGGATGGTCGAAGGCTAAAACAGTCACCACGAAGAAGCCTGCATCTAAGCCGTCCACAGGTGGCAGCTCCACAAGGGTCTACATAACCGAGACCGGCGCAAGGTATCACTACAACTACAACTGCAGGGGCCTGTCCAATGCCAGACGCAAGATACCGACTACGCTGTCCAAGGCAAAAGCTCAGGGATACACACTCTGCGGATATGAGAAATAAAAAGCAGTGAGCGTTGAAGCTCTGGCAATTTCTCTGCGAGAAATTGCCTATGCTAAAACAAAACACCGGAACGTTTCACAATGTAATGTGATTCGTTCCGGTTCTTTTTTCTTATTCATACATCCCGCTCTGCTGTATAGCCGGTCGTCCCGGGATTCTTTCCCGTCCCGGAGATACCGCCTCCTGCAGGTCTTCTACATGCCACAAGGCCGCAGCCATGTTAGTTTCCTGTTATCTTGCTCCACAGACCGCTGAAGAAGCTTCCTATCTTTGCAAAAAATCCCTGAGCCGAGCTGAGATCGACATCGAGAGCCGACAGTTTGTCATAGAGTCCTTTTGCCTGTTCCTTAAGTGTGTTTATATCAAGGTCCAGTCCCGATATCTTGTCCATCAGTGCTGCGATCTGCGCCTTCTGTTCATCTGTAAGATCTACATTCATCTGATCCGCAGTCTCATCTATAGCATCATTGATCTCTTCCTCGGAGTCAAGACCCTCTCCCACGACTTTGTCTTTGACTGCGCCTACAAGATTGCCGGCAGTTTCCTGATCGCCGAGGCTTTCACCGAGATCGCTTGTTGTCACCAGTTCCTGAGTGGCGGCTTCGACGCTTTCCTCAGCAGTATCCTTGCCTGTCATCTCATCATACGCCTTGATGGCGCCCACGAGTCCTGCAGTTCCCGATACGCTGAAAGGTCCTGCGACCACCACATCTGCATCTTTCACCCCGGCTGTTGCCAGGGCATTCTGATACATTGTGTCTGTACAGTACGATATGTTCTGAGTCGTCACGTTTATGCCGTTGCCTTTGTCTTTGTTGACTACCTTTACCGAGGATATGGCGCGGGTACCTATGACACTGCTGCTGAGATATGAATCAAGATACTGATGTTCCTCCTGATTCGTTACATTTATCACAGTGCAGCTTTTGAGATCGTCCTCGGTAAGTCCGAGGAGGCTCAGCACAGTAGCACGCTCACCGGATGAAAGATCCGCCCCCAGTGAAACATATGTATCCGACAGCGATCCTGTTGAGTCGGCACTGACCGCTGCAGGCACCGCCATTATCCCGGCAGCCATCAGTACTGCCAGACACATCGATGCGATCCTGCCCGCTCTGCGCTTACCGCCTGCCTTTTTTACTTTTTTTCTTATAAATTCCATAATTGCCCCCTGTCTTGCCTTTTTTAAGATCCTGGCTTTTGAAAAACTTATTTTTCTGCATCATACAGTGTCATGATACAGGCAGTCTGCGGTCATCATGCAAAGATATGATGATGATCCGGTGAAATACTTCCGGACATCACGAACACTGCCCGCCCCGGACCGGATCTGCACGGTCAGCCATAAGCCTGCCCGCTGCAGCCGCATTCCGGCATCCTGCGGCTATTTCTTCAGATCCCTGTCGATCTGAGCTTCCGTTTCCCTGAGTATACTTTCCACGTCCATTCCATCCACATCCAGATTCTCCGCTCTGTAGCATACGATCTCAGGAATACCATAGAAAATCTCAGCAAGCGCCTTTATATAA
>CAJJPZ010000076.1 GCA_905193765.1 uncultured Eubacterium sp.
GCCGTAGCTCAATATCATCAGTATCGCTATGGTTATATTTTTCGACCCGGTGAAGGACAGTATGGCGCCGTATATGGATACCAGCACAGTACCCGATGCGAAATTGCTCACTATCTTGGAAAGGACTCCGCTCGTACCTCCCAGATCAGGAAAAGAATCAGACAGCTTTTCTGCTTTTTCCTCTCGCTTTGCCTTTTCCGCTGCAGCATCCTGGGCGCCTTTCTCATCGTCTCCCGAGAGAAGATCCTCCAGGACCTGACTGAATGATCCGCCTGCCGCGGCTCTGGCGCTGAGTTCGGAATTCAGCATGTTGCCTGCGAATACTATGCCCCTGTCCAGACTCCTTTCCTGCGTATTCTCACTGTCAGGAGCCATCAGATCCATAAAGTCCATGGACGATGTGAACTCAAGTCCTATGAATGCCGAAATCAGACATATGCCTACTATCATCCAGTAATGTTTCTTCAACGCTTTTCTGGCATTGGTCTTTATCTCTTGCCTTGATATCATTCTTCTTCCTCCTGCTGCTTATTGAACTTTATCGTTATCGGACATACCTCTGCTATGGTCCCCACTCTCATATCAGGTCCGAAAATACCTACTCCTGAAGTAACTATGTTATGCATGCCGTTTTTGTTGAGATATCCGTACGAATTCTCCCATACCAGAGCGGTGGTGAGATTCCCCGGGAACATCTGTCCATCATGGGTATGTCCGCAGAGATCCACATCCACGCCTGCGTCTGACAGCTCACCCAGTTCGTCAGGCTCATGGGCTATGACTATGACAGGCTTCGAGCTGTCCAGGCTGTCCATGATCTGCTCCGGAGTCTTCCTTTTGCTTATTCCCCGGCCCGGATGCTTGGAATCGGCTCTGCCGTATATGTATACGCTGTCATCTATCAGGACGCTGTCATCCTGCAGCAGCTTTATGCCTGCAGCTTCAAGGAAAGCATCCATCCTCGGATCGCTCTCTTTCTTCTCTTTGCTTTTGAATGTGAACCCTGCCAGTATCTTTTCTTTTATATCATGATTGCCGTAGCAGGCGTAAACTCCGTATCTGCTCTTTATCTTCCGGAAAGTCTTCTCCAGTTTCTCCGGATCTTCAAGTGCGTCATAGTCATTATCGAAAATATCGCCGGCTATGACAACGACGTCCGGATCCTGGGTGTTTATCTTTTTTACCATGTTCGCTATGTGATCCGTCCCTATGCTGTAACCCATATGCAGGTCTGCCACCAGCACCACCTTCATGGAATCCATATTCCCTCCAGACTTATCGACAGTGATGTCGTAATCCGTCGTCCGTATGATCCCGGCGTTCACCATGCCGTATACGCCTATGACAGCGATGACTATCATGCAGACAGCTCCCGACACGACGAAAGTCCGCCTCGATCTCAGCCTGGTCTGGTCGAGACCTTTCTTCCTGTATATGGTTTTCACGATGACCTTTATCAGATCGGCTATCGCCACCACGAAGATTATATACAGCAGGAATCCCAGCCAGTAGTTCTCAACGTGTTTGGCCAGCCTGTGAAGGCCCGTCGGCAGATCGATAAGTCCTGCCAGCATGCTGAATGCTGCCAGCGCATACAGGATAATGATGACCGCATGGACCCATTTTTTATGGAAAAATCCGTGACAGGCTTTAAGCCATCTTATGAGCCATATCAGTATATATATGTTCAGTGCAATATAAAATGGTGCTATAAGAAATGCAAGCATTGCTACCCCTTTCTGTCTGATGCATCACCTGATCGTTCTTTACTGTAATACATGTACACAGAAAATTATAATACATACACTGTCTCAGTTCAAATAAAAATCCGCGCCCCTTAAACTTAAAAGAGTACGGATATATTACGGTTATTTATGTATTGTTCCCATGCTGTGTCATATCAGGCGATGGTAGCAACTATCACAGCTTTTATTGAGTGCATCCTGTTCTCCGCTTCATCGAACACCCGTGAATATCTGCTCCTGAAAACTTCGTCTGTGACTTCCCTGATATCATATCCCAGAGCCATCTGCTCCTTCGCCATGTCTGTCTCGAAATCATGGAACGAAGGCAGACAGTGAAGGAAAATAACGTCGGGATTCTCTGTTTTTTCGATCATTTCCATAGTGACTCTGTACGGCGTCAGGAGTTTCACCCTGGCCGGTATCTCAGCTTCTTCACCCATGGAAGCCCATATGTCCGTATACAGAACATCTGCACCTTTCAGGCACTCCGGATCCGAGGATATCTCTATCACTGCTCCTGTTTCATCCGCAACAGCCTTTGTTTTTGCCAGGACATCGCTGTCCATCTGCTGCGCGAGTTCATCCGGACCGTAGGCCACGAAGTGCATGCCCATCTTGGCACACCCGTACATCCATGCATAAGCCATGTTGTTCCTGATATCTCCACAGAATACCACCTTCACTTTTTTGAGCGGCTTATCTATATGCTCCTCTATCGTCATCATATCCGCCAGGATCTGCGTCGGATGATCTACATCTGTCAGACCATTCCACACAGTAACGCCTGAGTATTCAGCGAGCTTCTCCACGACTTCCTGATCATATCCCCTGTACTCGATACCGTCGAAAAATCTTCCCAGGACTTTCGCCGAGTCCTCCAGCGATTCCTTCTTGCCCACCTGGGACGTCTTCGAATCAAGGAAAGTCACATGGGCGCCTTCATCGTGACATGCCACTTCGAAAGAGCATCTCGTCCTCGTAGACGTCTTCTCGAACAGAAGCACTATATTCTTGCCCCGGAGTACTTCATCACGGATACCGGCTCTCTTCTTCGCCTTCAGATCGTGAGCCAGATCCAGCATATGTCTTATCTCCTCAGGAGTGAAATCCATAAGCGTCAGAAAACTTCTTCCTTTCAAATTCACAGCCATATCAAAATCTCCTTTGCATCCAGTCTTATTTTCAAAAGATACCACAGTATCCTTTCTGCATTCATTATCATTTATTTGCCTATTCACTTTGGCATATCCCTATGTTAAATCCTATCAGGCTGAATGTCAAACGTTTTTGTGCATAATTATTTATTTTTTTGTATATTTTTTATGAAAACATAATATTTTATATTTCATAAGATACAGCTGTTCGATATCTATCTACTGTATATGCCTGTCGATCGATTGTATGGCATGTGAATATATATGCATATACACTATCTTTCCTTCTCCGGATCCGCATCTGTCTTTATACGTTTTCCGTGGAACTGGTAATAGCATGTTTCCAGCCTGCCGTTGTAAAGTTTGCGCCTGCGTTCAGCTTTCCTGCCCATTGCTTTCTCTTCGGCTTCTTTGTCTGTAGTTATCATGAAAAGGGACCAGTCCGGATTCTCACTGAAGAATTTCCTGAATCCTGCATAGATCCCCTCTATCTCTTCTTTCTCTCCGATACGCTCGCCATACGGAGGATTGGTTATGACTATGCCGTTCTTCCCTTCAGGTCTGAGCTTGCGTGCGTCTGCTTTTTTGAAAACTATGCAGTCATCCACACCTGCCTCCTCTGCGTTGGCTCTTGCAGCTTCGACAGCCTTCATGTTTATATCGAATCCGTATATGTTCAGCTCTTTATCGTAGTCCATAGCTTCGAAGGCCGATTTGCGTTCTTCCTTCCAGAGCTTTTCCGGTATCAGCTCCCATTCTTCCGATGCAAAATGTCTGTTTATACCGGGTGCTACGTTACGTCCTATCATGGCTGCTTCGATGGGTATCGTTCCCGAACCGCAGCACGGATCGATGAGCAGCCTGTCATCACGCCAGAATGAGAGCTGGATCATGGCAGCTGCAAGTGTCTCCTTGATAGGAGCAGTGACGTCCGATGTCCTGTAACCTCTCTTGTGGAGTCCGACTCCGCTGGTATCCACTGTGAGTGTCACACGGTCTTTAAGCAGTGTGGCTTTGACGGTATATTCCGCTCCGGTCTCCTCGAAAGTCTCCACGCTGTAGAATTCCTTGAGTTTTTCCACGATCGCTTTTTTGACTATGCTCTGGCATGCCGGTACGCTGTGGAGCGTTGATTTCACCGATGTACCTGTCACCGTAAATTTGCCGTCTATGGGTATCAGCTGCTCCCATGGCAGTGCCTTCGTCTGCTGGAAAAGTTCTTCGAACTCTCTGGCTTCGAACTCAGCCATCTTCAGAAGCACTCTGTCTGCTGTCCTCAGCCACAGATTTGATCTTACTATGGCGCGCTCGTCCCCTGTATATGTGACCTTGCCGTTTTCTGTCTTTATTATCCTGTATCCCAGTGCTTCGATCTCCCGCTTCACTACTGCCTCGAGTCCAAATGTCGCTGTTGCTATGAGTTCAAGTTTCATGTTCTGCTGATTCCTTTCGTCCCTAAATACTTATATATATGTCTCGCGTCTGTTGAGACTGTTCCTGCTTATTATATCTATATATTTCAGCGATTCTCCTGTGCCTCTGGCTACGCAGGATTCTGCATCATCTGCGATCCTGGCCGCTATGCCTGTCCTGGACGAGATACGCTTGTCTATCCCTCTGAGATATGCACCTCCGCCGGTTATCATTATGCCATATTCGCCTACGTCTGCTGCAAGCTCCGGCGGTGTCTTTTCAAGTACCGAATGTGTCGCCTCACAGATGACGTCCAGCGGTTCCTCCAGCGCCTCAAGTATCTCTTCCGACCCCACTTCGATACTTCTCGGCAGTCCTGTTACCAGGTCTCTGCCTTTGCATACAGCAGTATACATATCCTCGCCGTCATATGCACAGCCTATCTCTTTCTTAAGTTTTTCTGCCATTCTCTCTCCGATGAACAGGCTGTACTTTTTTCTTATATATTTCACGATGGCGTCGTCGAATTTGTCGCCTGCGATCTTCACCGATGTGCTGGTGACTATGCCTCCCAGGGATATCACGGCTATATCCGTGGTCCCGCCGCCTATATCGATGATCATTATGCCTTCCGGGCCTGTGATGTCCAGGCCTGCGCCTATAGCTGCTGCAACGGGTTCCTCTATGAGATACACCGACCTTCCGCCTGCCTGCAGCGCAGCTTCCTTGACGGCACGCTTCTCGACTTCCGTCACGCCGCTGGGAACGCACACGATTATCCTCGGCTTGAAGAACCTGCTGCCTCCGCAGGTTTTCCCTATGAAATACTGCAGCATTTTCTCGGTGACGTCATAATCAGAGATGACGCCCTCTCTCAGCGGTCTTATCGCGGTTATGTTTCCCGGAGTCCTTCCTATCATGCGCTTCGCATCACTGCCAACAGCAAGTATCTCCTTCGTATCCCTGTTTATCGCCACCACCGACGGCTCCTGGAGCACTATGCCTTTGCCGTCTACATATATCAGGACGTTCGCTGTCCCCAGATCTATACCAACTTCTTCAGTGAAAGCCATTTTTTCCCCTTTCATTTTATCAGCTATCAATTATTTTTACCACCGAAATCAAAAATACACAGAAACTTTAAAGTTCGAATATTTCAGTTTCTGAATACATATATTGTCTTGACTGTAACAGTTAATAAGTCAGTAAGGTGGTGAACTGTCAATACCATGAAAGATTATATCGAGGAGCGTGTCCTTGAACTCGCGCACTACATCATCGAGACAGGGTCTACAGTAAGGAGCGCAGCCGCCAGATTCAGAATTTCAAAGTCTACGGTACATAAGGATATTACCGAAAGGCTGCTTGAAATAAATCCCGCTCTTGCGGCTGAGGTCAAGGAAGTTCTGGAAAACAACAAAGCCGAGCGACACATCAGAGGCGGTCTCGCTACCAGGGAAAAATATCTGCACATCCATGAAATCGAAGAAAAAAACGGCGTGGTCTGATATGACCGCGTCGTTTAAAACTCATCGTCCGTTCATATGTCAAGCTCCAGAGTCACCGGACAGTGATCCGAGCCGTATACGTCTGTCAGTATATCCGCTGCCGCTATGTGGTCTTTTACAGACTCCGACGTCAGGAAATAGTCTATACGCCATCCGGCGTTGTTCTTCCGGGCGTTGAAGCGGTAACTCCACCAGGAGTACTTTATCTCCTCTGGATGGAGATATCTGTATGTGTCAGTGAATCCCGACTGCTGCAGCTGTCCCATTTTGGCACGCTCTTCATCGGTGAATCCTGCATTCTTCCTGTTGGTCTTAGGGTTCTTGAGGTCGATCTCCTGAAAAGCCACGTTGAAATCACCGCACACCACAACAGGTTTCGTCTCTTCCAGCTTTTTCAGATACGCCCTGAAATCATCCTCCCAGCGCATCCTGTAATCAAGCCGTTTCAGTTCGTTCTGGGAATTGGGTACATATACGTTCACAAGAAAGAACTTTTCATATTCTGCAGTTATGACACGTCCTTCGTGGTCGTGCTCATCGATGTCTATACCATACCTGACGTCCAGCGGTTCTTCCTTCGTGAACACCGCCGTCCCTGAATATCCCTTCTTTTCTGCCGAACACCAGTACTGATGATATCCTTCAAGAGGAACTTCGGCCTGTCCCTCCTGCATCTTCGTCTCCTGTATACAGAGTATATCCGGATCAGCTTCCTTTGCAAAATCCAGAAAACCCTTGTCCATAGCGGCACGTATGCCGTTCACGTTCCATGATATAAGTTTCATATATGCTCTCCTTCAGATGATTTTTCTGTTCATTTAACAGGATATCCGAAAGAACAGGCCGTGTCAATATCACCTTTATCATGCTTCCTGATTGAGAGAAACTGCAGCGCCGGATCTGCCTCTGCGAAAAATAAGTCTGAAAACAAGGCGCACGAAAGGTCCGCAATACAGCATCTGATAGCAGAGTGCCATCGGCAGGTTAAGCGCCCAGATCCTTATCCATGTCCCGAACGACAAGTCATCGAACAGAAATGTTGCTATGATACTCATCACAGGACACATGATACAGCATATACATATTGACATAGCGTATGTTATGAACTGAGGCCTGTCGGAAGGTCTCATCACAGAAAATACGATCCTTGCAGCTATCTTACCAACGATGAACATTTCAAGCACGAATGCTATCGGCGCCATTATGATCAGCTCATGCGTTGCTGCAGCAAAGGTATCTCCCTGCACTGCTCCGGTATGCAGTGCGATATTGTACACGATCATACCGTACACCATCAGCGTCGTCATTATGGCTGTGAATATAACGTTTTCTAATTTGTTTTCAGGCATAAAAAATCCTCCTTTATGATCAACTTACTTCACTGTTCGACTGTGTTGTTCGTTATCATCCGGAGGATGTGCGTTTCCAATTGTCACCATATTCGACTTTTCGTTAATACTTTAACATAAACAGGATAATGCCGTCAACCATTTTTTCACACTATATGTAACTGGTGCACAGCTCCATCTGTTTCCGTCCTGCGAGCAGCTCAGCATCCGATGATCTCTTTGATCTGATCCAGATCTTCTGTAAAATATATCCCCCGCTGCCGTTCTTCCGAAGAAAGTCCTTTTCTTATCATATTCTCAAGCAGCGTTTTCAGACTGTCGTAATATCCGTCCAGGTTGTAAAGGATACACGGCGCATCAAGATGCCCCAAAGACACTTTGGACATTATCTCCGTTATCTCCTCAAGAGTGCCTGTTCCGCCCGGAAATGCAATGAACACATCTCCCAGCTCTATCATCTTTGCCTTACGCTCCGACATATCCTGCGTCACTATAAGCTCTGTCAGTCCATCGAACTGCAGCTCCTCTTCTATAAAAAACACCGGCTCTACGCCTGTCACATCTCCACCTGCCTCCAGCACGCTTGCCGCCAGCGTACCCATCAGACCTGTCTCAGATCCTCCGTACACAAGAGCGTTGCCGCTTTCGCCTATCAATGTTCCCAGTTCTGTAACGGCTTTTTTCAAAGCCGGATCATTTCCTTCATTCGCACCAAGATATACTGTTATATTCATTTACTGTTCCTTTGCTGATCATCCGCCATGACACCTCAGATTATTTCCAGTGAATCCTCACCTACGCTGCATTGCAGGCACAGTATCCTGACTCCTGCTGATTCAGCTTCTTCAAGCACCTTACCGAATTGCGGATGTGTTTCTGTATTCGGACGGACTTCTGTGATCCCCTCCATCTGTATCACAAAAGCAGCTGTACATTCATAGCCTTCACGTGATGCACTTATCAGTTCCCGAAGATGCTTCACTCCTCGCTGTGTCGGCGCATCAGGAAAATATCCGACGCCGTCTATCTCAAGGGTACAGCCCTTGACCTCCATCAGATATTTTCTGCCATCCTTTTCCATGTAAAAATCGATCCTTGAATCGCCGTATTTATACTCCGGTTTTATAAGATCATAATCCTGCTTTTCCAGCCACTCCCTGACCACTTTGTTCGGAGCCTGGCTGTCGATATTGACCCAGCCCAGATTTTCCTTGAAGACCGATATGAGATCGTATTTCGTCTTGCGCCCGGGATTGTCCGACACTTCGAGACACACCGCAGCACCCGGTCTCAGAAGTTCCCTGCAGCGTCCCGTATTCTTCACATGCACCGTTTCCACACGCCCATCGATATCCACATGAGCAATGAAACGGTTCGGCCGGTCTATGAACCAGCCCTCTGTTATCTCTCTGTATTTCATGTAATAATAATATCAAAGAAAATGAAATCATTCAATATAGCTGACGCTGCTTTGACATATTGAAGCAAACTACTTTGACAGGTAATCTTTCATTTCATCATACGACATTGCCAGTGCATCTGATGTGTTGAATCTTTTCCATATGCTCGTATCATCATGCCCGCAGTAAATGATGGGTTCGCCGAGGCTGCTAAGTGCCTTTTCGAATTTCACTGCAAAATCATCACTGCTTATACTACTGCCGTTCTGGCGGAATTTATCTCGTTCACTTTCCGGGCAATCTGCAGCATATGAATAATCATTAGCAAGCTCATCGACCTCTTCCAGCCTGTTTCCATCCTTGAGCTCGTATTCATTCACACGATAAAACTGTGTTTCATCTCCAATGCTGGCATATATGTACATGTGACCTGCTTCTTTACTTTTATAAATAACATATTTGGTACCCGAAGCCGCATTGGCATCATAAAAAGCCGACGCCTTACCGCCGCTCTGATATGTCGCAGAATCGCTGTATGTATAATTCAGTTTAAGAGCCGCTCCATTTATATAAGTGTAGACATTTAATTCAGCATAACAGTAATTGCTGTCTGCTGTAAAAAAGAAAAGTTCCGGTATACCATTGTTATCTATATCACACAGAGCAAGTGACTTGTTTATGATCGTATATGTTCCGGAAGAATCCGTTTGCCAGTTATAATTGCGGATACCTGCTTCATTGTCAGCGATAACCTGTGCATACGCCTCATAACAACCCGCTGTATCCGGGGCACTTTGTTCAGTCTCTGCAGCGGATGGTGCGACATTTTCCTGATCACTTTCTGCTCCTCCATCTGTGCAGCCGAACAAACTCATAACCATGACTGCAACAATCAAACATGAGACGACTACCTGCTTTACTGTCTTTATCCCTGATCTGGTTTTCATAAAATTCTCCTCGCTGTTTCATAATGACTTCTGCGAAATATTATATCGCATGAAACATATGACTTGCAAGGTCTGTAAAAGCCTGTCAGCATATGAAAAACGACAGATCAATATCCGATCCTGAAATAATCAAGATACTCTTTATATCTGTCCTGTGATGTCAGGCAGGTGTCTGTCAGATAGCTTCTCTCCATATGATTGGAATTGTATGTCATCTCGATCTGTGTCTTGTGATAAATACCGCCTGAACGACGGCTTTTCTTTTCATCCCGAAGTATATCCAGCAATGTGACAGTGTCAGCTTTACTTTTATTCAAACGTACCGGCTTATCCGCATCCGCAGGGATATTCCATGTTTTGCCTTTCAAAAAAGCGCCTTGAACACGCCCCTGAGTACAGTAATTCCTGACACTGCGCTCAGAAACACCCCACTTTTTAGCCGTTTCAGAAACTGAAAGATAACTCATGTTACCTCCGTGATATCATAGAAATATTGTTTACATGATTGTATATATTATATCACAGTATCGGCAAGATCAGAGATTTGTATTGTAAATTAGAAATTATTTTTGCCGATGCAAACACTACGACCACTGCTGTGCAATAACCTGATTGCTGTATTTATAGTAATGATACATTATTATTTAACTACCATATGAAATCACACAACTCTCAAACTCGAACGCAAGCTTGACCACGAAGTCCATATCTTAACTACCATATGAAATCACACAACTCTCAAACCATTGTAGGAATATAATATAAATTCGTCGTTCTTAACTACCATATGAAATCACACAACTCTCAAACATGATGTAGTATTTATAACTGATGGTGGCTTCTTAACTACCATATGAAATCACACAACTCTCAAACAAAATATTCTATCATATCGTAAAATATAAAT
>CAJJPZ010000077.1 GCA_905193765.1 uncultured Eubacterium sp.
CACTGTACATGTCGGTTTTGCTGTTATCTGTCATTTCATAGACCATCTGTTTTATATCAGCCATATCTTTCATAGATATGACAGTTCCAGCGCAGTCTGCATCAGGATCGGTTATCCCTTCCTCATTCTCTATAAGCTTTATTGGATAAATGTCCATCATAAAATGAAGGTTTCTCCCGCTCTGGTTTGTGAATCTTCGTTCAATATTTCTGAAAGTCGTCCCCATATTCACTGCATCTGTAACAAAATCATCATTAAATATATTACGGATATTTTTCCCTACTACATCATCATAATTCTCATGAAGAAGCTTTGCAGCCTGTTCATTGCACTCGATAACAGTTCCGCTCTGGCTCACATAAAACACTCCTTCGCTGAGAGATGAAAGAATAGTTTTCATGCCGTTTGTCACTGCCATCTCTTTTGCTTTCGAAGAAATAAGGTAAGCCATCTTGCTGCAAAAATTCAGAAGACTCTGTTTTTTTTCGATCAGAAAACGCTTTTGTTCTTCATCAAAAGCAACAAGCCCTATTATACCAATGACCTTCCCATCAAGTTCTATGGGACAACACACCTCCGCAAGCTCGCCCTCTATACCCCAGTAATCAGGGTGTTCCGGTGCATCCTCGATAATGTATTTGATCCCTGTACGAAATATCATGCCGTATATTTCATTTGTATTGCTGTCACCGCATTTCTCAATACTCCCCACTTTGTCTCTGTATCGACCTGTTCCGGCAACGATTATCTCATCATCACTTACTATTTCAGTTTCAAGACCGACAGCCTCGGAAATGGCATCAGCTACAGCCTGTGTTGTCTTTTGAATTGCAGAAATCTTCATCTGATTTTCTCCTTGACTACATTTAAATTTATCTTCCAACAGAAATCGTTTCCGGAAGAGTACTTCCTCCATCAATTGTAAATTCACTGCCGGTTATATATGCCGCCTCATCAGATGCGAGAAACGCAGCAAGATAACCGATCTCCTCCGGCTTACCAAATCTTCCCACAGGTACTGTCTCGATTATTTCATCCAGTACTCTCTGCGGATCATCCGGGTTCGTTTCAACGGCAGTCAGTTCTACCATAGGCGTAAGAAAATAACCTGGCAGGATCGCATTCGACGTTATATTATATGCTGCTGTATCGATCGCTATAGCCTTGGAAAACCCTATAAGAGCAGCTTTTGTAGTTGCATAGGCTATATTGGCCGGGTCACATACTTTCGGTCCCGTAACAGATGATATCGTCACGATTCTTCCATATCTTCTTTTCATCATGCCCGGGAGCACAGCCTTCACACAATTCCATGCTCCTATTATATTTATATCAAAGTGTTTATCCCTGAGTTCATCATCCATTTCCTCAATTGTGGTGAGAAGCGAGACGCCTGCATTGTTGACAAGAATATCTGTCGTTCCGATTTCTTCTTCATATCTGCTTATCACATCTGCTACCTGTTTTTTGTTACTGACATCCATTAAATAAGCGAAGACTCCAGGGGCTTTCGATTCATCCTTTATCAGCTCACATGATCCGAAAACCTTATCATCCTGGTCTGTCATTATCACAGTCGCACCTTTCTGTGCGAAAACACGTGCGATCCCCAATCCATTACCCTGTGCAGCACCTGTGATCAGAGCTGTTTTACCTTGAAGTGAATTCATGATTTCCTCCTGTCAATCTGCCGTTCCAACCGCGCATATCGTTCTTTCATCAAGCCCTGTGATAACCTTAATATAACCGCTGAATGCTTCATCAAGTTCTCTGTCACCCGTATCCACAAGCAGCCTGTGGAGAGGCAGAGAGATAAGTTTTTCCTTTGTTGCGATTACCTTTATACCGGGGATCCCGACTTTACGAATGATCCTGGGACTTATCTGCTGATTACCTCTTCCTAATATATGTCCCTGACCTCCTATCACAGTCAAAACTATCTCACATTCGTTGTTTTTCGCAAGTTCCCATATATGAAACTCATCCAGATCTTTGCCTATCAGCTGTCTGTTTCTGACCGCATCGACTCCTATCAGTGTGTAATCCAGTCCAAGTATCTCCATGATATTGCGCGTTGTTGTTCCTGCACCTATAAAATACACAACATCTTCCTTCATTGATTTTATCACATCAGTAGCAATGCAGTCCAGATTTACATTTTCAGCAGTCGAGCGCATCTTTACATTCTGCATCTTCTGTCTATTGTCCGGCACCTGCATGTAGCCATATAACTTAGGTGCAACGATCCCCTTCCTGTACAGTTCTTCGTTCAGATCCATCACCTCAGCCTCACGAGTCTTCAGAAAAACACTCTCAAGATATTGTTTCGCAACCTGTCCCGCACTTTCAGGAGTAACAGCATATACGGCCGAATGGATTTTCACCCCTGCAGGTATTCCAACGACCGGCAATTGATCACCAACTGCATTATACATATTTCTTGCAGTTCCATCGCCCCCCGCAAAAAGAATCAGATCCACTTTTTTACCAGCAATAATCGCTGCCAGTCTCTCCGTATCCTCTGCAGTTGCATGTCCTGGAGATGCTTCTCTTCCAACAAGCGATACATTGAAATCCATAGATTTTGCAGTATTTCCTCCCATAACACCTTCATATGTAACGATCTCCAGTCCGTCTCTCAAAGGGAGCAGCTGTTCCAGAGCTCTTTCAGCTTTCATGTTAGCTTCAGGACGGACTCCTTTTTTTAGCGCCTCAGCCTGAATTTCTTCACCATCACTCCCCTTAAGACCTGCTTTTCCTCCTAATCCTGCAACCGGATTCACTATAAGTCCGATTTTTTTTATATACTCCATCGTCAAACTGCACATCCTTTCTACTACAATATATTTATGGTTAATATCCCTTACAGCCAGTAAGGAATTGTTCATCTTGTTGCTTAAGCTGTTAGAATGTAGGTAGCAATTGGATATCGCTTCCTTTCCTAGATTTCGCGTCCGTAATATAGACTGATAACCAGCGCCTATATTAAAATCAGAGCAGGATGCTATCCTGCCCTGATTATCCGTTTTTACTTGAATCTTTTCACATATGCACGCCATGTCGTTGCCAGTTTTTCAAAATCCTTTTCGGATGTTGTCTCAGGTATTCCAACCGGTGCGTGCCTTGCAGCCTTGTGAGGAGCACTCTTGACCATTTCCGGATCTGTTTTGCATTCCTCGGCAATTCTGCGTAACACCTCGACATAATAATCTATGTCATCTTTATTATAACTTTCACATGGTTCCGGAGTGAACGGTTCCGGCACCGTAAATGGGTGATGTGACATCCATAATTCGGATATTCCATAATCTACGATCCGGTGATTTACATCAATAACACCGCAACCGGTCTCCTCCATCAACGGTCCGAAAGAAAGCCTTGTCTGTTCCATCCTTCTGTTGCCTGTATCATATTTAAGTGCAACTCCAGGCACCTTGTCCATTATTTCAGCAAGCATATACTGATTATTCATCACGGATGTGACAGCTACCTGACGGAGGCCCTCTATACCAAGCATCCTGCACCACATGTATGCCTTGAGTACCGCCTGAACATTACCCATATAAAATTTAACGCTGCCTATACTTTCACTCCTGTCATAATCAAGAAAATATAAATCATCTTTTTTCTCGATCGTCGGTTTAGGCAGGAACTTAACAAATTCTTCTCTGCAACCTATTGCACCACAACCTGGTCCATCTGATCCATGGGGTGCAGAAAAAGTTTTGTGCAGATTGAAATGCATAAGATCAAATCCCGCATCTCCAGCACGTGCTATACCAAGAAGAGCATTGGCGTTCGCCTGGTCGTATACACAAACTGCATCTTTTGCATGAGCAGCTGCGACAAATTCATCTATTCTGTCATTGAATATGCCAGTATCTTCAGGATTGGTAATAAATATCGCTGCAGTTTTATCACTAAGAGCTGCATTATATTCATCCCAGTTAGGGAGTCCTGTGACCGGATCCGGCATAAGAGTTATTATTTTATAGCCAAGTGTCGATGAAGCCGCTGCATCTACAGGATGAGAATGCAGAGTTGTCACTATTTCTGTCTTGTTTGTATTCCCTTTTGCCTCATGATATTTCTTTACGATCTGAGCATTTGTATATATCGCCTGCCCTCCGCCTGTAGGTATAAATGAAAATTTAGACATACCTGCCAGTTCTCTCATCATCAGATCAGTTTCATACATTATCTTCAGAATACCCTGCATTGTCTGACCGCCCTGCAGAGGATGCACATCTGCAATACGGCTGTCAAGAGCCATATGTTCCTGAACCTTCGGATTATATTTCAGGGTGCATGTGCCTTGAGATATTCCAAGCGTATTGTCTGAACCCATCATCTCCTGTGTGAGGCGGCTGTAATGTCTCACTAATCGAGGCTGATTTACCTCAGGCAAATCAAGCGGTGTCTTTCTTCTTATATCCCCTATGTCAAGCTCCCCTGTTTCTGATAGAATTTCATCTTCCAGTTTAGGAAGGAGAACGCCTCGTTCTCCTTTTACAGTGAGTTCTGTTATTATTGGTTCATTCCATCTGGCCTGATGGAATTCTCTTATTATTGTATTACTCAATGTTCTCTTTCCTTTCCGGGTACTAATCGATTATATCCGCAACAGCATCAATCAGGCAGTCAATATCTTCCCTGGAGTGTATTTCAGTCACACATACCAGCATATGATTCTCCATGCCATTATATATTCCCGATAAGTCCAGTCCGCCTATTATGTTCTTTTTCAGAAGTTTTTCGTTTATCTCCTTAACAGTTTTGCCTGTCCCTGAAAAGTCAACAACAAATTCTTTAAAAGAAACTCCGGATAATTTAACTTCAACACCCTTAAGCTGAGAAAACTTCTTTTTCGCATATGCACATCTGTGCATAATAAGTTCGCCTACGTCTTTCATACCCTCAGGTCCCATAGTCGCCAGATACACACCTGCTGCTGCAGTATGCATTCCCGCACTGGTTCCAGTGAATTCAGCGCACTTTTCTCTTATTTCATATGAAGTTCTGTCAAAGGAAGCCTCAAAGCTGAAACCTATTTCGCCTTCCACGCTTGTAGGTGATGCAGCATACATCATGTCTTTAAGTTCCTTCGCATATCTGTAGTCATCTTTTACCATGACATATCCGCCGACTCCCGAACCGGCACCCATATGGATACCCAGTGAATGGATATCTCCACAAGCAATTGTTGCACCATATGAACCCGGCGCTTCTATTACTCCAAGAGAAATAGGATCTGCATATACTACAAACTCTGCGCCTGCAGCCTTTGCCATTTCTCCTATCTTTCTCCCGTTAACTTCAATGGTTCCCAGGAATGTAGGATTTTCTATTATGACACCAGCGGTTTCCTCATCCAGCTTAGCCTCGAGATCTTTAATATCCAAAAGACCCGTATCAGGATCATATTTTACGAGAACTATTTCACAGTAATCCCCGTCGATTTGGTTCTGATAGTTTTTTGCAATATCAAGAGCAAAGCTGTTTATACTTGCAGCTACAAGCACTTTATTTCTTCCTGTAAGTCTTTTGCACATTCTCATGGCATGTCCTAATGAACTGCCTCCATCATACTGAGGGAATGTTGCGACATCCATATCAAGAAGCTCTCCCATCAAACTCTGGTATTCGAACTGCAACTGTCCTCTTCCCTGGTCGCCTAAATCACTTGTGTATGCTGTTACAAATTCTCCCCGCTTCATAAGTTCATCTACAGTTGCCGGTATGAAGTGAGGTGCACATCCTGCGCCTATGAAGCACAGATGTGTACCCAGATTCGCATTTTTACTTAGAATGCGCTCTGTATGTTTTTTGAGGGTGTACTCATCAGGTATTGCTTCTGGGAAATCAAAGTCATCATACAGAAGTCTGTCAGGTATAACGTCAAAAATATCTCTTTCTGTTTCCGCCGATATACGCTCCATCATTGCTTTCTTTGTTTCCGGAGCTGTATTCGGTATATATGGATAAACCGAGCTGTTATTCATTGTTACTCCTCTCTGATCACAAGGGATTAATATCCGGCAGTCAGACCGCAGTCGATTGACAGCGTTGTTGCTGTAATGGAATCCACCTTCTTCGATGCAAGGAAAAGTACACATTCTGCAATTTCTGATGGCTGTATAAATTTCGCTCTTTCACCCTGTGGATATTTTTTCAACAGATTCCAGTAGTATCCTTCCATATCGCCGTTTCCATATACTTCAGCCTGACCTACCAGCATCGGAGTTTCAACATCTGCCGGAGCAATTGCATTTACTCTGATTCCACGTGGTGCAAGTTCAAGACCGAGTGATTTGGTTATAAGTGTTACGCCGCCCTTAGAAGCGTTATAGATACAGTTGCCAGGGTTCCCACCTATTCCGGCATCTGAACTGATGTTCACTATGCAGCCACCAGTTTTCTCCAGTTCAGGAATTGCTCTGCTACATACGAAGAATGTTCCCTTCAGATTTACATTTACTACTCTGTCCCACTCTTCTTCAGTCATCTTGTCAGAATCACCCTCTACCCACAGGCCTGCAGTATTCACCACAACATTGATTTTGCCTGCGCGGCTGGCAACTTCTGAAATCATATTCTCGATCGAGGATACATTTGTAACATCTGTAACAACGTAATCAACCTTGCCGAATTTATTCAGTTCTGCAACGGCTTTCTCTAATCTTTCTTTATTTATATCTGCTAAATATACTTCAGCACCTTCCTTAAGAAAAGCTTCCGCTATGCTGATACCCATGCCACCGCTTCCACCGGTGATAACGATTGCCTGATTTTTGAATTCGCTCATTTCAAATTCCTCCATTGATTGTCTTTTGTTCAATATTAACGTTCAAAGCAACTTTCTGTGATATATTCAAAGCAATATACATGCCATATCTCCAGACCATTGAAATCACTCATTTCCTGTTAATGAATAATGATAAACGTTTATCATTATTGATAAAATTGAAGTTTGTATCATTTCATACGGTAGTATTTACAATGTAATTCAATAAATTTATCACCTTCGATAAATTATTATCATTTCTGATAACAACCGTGTGTTCTACAAATAATCAGATAAAAAGAGGATGCAAAAAACAAATTTATCATTTTCACATCCTTTTTCTTTCTCAGTTTTCTATTATCTTCACATTAGACAGTCTCAGATCCTCCAGTTTGAACTCATCTGCTGTCTTTATCTTCACATTGCCCTGTTTCAGATTTTTCAGCACAGCCTTATAATCCGACTTGCTGAAACGTTCCATACCTTTATCATCAAATGCAAGACTTATATAACCGTCTTCCGCACTGCATGATATCTCCCTGCCTCCGGAAAATTCACCGTCTGCATATCCTTCCAGCGCATCCTTCAGCGCTCTTCCGATATCCTTCACGGCTGATGCGATGATCGTATCCGACATCCCGCTCTTATCTGTTTCAGATGCGATCAGCTTCCCGTCTGACAGCTCTGCAGCTTCTATGACAGGTGATTCTACACTGCTTCCACATACGAAGATAAGTTCTGTATCCCTGTACCAGCGCTTCGCTTTTTCAAGCACATCTTCTCTTTCATCTTCATCGTTGAAATAAGTATATCTTACAGTAATATCACCTTCATCCTCACTGGCAGCATCCTGAGCGCCCTGAACGAATCCATATCCATACTTGACATAGATAGATTTCTTTGCTGCCCCCATGAATCCAAGTTTATCGTACCCGGCTTTCACAGCGCTGTATCCCGCCAGATAGCCGGCCTGATCGGAAGCGAACACTATGCTCATGGTATTATCGCCTATATCCTGTTCCCCCGATTCCTGATCCATAGGTTCAGCATCTATAAGTATGAATTTCACATCCGGATACTTTTTCTGTGCTTTGTATATCACATCTTCGAAGGAATACCCGTCTGCAACTATGACTTTCGCCCCTCTGTCCACGGCATTCCTTATGGCCTCGCTATATGCTTCATCTGTGGCTTCCGCAGCTTTGTAGTACTTGTGGGATATGCCCCGTGATTCACCTACATCGGTGATGACGTCCCATGCCACCTCACTGTATCCGCCGTTCATAAGAAGTCCGGCAGCAGTCACCATGGCTATCTCATAATCCACCTGTTCCTCAGGCTGCTCCTCCTCTTCGCCGCATGCAGCGAAAACAAAGCACATCACCACCACTGTGATCATAATCAAAAATTTCTTCATATCATCCTCCTGTCGCGCGTCGGGTCTAATACAGTTCCGGCCGCCTGTGCTTCAGCAGCGGCAGCTGTTCTCTTATTGAATCCACATGATCCGTATCTATGTCCCCGTACACTATACACTCTTTCTCATCCCCGTGTGCAATGAACCCACCCCATGGATCCACTATGCATGAATTGCCGTATGCCTGATAAGGGCCGTTCATATCCCGGGCAGGCGAATTCGCCGCAAAATATACCTGATTGTCCAGCGCCCTTGCTCTCATGGTGAGATCCCAGTGTGCCGGACCTGTGGTCATGTTAAACGCCGCGGGCAGCACTATTAGCTTCGCACCCGCCAGCGCCATTTTGCGGAACCATTCAGGGAAACGGACGTCATAGCATATGGCAACGCCTATCCGGCAGAATTCTGTGTCTATGACAGTCATCTCACTGCCGGCTGTGAGGGTATCAGATTCCATGAACCGTATGCCGCCCTTCACGTCTATATCGAAGAGATGCACTTTCCTGTGCCTGCCGATGATATTCCCTTTCCGGTCAAATGAAAAGGATGTATTGTATACCCTGTCGCCATCCAATTCCGGTATAGACCCGCCTATCAGATATACTCCTGTCTCAGACGCAAGCTCTGAAAGAAAACGCACTGTTTCACCATCTTCCGGTTCTGCATATTCTCTGAAATAGTCGTTGGAGTACGGACAGTTCCACATCTCAGGCAATGATATCACCTGCGCTCCGTTCTCTGCAGCCTCCATGACAGCAGTCCGTGCTGTCTCCATGCTCTCTTTCTTGTCAAAAGAGCCCTTTATCTGGCATAAACCTATCCTGAATATCATCATGCACCATCCTTTCTCTTTATATCATGTTCCATAATCACATCTGTCATCCGTTTCGTGATCCTGCCTGTAAGTCCCCAGATCACCCTGCCGTCTATATCATACACAGGTACCGGTTCGCTCCCCAGTCTCCACGAATAGCCGTTTCCGCCCGTTACTTTCTCATATGGAAAATCTTCCGGTGGTTCAGGTATTATACCGTTCATGTATACTTCAGGGGGATTCTCCATCAGGCTGTCCAGCGATACCGTGAAGATCTCTTCCACTTCATCAGGGTTCAACACTGCGTCATCGATGCATTTTCCGTCAATCATTCCCAGAAAGCAGTACATCAGGAAGTTGCTGTGGGTATATATCGTATCCAGCTGAGACACGATCTCTATGCACTCTTCCGGAACACCGATCTCTTCTCTGGTTTCTCTCAGCGCACATTCGCAGGGAGTTTCTCCCACTTCCATATGGCCTCCCGGGAAGCATATCTCACCGGGCTGACGTTCCATCCTGCGTGCCCTGACTTCATAAAGCACATGCAGCCTGCCGCCGATCTCAACGACTGGCACCAGTACTGAAAAAAATCTGAATCCCGGCTCCGCGCCTGCCTCATGATCTCTGAATATCTTTCTTATATCAGCCTTTTTCAAACCGTTTTCTTATCTCCTCATCTTTTTTCTGGTATTTTATATTCATATATGACGCCAGCAGTATCAGTCCTATCCCTATGTACGTATTCCAGAGTATCGTCTCTCCGAGGAATATCACAGCCATCACCGGGGCTATCGCCGGTTTCAGGAAGAATGCGAGAGACCCCGTTGCTGCATCTGACAGCTTTATAGCTTTGAAATAGGAGAAGTATCCCAGCCCCGTCACAAATATACCTACATACAGCACCAGCGGCAGCTGATCCACCACACCGGCAAGCACAGGCCTGCCCGAAACAGCCACCACCACAAGCAGCACCAGCGAACCAAGTATGAAACTTATGCTTGTCTGAGCCATAAGCCCTATTTTTTTCACACTCACCTTGCCGGCCACCGTATATGCACCGAAGGTGATAGCCGCAAGGAGCATATATATCGTGCCCTGTACGGTATTGCCCTCCTGCAGATTCCACGGCTTTATCATGAATATTATTCCCAGCAGCCCTATAAAAAGTACTATAATCTTCTGACGGTTCATCTTCTCATCAGTGAAGAAATGCGCGAACACCATCGTGAACAGCGGGTTTATCGCGATCAGTACCGAAGCAGTCGCCGCATTGGAATGCATGACCCCCATCTGGAACATCACCATACTTATGGGGATTCCCAGCGTACCTACCCCCAGCAGCTGTATCAGATCCTTTAC
>CAJJPZ010000078.1 GCA_905193765.1 uncultured Eubacterium sp.
TCTCCACCGGATAAAGAGTCCCGTTCTCTTCGATGATAAGATCTATTTCACTTTCCTTCGAGACTTCCCTGCCGGAGCTGTTTGCTTTTTTTCTGTCACGACCGCGGTAATATGATACACAGTACCTGTAGTCTATGCCCCTGTTGGAATACGACTTCAATATCTCCGATATAACGAAGGTCTCGAAAAAAGCGCCGCTCATAGCACCGTTTGCAAGAGTGTCCGACGTCAGCCATCTTGTCAGATATGCCGCCAGCCCTGTATCTCTGAAATAAAGCTTAGGCGTTTTTATCGCCCTCTTGAGCACAGAGGATGTGAACGGCTCAAGCAGGTATATGATGCCCGAAGCTTCCAGTACAGATATCCATCTTCGTATAGTTGTCTGATCCTTGCCTACTTCATCCGCTATATTTGCATAGTTCAGCATCTGCCCTGTCCTTGCAGCAGCTGCAATCATGAATTTTCTGAAGTCATCAAGATTCTGTATAGCAGAGAGTTTACGTACATCTCTTTCAAGATAAGTCTTTATATAACTCGAATAAAAAGCTGACCATTCCACATCCTTGTCCTGGAGCTGCGGATAACTGCCCCGGTGTATTACCTCCCATACGTTGTCAAATGACATGACAGTTTCACTTCTTTTCTTCACATATTCCATTGTCGGTACGAAAGGATCACTGAACCTGTCATTCTGTATCTCACGCATAGAGAGCCCTGAAAGCTCTATGATACTTACTCGCCCTGACAAAGACTCTGAGGCTCCGTCCATAAGCTCAAGGGGCTGTGAGCCCGAAAGACAGAACAGACCTTTATCCTGACTTTCGTCGCATTTCAGCTTGATATATCTGAAAAGTTCCGGGGCACGCTGCACTTCATCATATATCACAGGCGGTGGATTCAGCATCATGAACATGCCCGGCTGCTCCTTTGCCTGTTCTTCGATGAAGGGATCGTCTACCGGCACATACTTCCTGTCAGGAAAAAGTTCTCTGAGCATCGTTGATTTGCCGGTCTGCCTTGCTCCAGTAACCAGTATACTTTTAAAAGTCTCCTCTGACTTCAGCACCACATCCTCGATACTTCTTCTTATATATTTCATAAAAACCTCTCTTTCGACAAATCCGGTATATGATACCTGATTAATCACATAATAACACCTTTACAGTATCATGTCAAAAGTAACGTCAAGGTTTTGCTAAACGTGGAGTTCGCAGCCGACAGTGATTTGCGAGACTGTGAAATAACGTCTGTAAATCAGCCTTCTATGGCAATCACATATGAAGAAACGCTTCTTTCAGACATGCCGAGCCACAATATCGCCGATACGCTATGTATCAGTATAAACACACTGAAGAAGCATACTTACAACATCTACCGCAAACTCGATATATCCTCACGCAGCCAGTTCAAAGCGTTGCTTGCTGAAAACAATTAAAAAACCCTTACGACATAACCGGCCCTTAATTATTTTCAGAATTCTCGCAAATTAATTTCCATTTTCCGGCAAGCTGATACACCGATTCGACACCTGTTTCCTTGACACGCAACTCACAGAACTGTTAGAATATTTCATAGCAAAGTAATTGCAGTTCAGTGCATAATCTGAACAAAAGCAATTTATTATCAAAGCAAGTATATCATATAGAGTATGATCGAAAACGGAGGCAATTATGAAGTTAAAAAAAATGACTCTGAACATCAACGGTGCTGACCGGATGTTCATATGCGACCCGGAGAAAGACACACTGGCGGATGTCGTGAGACGACTGGGACTCACCGGTACCAAAGTCGGATGCGGCACCGGCGTATGCGGTTCATGTTCTGTGATTCTCAACGGTAAAGTCATCCGCTCGTGTACACGAAAAATAAGCAGGATAGAAGAATACAGCGAACTCCTGACCATCGAGGGCATCGGCGCTCCCAGGTTCCTCCACCCGATACAGGTGGCGTTCATGCATGCAGGAGCTGTGCAGTGCGGTTTCTGTACGCCGGGCTTCATAGTCTCCGCATATCAGCTGCTGGAGGAAAACCCGGATCCCACAAGAGAGGAAGTCAGGGACTGGTTCCAGAAGCACCGCAATATATGCAGATGCACCGGCTACAAACAGATCGTGGACGCAGTGATGAATGCAGCAAAAGTCCTCAGAAACGACTGCACCCTGGAAGACATCATGGTGAAGATCCCTGAGGACGGCGAATACTACGGCAAAGCACTTGTAAGGCCTGCTGCACTGGCAAAGGTCTGCGGCCTTGCCGACTACGGTGACGATATCGAGCTGAAGATGCCCGCAAACACGCTCCACGCATGTCTCGTACAGCCTAAAGTAGCTTTCCATGCGAAGCTCAACAAAATACACAAGGAAGAAGCAGAGAAGATGCCGGGCGTATACAAAGTTGTCACCGCGGCAGACATCGAAGGTCCGAACAGGATCGGCTTCTTCAATATGACACCGAGATCCACAGCCAGAGGTCAGTCCCATCCGATACTGGCCGAAGACAGGATCTTCAACTACGGCGATGTGGTCGCCCTGGTGGTGGCGGACACGAAGGACCACGCCAAAGAGGCTGCGAAGAAAGTCACCATCGACTGGGAGCAGCTGCCGGAATACAGGACATATCTGGAAGCCGCCATGCCTGATGCCCAGCGCATACATGAAGAGCATCCTAACGTATGGTCCGAACAGCCTAACGTCAAAGGCGCAGGCTACGATGTCCCGGATCTCATCGATGAAGCACCTTATGTGGTGGAAGGTTCCTTCTATTCATCCAGAGAACCTCACATGCCTATCGAGGGCGACACCGTCCAGGCTTACTGGGACGAAGATGGCATGATGACGGTACACTGCAAGGCGATGCAGATATATTCCAACATAGGAGATATCGCCGAAGCCACCGGACTTCCTGCAGAGAAGATAAGAGTCGTGGAAAATCCTACAGGCGGCACATTCGGCTGGGGTATCGCAGCCGCTACATATGCCATGGCAGCAATAGCATGTATGGCATGCGACGGTATGCCTGTGGCACTTTCCATAGACTACGGGGAATTCATGGCAGTATCCGGCAAGAGAGCCCCTGCATATTCCAACAGCAGACTGGCCTGCGACGAAAACGGCAGGATCATCGCTGCCGAATGGGACTGCGGCATGGATCACGGATCATACAACGAACTGGGAGACGACCTGATATCAAGACCTGCCAAATTCATGTACTTCCCGTACAACATCCCGAACTGTCTGGGTCTCACCAGAGTCGCATGCACCAACCACAACTACGGCACAGCCTACAGAGGCTACGGCTCGCCTCAGGCATACACATGCTCCGAGGCCATGATGGATATGATGGCGGAAAAGATCGGCATGGATCCTTTTGAATTCAGATACATCAACGTAGCGCGTCCCGGCGATCTCAACATCAACCAGTACCCTTACAGGGAATACCCTATGGAGAAGATGATGGATATCATGAGGCCGATATATCAGGAAGTCAGGGAAAGGTGCAGACGCGAATCCACTCCTGAGAAAATGCGCGGCGTCGGCGTCGCCTGGGGCGGATACAACGTCACCGAAGGCATATTCGACCAGTGCACGGTGGCTGTGGAGCTCAGGGAAGACGGTAAATTCGTCAACTACAACACCTGGCAGGATCAGGGGCAGGGCGGAGACGTCGGTTCACTGATGATAATGCTGGAAGCATTCAAGCCTCTCGGTCTGACACCTGACGATATCGTCCTGATACAGAACGACTCCAAATTCTGTCCTGACTCCGGTGCGACAGCGTCATCGAGACAGCACTATATGAACGGCAAGGCAGTCCATGTAGCTGCAGGACAGCTGATGGATGCCATGAGGAAAGCTGACGGTACATACAGGACATACGAAGAGATGGTCGCCGAGAACATACCTACGAAATATGAGTATCAGTACAACAATCCTGAAGATATGACGCTGAAATATCTCGACCCTAATACAGGAAAAGGCAACCCTACGCCTGCATTCACATATTCCCTGACCATAGCCGAGGTGGAGGTGGATGCAAAGACCGGTAAAGCCACATGCATAGGTTACTGGGACTGTGACGACGTCGGCAGGATCGGCAACATAGCAGCGGTGGACGGCCAGGCCTACGGCGGTCTCTGTCACTCCATCGGCTTCGCCCTTACCGAGAACTACGAAGATGTGAAGAAGCACGCTAATATACTGGGCGCAGGGATACCGACCATCAAGGATATACCTGACAACTTCAACCTGATCCACGTATGCACACCGAGAGCCACCAACCCTTATGGATCATCGGGCGCATCGGAGGCTTTTCAGTCCGGAGGACACATGTCGGTGATAAATGCGATCTACGATGCAACAGGTGTCAGGATCCATGAACTCCCTGCATATCCTGAAAAGATCAAGGCCGGCCTGGACGCTCTGGCAAAGGGCGAGCCTGACCCTAACATCCCTAAGAAATACTTCCTCGGGTCGGATTTCCACGAAGAGATGGATTACATCAGGAACAACCCTATGACGGATATGTACGATGACATGTTCCCTGACGATCAGGCCGAAACATGGGATCCTATAACTGAGCCTCCTGTCATCAACGACCTCAGGAACCCGGTTGCCAGTGACGCCGGCACATTCTGGGGCAGAGATGACGATAACAAATAAGCTGTATCACATTGCTGCAGGATATTGCACTTAAAGAAGTGCCTGTTATGTGGTATACTTTATATCAATGACATGTCGGCCTGAAGTCATATTCGGGCCGATATTACTGTTGCGACAACACTGAAAGGTAATGATAAAATGACCGACTATCTCAAGAAATTCGACAGCTGTCTGGAAGGCTCCGCACCTTACTGTACCGGCGCATGCCCCTTCAATATGGATGTTTCCTCTTTCATGGAAAAGGCCCGCAGAGGTTCGACAAAGGCGGCTTTCAATGTGTTCCGCAATGCTGTCGGATATCCACGTATCGTAAACAGCATATGTTCTTCCCTGTGCCAGGGAGTCTGTCCCGTATCGGATCACGGAGGCAGCATACGCATACATGAACTTGAAAAGGCAGCTATAGCACTTACAAAGGATACAGCTCCTGTAGATTACAACATCCCGCCTAAAAAAGAACGCATCGCTATAATCGGAGCCGGTGCTGCAGGCATGGCCGCACTGCTGAGACTTTCCACGAAAAAGTATCATGTGGAGGTGTTCGAAAAGACCAGCGTCACCGGAGGCTGGCTCCGTCAGATACTGGATGACGATATCATCGACGCCGACTTCAGTGAGCAGCTGCAGTTCCAGGACTACATCATGCATATGGGCACAGAAATCCGGTCCGTAGATGAACTCAGTGGCCGTGGATTCGATGCGGTGCTGGCAGCCACAGGCGACGACGGTCCGGATTTCGGACTCCGGGATGCTGTCAGTGACAAGGGCGACCGCTTCTGTACTTCATATGACGGCACAGGATGGTTCGCTGCAGGCGGCATCACAGGCACAGATGTCACCGGAGCTGTCGCGAATGGTCTCCACATGGGAACAGTGATAGACAACTACCTCAGGACCGGCAGTCTCTATTATCCGCCGTATTCCAGAGAGACCGCTCTATGTGAAGGCATGGTCACTTTTAATAAGGACATCCCCGCAGTGGTACCTGAGGGTACGGTCTATACCAAAGAAGAATTTGCATCTGAAGCATCACGCTGTGCGGACTGCAGGTGCTCATACTGCATGCAGCACTGCGACCTCTGCGACTTTACAGGCAAATGGCCGCAGAAACTCAGAGACGAGGTCATCGCAACGACCCTCGAAGGCAAAACGGAACTCAAGGCAACGCCCGCCAGACGCATCATGTCGCTGTGCAATCAGTGCGGGCTGTGCAGCGAGGTATGTCCCGAGGGTATAGATATGGACAGATTATTCATGATCGGGAGGCAGAAAATGTATAAACAGGGAAAAATGCCATGGGCATTCCATGATTTTTTCATCAGAGATATGGAGCAGGCCAACGGAGAAGCATCGCTCATCCGAAAACCAATCGACCGCAGCACCGGCAGGGAATATGACAAGTGTTCCTATGCATTCTTCCCCGGCTGCCAGCTCGGCGCATCAGAGCCTGAGATAGTGGTCAAGGTATACGACTCGCTGCTTTTCAAACATCCTGACACGGCCATATTCCTCCACTGCTGCGGCATACCTGCCGGCTGGGAGGGCGACGCCGAAAGACACAGAAAGATACTGGAAGGTATCACTGCTGAATGGGAAAAGCTTGGCAGGCCTGTAATGATAATGGCCTGCATGTCCTGCGTCAAAACCTTTAAGGAACAGCTGCCTGATATACCAGTCACCACGATCTATGAAATGCTGGACAAACTCAGGATAAGCGGCGGCTGCAACTCGGTGGACTACAGCATTTTCCATCCTTGCCCTGCCAGACATGAAAACGGCGTCCGCAAGGCTGTAGCTGACCTCGCGGAAAGCATGGGCGTCACGCTCCATCCTCTCGATGAGAATGAAGAATACGCCAAATGCTGCGGTTACGGCGGTCACGGCAGCATCGCCGATGAACGATATGGCAGTTTCGTTGCCGAAAAGCGTATCGCCGATGGAGAATATCCGTATATCACATACTGCATCAACTGCCGTGACATGTTCAAGATGAACGGCAAGGATGCTGTCCATATACTGGAACTGATCTACGGCATGGGAGCATCCAACCAGCACATGAAACACGAACACGACCATGGTCACGATCACGGCAGTCACGATGAGGATGAACATGAGGATACTGAACCTGCAGTATCGGCTCCGCTCCCGACAGTCACACAGAAGCAGCGCAACAGGATGGAACTGAAGCAGGCCATGCTCTCGCTGTTCTGGGATGAATTCATCGAGATCGAAGATGACATGTACGGACTCACACTCCTGATCAGTGACGAGATAAAGCAGAAGATGGACAGGAAGCACATACTTGAAAAGGAAGTTGCCCAGGTCATCGACTTCTGTCAGCGCACCGGCCGGACAGTCACGAACACAGAGACGGGTACCTTGACAGGTTACTCCCAGGTGGGCCGTATGACATACTGGGTGGAGTACAGACCTTACGGTACTTCAGGCAAAGAATTTGAAGTTGTCAATGTATACAGCCACAGGCTTAAAATAGAATTGGAGGCAGTCTGGAATGGTGTCAGAAAAGCAGATGAAATGTAGCATATGCGATCGCCCGCTGGAAGAGTCAGGTGTGAAGTTTTCATATCTGGGCAGTACATTCGCGCTCACTGCCCTGAGATGTCCCGTATGCGGCAATATATACATACCTGAGGAACTGGTGGATGGCCGCATCAGCTATACAGAAGGATTCCTGGAAGACAGGAAGATGTTCCAGAACAATTAGCAGTCAGTGCATCATCAAAGGAGGAGATATACCCATGGATATGCGCAGGATACGTTCCCGCACGAGCAGTAGCGAAAACAGCGGCTCTTCCGGCAGATTTCTCTGCAGCCGCTGCCACTGCCAGCTGGAACTGACGGAGATACATGTGACCTATCTCGAAAGGCATTTCACCCACAAGGTGCCCCGCTGCCCTCAGTGCGGCCAGGTCTACATCACAGAGGAACTGGCTGAAGGCAAGATAGCACAGCTGGAGAAATCCCTTGAAGAAAAATGATATTTTTTATTAATGAAAATAAAAGTGCCTGTGGGAAAAAAACGATGATCAGGGAGGAGACACCCTTGTCGTATTTTTCTCTCACAGACACTTTTACAGCAAGTAATATGTTTCTTTATTAAAAAGCAATTATGAATGTGATATGTTTTCTTCTGTAATCATATAATAGCACATCCAGAATATAATGGTGTTGTTCAAACAACATTTTTGAAAGTTTTTTTAAATTTTTTTATGCCGTCTTTATTTTCCATATCAGCTCCTCCAGCTCACGCCTGCTCAGTATCTTCGGAACAGGATAAAGAGGGTTGGCTTCCCTGTCGGCCCATTCGGCCATCCGCGGGATATCCTCTTCTTTTATACATGGAAAACCCTTCGGGATGCCCATGGCGTAGTTCATCTCATTGAGCCACTCTCTGAAGGCCTGAGCTTTATCGTGGCTCCTGATACCTATGGCGTCCGTCAGCTCTGCCAGCCGTTTGTCTGCGGAATCTCCGAAAGCATCCAGCACATGAGGCAGTATCACGGCCATCGCTCTGCCGTGAGGTACGCTGTAAAGTCCGCCGACAGTATGTCCGATGGCATGTACATATCCCACACAACCCCTGGTGAAAGCTCTGCCGGCGTAAAACGCTGCGTGTTGCATATCTTTCCTCGCTTTCATGTTGCTGCCGTCCCTGTAGGCTTCATAGAGCGATTCGAACACCAGCCTGACTGCCTGCTTTGCCATGTCCTTCTCCACTCTGGTATTGTATGTGCCGTTGGTGTATGCTTCCACTGCGTGGCACAGTGCATCCATGCCTGTATTGGCTGTTATCTCAGGAGGAAGTCCTGCTGTGAGCAGCGGATCCAGCACGCATGTATGCGGCATTATGGCTGTATCGTTTATCGACTTTTTCCTATGTGTCTCATGATCCGTGATGACTGCTGCCATCGTGGCTTCAGATCCGGTCCCTGACGTTGTCGGTACAGCCCACATCTGTGGTATCCTGTTTCTGTGCCCGACCTTCAGCACTCCCTGCAGCTGCGCCACCTGCTTTCCCGGTCTTGCGACGCATGCAGCCACAGCCTTGCCGCAGTCCATCGGGGATCCTCCTCCGAACAGCACCAGTCCCTGCGCTCCGGATGACATGTAAAGTTTCACACCTTCTTCCACCTGCATATCCGTCGGATCTGCAGTCAGCCTGTCGAATATCTCATATGACACGCCTTCCGCCTCCATCCTGTTCAGCATAGGCGTCATAAGACCTCTCCTGACCATATTGGGTCCTGTGACGATCATGACTTTATCCAGACATTTTTTTCTTATATCTCCTGCGATCTGTTCACTGGCACCCTCCCCTTCTATCAGCTCCGGAATGTGCCAAGGCAGGAAATACATCCCCACTTTCATACCGCCCTGGAATATCCTGCAGAATACTTTGTTCATTTCATTTTCCTCCAAAAAGAGGACCCGGATATACCGGATCCTCTGATACTATCAGATACAGTTATTCTATTACCCTTGTCACCGCAAGTATCGTTCCGCATTCTCTCACGCCTGAAACGCAGATGCCCTTGCGTGCGTTGGCTGCGTGCACGATCTTGCCTCCGCCCATGTATATCGCTATATGGCCGGGATATGTGATAAGGTCTCCCGGTTTAGCCTCGGCAAATGATATCTGCTTGCCTGCCCTGGCCTGAGCGTATGCTGTTCTCGGCAGTGAGATCCCGAACTTGGCGTATATGCTCTGTACGAAACCGGAACAGTCCGCACCGTTAGTAAGGCTGGTTCCGCCGTATACATACGGATTACCACAGAACTGAAGTGCGAAATTCACGACTGAACTTCCGCTGCCGCTTCCAAGGATCCTGCCCCCGCCGGATCCCCATACGGTATCCTTCGGTCTGTCCTTGGTTCCCTTGGTGACTACTTTATCCTTAGCCTCCTTGACAACGGTCTTGTCGATTTCTTCCGAAGAAGTAACTGCACCGTTGACGCTTATGACTGAATCGGTCACGATCTGATTACCTGATTCGCCTTTACTTTTGACCTTGCTTTCATCCTTGTATAGCTCATCGCTTTCTTCATATGTCTTGCCTGCATCGATCTTTTTGAGGCTGCCCTTCTCAGCACTTATCGTCACATTGAACAGCGGATCATCTGACTGGTTCTGTTCCAGCACGTAATCCACAGCTTCCTCTTCAGTGAGCACCGTAGGCGGTTCCTCTGTACGCTTCAGCTCTTTGCTGTCAACGCTGAGCTTCTTGTCTATTACTATGGAGTTTATCTGAGCTCCATCCGGTGAATACTCATCCACAACTGCTTCGACGACTTTCTCTGCAGTTTCCTTGTCCTCTACCAGGACTAATTCTTTACCGTCTGCCTTGAGCACGTACGGATCCGATATTTTGGTCCCGTCCGCATAAACAGCATATGGCCTGGTCACACCCAGTACTACTGCTGCACCGGCAATGATCAGAACAGCTGATAAAGCCGTGATGAGCACAAACTTGCGATTTTTTATACTTTTAACCATGCGCCTCTCTTTTCTGTTTATTTGATATTCAGATCAAGTTCACCTCATTATTATACAAAAAACCACCACTGTTTTAAATGCAGTGGTGGTTTTTTTCACACAATCTT
>CAJJPZ010000079.1 GCA_905193765.1 uncultured Eubacterium sp.
CAGAAATGACATTATCCTCACCTCGCCTATTGGAGGATCGTCCCGAAACACGCTTGCTCCCCTTGACTACAAGTACATCTTCATCCATAGATTCGCAGCTGAAAAAGTCCTTCCACTGATCTGCCAGTGTTCCACTGACTGCGCCCATTGCTGCTTTGATAAGTCCCATGCTTTTCTCCTTTCATCTGTCCGTCACGTCCGGGCATCTTGCCCTGTAATAGAACATGCCGCATAGCAGCGTGTCAGCACTGCCTGCGGCCTGTCTACCATAACTTACTCTTTTTCGAAGTTTATTTTGATTCCCTCGTATTCCAGCACCGCCTTGTTGCCATCCGCTGTAAACTCGAATTCATCTACAACATTGAACCCTTTCTCAGATTCGTCCCAGCTGCCTTTTTCCTCTTCTCCGTTGGCATTCACCACACATTTGCCGTTATCCTCAAGTGTGAAACTGAATCCCTTATCGAATACGGAGTCTACAGAAATTTCGAATCCGCCGTACTCGGCTTTAATTGCCTTCCACGTTCCCACATACGGACTGTCTGACATATCCTTGCCGCCGCATGCTGTGAATGCAAAACACATCATCAGTACTGTCAGTACTATTACAATATTCTTTCTCATACGTTTTCTCCTTCTTCTCAACTAAAAAACAGTGTCCCGCATACCGTTCAAGAGGCTCTTCACATAACCTCAGGTCTCCTGACAACTTTATCCGTCTAATACGGCCACTTGGTCACAAGATTGGTTACGCTCCATCCGGCTCCCTTGTTTACAAAATCAGGTGTTTTTTTGGTCTTCATTGTGATAGTAACCTTCTTGTAGGCATATTTCTTGATATTCTTATATGTCACCGTCTTTGACGCTACCTTCTTATCATCGTTATAGGCTTCAACCTTGAACTTATACTTTTTTAAAGTAAACATTCGATTGTTGACTATATAACCTGTCATCTTTACCTGACCATTGTAATATGTCAGCTGCCAAGGTACGAATCTGGCGGTCATATACGGTGTGATTGCATCTATATTAGGATTGATCGATCCCTGTCTCTTATAAGTATTACTGATCGGCTTCTTAAGTTTTGTAGTCTTGTTGATGCTCTTCTTAGCATTGTACACCGACTTGACTTTGTACTTATAATTTATAGCTTTCTTGGCAGAATACGTATATGTGATCCTGGCCTTGCCATTGCTCTGCAATGTCTTGATTTTCTTACTACCACGATAAATGTGGTAAGAAGACCGGTTCTTATACTGCTGATCGTATGGAACTTTAATGACAAGCATGACCTTATCAGGGGACATCTTCAGTACCGACAGACCTGGAGTATTATAAGTATTTGTCTTAACAGTCCAATGAGTTCCATCCCAGTAATCATAAACCAGACCATCCACAATTCTATATGTATGTACAGTAAACTGTCTGGTAGTTCCAGGCTTAAGGCCAGTAAGCATGAACGAACCTGAAGTTATTTCCGAATCGAAATTGAATTCCTGGAACAACTCGCCTTCCTTCTTATTCTTATAAAAATATACATTTGCTCCATCAGCCTTTCCGTCATAGCTGTTTCTAAATCTACTTACCTCAGCAATGAAGTAATCATATCCAACACTTGAAGTAGCAAAGTCATATCTATAAGCCAAGTTATAACCTATATCAGAGTATGTCTTAAATGATATCCTCGTAGCCTTTGATGAATTTGAACCTGCAATATCTGCAGCAGTTTGTGCATCTGGTGCAGATACAAGCATCCAGCGATCATTTCTTCCGGAAATATCAAATGCACCAAACTCATCACGATAAATATATGCTTTTACAACATTTGTATCAGATGATCCATATATTCCATTCTTATCAATGTTGATTGCCCAAATCTTCTTACCTGATTCAGGGTATTCCTTGGCACGTAGTGTAGCATACATTTCATAATAATCCGTATTATTATAGAATTTGCTCTCTCTGCCGTATCCATCTAGTCTTTCAAACAGATTTGGATCCTCATTAATTCCTGCTGCAGCAGATGCTTTAGCAGCTGCCTTTGGTGCTGCCTCAGGCGCTGTTGTTTTTTCCTTCGATATATCTTTTGTTATGACTTCTTCCGGTGCAGCTGTTTCCTCTTCAACCTGTTCCGTATCTGTCGACACAGACTCTGCAGCTTCTGCCGGTATAACAGATGCGTTATCTGCCGGTACAGGATCTGTTTCTTCCGCCCCGCTCATGACCGGCATAAGCGTGAATATCATTGCGATAACTGTCAGCATACTCACCGCAAGTCTTTGCTTTGTATTTTTCATATCTGCCCTCCTTTTCGATAATATTGTACTGAAACTTGTTCATCTTTCATCAACAGGATGTTTATCCTGCTTTCTATGAATATTTTAACAATTCAGGCGGTCTGATACATCACTCAAACGAGTACTTTTTGAAAATATCTGTTATTCTCTTCTTAATAAGACGTCCATTATTCCTGACGCCTGATGATCTCCTGTATATATCAGAATCCTCTTATCACCAGTCCGCTGTCTCTTGCCATGACAGCAAGCTGAGTCCTTGTAGTGAATCCTGTTTTCTGGAACATGCTCTTTATATGTTTCTTCACTGTATGAGTTGACAGATTGAGTCTCTCTGCTATCACATCATCTGTATCACCGCTGGTCAGTTCCCTGAGAACTTCCAGTTCCCTGGCAGTGAACTCGATGCTCTTCGCAAGTCCCAGATCCAGGATCGGTGTCGTATCCGGATAGATCGATTCTCCTGCCATTGTTCTATCCATGACCTCCAGGAGTATATCCTCCGATGGATCTTTGTACCAGAAACTGTCCACACCGCTGCTGCGGGCACGATCTATGAAATCACACTCCGGCTGACTTGTAACTATTATTATCCTGATTTCCGGATATTTTTTCTTTATCTTTGAGGCTGCATCCAGCCCGCTGGCATGAAGTGCTGTGCATACATCCATAAGTATCAGATCTATATCACTGGTCATACAGTAAAACTCTGCCAGCGATGCACTTTCAATAGATGCCGTCAGATCATATCTTCCACTGCTGGCGAGTATTATCTCAAACAGCTTTCTTGCCATAGGATCATCTTCTACTACCATAACATTTATCATTGGTCCCCGTTCCTTTCTTTCGGCAATATTATACTCAGAGTGAATACGTCTCCTCTCTTCACAGACATGATACCGCCTGCCGATTCTACCCTGTGACGGAGAGACGAAAGACCTCCGCCCTCTGACACGGTCATCGGGCTGCTGTTCGCCGCATCCCCACAGTCATTCAAAAAATCGATGAGGTATGAATCCCTGTTCTCTTTTATTATCATCCTCAGTTCCCTGACACCTGCATGGCGTACGGCATTAGTCAGAGCTTCCGCTCCTGCTGCAACAATGAGTTCCTGGGTTTCAGGTTTCTCCGGCATCTCTCCTTCGAGTATGATACGGACACCCGCTGATTCTGCAGCATTTGTAAGATATTTAATGACCCCGGTACACTCTTCACCGCTGTCTTCCTGCCGAAGCAGTGCTGCGATCCGCTTCCATTTAACGAATATATCACATGCATCGTCTTCGTCAGCGCCTTTCATCAGAAAATATCTCGTTGACATCAGATTCTGCCCTATCGAATCATGTATACGTATCTTGGCTGCAAGGCGCTCCCTCGTTCTTGTCAGTTCTTCCACTGTCTCTCCATAGTTTCTGAGCCTGTCGTTCATTTTCTGTAATACGTGATTTTCCTCTCTGAGACGCTGTGCCAGCTGGTATAGTTCTGTCATATCCGATGCTGTCAGCTGAACTACATCTGTTCCACTGACATTTATTATCTTCCTGTCAAATGCCCATACGCTGCCGTTCCCAAGCATTATCGCTGATATACCGTCAATAGTTATACGTCTTGTATCCGGTTCGATCCCTCCTGCTGATACATCTGACCAGAACGACTCTTCATTTTGCAAAGATCTGCCCAGCACAGAATGACTCAACTCCTCCATACGCCTGTTCACAAGGTACGGATGGCCTCCGGGACGTGCGAAACACAATCCAATAGGCATCATATCAGCACTCTCACGTATAGAAGATCTCGTTATCATATCTCTGCATATCACAGACTCTTTATAAAGTACCAATGCCATATATGCTGATATTACCAGAAGATATATGACCATGAATACTGCCGGTATGCCCATACATACTGCATCTGTATCCGAAAGGCTGTCTCCGGACATATATGAGTTATGGGCATCTGCAATGAATGTCAGCAGTATCACAGATACCGCTGAGATCACCAGCAGGGCTGCTTTCCTGCTCTTCCTGCCATCGGTATCAGCAACCATGAAGAAACAGAAAAAACTGAATACAGCTGCTGCAAGCAGCATCACCATCAGCAAAGACTTTGCCGGAAGTGGTATTGACAGGAATGGAGTCATCACACTGCCCTCCTTTCCGGGAATCTCATTACTATATGGCTGTCACTGTCCTGCTGTACGAAATCTGAATGTACCCCTGTTTTATCAAGTGCTGCTTTCTGCCGGCGGATCGCATCCTGATCGCATGATATATTCACTGCCAGTTCCGGTATGCCGTTTACCATACACAGATCCACCATAAGTGCACTTGCTGTCGGCAATGCCGCCTCGACCACGATTTCAAAAGCTGTATACAATGATACCGCATGTTCCTTCGTGATTATACCGTCACACCTGCATGACAGCGAACATGCTACTGAACATAGCCTCAGATTCTCCACAGACTCTCTGAGACAGTATTCAAGTTCCCGTACAGGCAGAAAACTGAACTCTTCACTCAGCAGTATCAGATTACCCAGCCGTTTGATATATGCACTTATCACACAGATCTGTGACAGCTTTTCTTTTGCTGAAACTTCACTGTCATCTGATGCGATCATATTTTCGAGTTTTATCAGCTGGGGCTCGACCTTCTCCCTGATTTTGTCATAAAGCCGCATCTGTTCATCCGCTCTTGCCTTTTTTTCCCTGAGTTCGACTTCAGCTTTCAGCAGATCATTGTTTTCAGACAGTTTGCTGCCTGTTTCCCTGAGTTTTCTGAGTAACCTGTTTATCTCAGAGACATTGTCTATCCAGAAAATATGACCACCTCTTACCGGTGCACCGGACAGCCTGTCACATCCGAGATCTACCGGATGCTTTTCTGCATTGTGCAATATGCTGCTGTCAAAGATCCTTGCTTTCTCTGCGGCATAGCATACGTTATATCCATTGTCAGTAATAAGCGCGCCCAGCATGGAATTACGAAAAAGTTCTTCATGATGTGTATTTGACGGGATCAGCCCCGTTCTTATGCATAATTCGAATGTGACCATTATCATAAGTGAGAAAAATGCGGTCATATCACCTGCTATGCTATAAAGGACCGGGAATTTCACGATATAAAGGATCACGTAAACAACGGTCGCCACTACAGGAATCAATGTGACCCATATACGCCTGTGTTTGTCCTGTATGTGACTTTTGCGTACCAGCACAACGAAAAAAGCAACAGATTCAGCCAGTATCCACAGCAGTACAACAACATACATATATCCGTAATGGTAAACATCTGAAGATGGCGACAAGTTTTCTGGAAAAGAAAACACAAGCTGATGCCAGTTATTGCAAAGAACACATATTACAAGCATCAATGATGGTATATACAGCATTTTAAGCTTTTTAGGAAGTATATAATCTTCCGTTCTGCCAAGACATTCTGCTGCGAACAACCCCATAAGAGGAACGAATATCATCGGTATATAAAAGCAGTACCAGCACAGGCATTCCATAGCATCAAGGCCTGTAAGCAGCAGATACTTGCAGGTACGTACAGACATCCAGAACAAAAGCAGCACTGTGATAGCAAGCAGATACCTGCGGACTGTACTGTGCAGTATCCGTCTCTTTACTGAGACTCCCCACGCAAGTATCATACCAATATATATATACCTGAGCGGACAAGTGAAAAGAACATATTAAAGAAACCTGTCACGATATCGTACTTTGTGATCATACGACATGTGATAGCAGAAAAAACAAGGATCATGATAATAATGATATTACGAATGCCATGCCTGTTGAAGTCCAGCAAAACACCACCATCCTCCCCAAATCAGCTTTCATCTGACCGACACAAAACCTTCTTATTGAATATTATCAGCTAAATAAAGACATGTGTCAAGTCAAACTGCATCAGCAATACCTGTAAGTCTGATCCTGTATCAGAAATCATCATTATTATGCCGGTCTCCGGGATGCCAACATATGTGTCAAACCGAAGACAGTTCCTGCTCTATCCAGGCCATAAGAAAATCAACGATCCTGCGCTGCTGATCCTCCGTCAGTTCCGTACCCTCCGGCACACGGTACCATTTATTGAGGCATCCTCTGCAACAGCAGGCACAGGCATGCTGTGCCTTGAACACCGGATGGCCTCTCATGGGAGTCTGTCTGCCGTCGTTGGGTATTACTGCAGGGGCCAGCTTCTTTGCAATGAAATCCTCCGCATGTCTCCTTACAGTTTCCATGCCCTTTTCCTCTATGTACTTCCTGTCTCTGCTGTCGAGGTGGAACTTTGCCCTGAATTCCGAACGACTCAGTTTTTCCAGAGCCTGATCTATCGTCTGCATCGCAATCCTCCTTTTGAATATTTTCAGTGTGATTACCTGTTCCCATAAACTGATTATATTATTTCTGTACATATAAATCCATACCCGAAAACAATGCCCCGGGACGTTGATAATGTCACTTGTTGAAAAGTCGTGTTTCGCATGAAAAACGACCCGCATATCCCTGATATCACCAGATATTGCGAGTCGTCCACTTATGTGTTTATTTGAGATTTTCCGGATTCAGTCCTTCAAGTTCCGGAATTACGAATATACCGTCTTTGCGTATCAGCACATCATCGAAGTATATCTCGCCACCGCCGTATTCAGGCCGCTGGATCATAACAAGATCCCAGTGGACGGAGGACTTGTTGCCGTTGAAAGCATCTTCATATGCAGCTCCTGGAGTCAGATGGAAGCTTCCTGCGATCTTTTCATCGAAAAGCGTGTCTTTCATCGGGTGGAGTATATACGGGTTCACACCGAGGGCGAATTCTCCGAAATACCTTGCTCCGTCATCGGTGTCAAGCAGCTGGTTTATACGCTCGTTGTTGTTTGACATCGCCTTGACGATCTTTCCGTCTTTGATCTTGAAAACTATATTTTCATAAGTGAAGCCCTGTTCCTCAGACGGAGTATTGTAGGATATCGTGCCGTTCATGGATTCCCGTACCGGTGCTGTGTATACCTCGCCGTCCGGGATGTTCATTTCACCGCCGCATTTCACTGCAGGGATGCCCTTTATGGAAAATCTAAGATCTGTGCCCGGTCCTTTGATGCGTACTTTGTCAGTGCGTTCCATGAGCTCCACCAGGGGATCCATAGCTTTGCTCATTTTCCTGTAATCGAGTGTGCAGACATCGAAGAAGAAGTCTTCAAAAGCCTCCTGACTCTTTCCTGCCAGCTGCGCCATCGATCCGTTTGGATATCTCAGGATCACCCATTTTGTCTTGTTGACTCTCTGGTCGAGGACAGGCTGCGTTATGGAGCTGTACATATTGAGCTTTTCCGCAGGGACATCTGACAGCTCTGATGTATTTTCTCCGGCTCTTATCGCTATATATGCGTCCATGCCTTTCATCTGCGCCAGCTGACAGTCCTTCAGGAACTCTATCTGCTCCTCGCTGCTGCCCAGCAGTATCTCCCTCGTTATCGCAGAATCTCTTATCTCCGTATAAGGCATTCCGCCGCGTTCGTATGTGTTCTTGATGAGCTGCCTTACGAGGCTTTTACAGCATTCGCCTTCGTAGCTTATCAGTATCTTTTCTCCGGGCTGTATATCGCATGAGTATCCGATAAGAAGATCAGCCAGTTTCTTTATTCTCGAGTCCATTGTTACCTCCTGTGTTTCTGATATATTAATAATTGTATATACGTGTAAATTTCTGTAGATTATTATACCCCATGTGTGTTATTTTTAAAAGGGAAAGAAGGATACAGTTTTTTCGGAGGACATCGATGAAGCATATTTTTATAATGAACCCCGCTTCCGGCAGTGTGAGCAGACGCGACAGACTGGTGGAAAGCATCAATGCAGCTGCAGAAGAAGCCGGTGCTGATCGCGAGATATATTTCACAAAGCATCAGGGAGACTGCCGCCGCTATGTAGGAGAGATCTGTTCGAAGTATGAGGCAGAGAGCCGGCCGGTCAGGATATACGGATGTGGCGGAGACGGCACTGTCAATGAAGTCGTGAACGGTGCATACGGATATGAAAATGTCGAGCTCGGCATCATCCCCATGGGTACAGGCAACGACTACATACGCAATTACGGAGAGGTCTCGGATTTCAGGGATATCAGAAGGCAGCTTGCCGGCACCTCATTGTACAGCGATGCTATCCGCTACAGAGCCGAATATAAAGGTGTTGTGACTGAAGGCTACTGCGCCAATATGTTCAACATAGGATTTGACTGTAATGTGGTGGACCTTACTGCCAGAGTCAAAAGATGGCCTTTCATCAGCGGTTCTCTGGCATATCTCGTATCAGTCGTAATAATGCTGGTTAAGAAAAAAGGCGCCGATATACGGATAGAATACAGCGACGGACATGTAAAGGACGGAAAGATACTCCTGACCGCCGTAGCCAACGGATGCTACTGCGGAGGAGGCGTCAAAGGCGTGCCCTACTGTGATCTGAACGACGGACTCATGGATGTGAGCGTCATAAACGATATAAGCCGGAACTTTTTCATACGGGTATTTCCAAGCTATGCTAAGGGTACCCATCCCGAAAAGAAGTCTATGATAAAAAAGAAAGTACTTGAATATACAAAAGAAAAGACTCTGACCATTACAGCGAATGGCGAGAGTCTTAGACTTTGCACTGACGGTGAGATCACCACCCAGAAACGCATCGAATTTTCAGCTGTAAAGGATGCATTCAGGTTCATTGTCCCGGCTGCATCACTTTGATATATATGTGCCTGCAATCAGGATCATATCTCAACTGTCATTTTCTGCGAGAGTTTCACAGGTCCGCTGAGGGATATATTTTCTATACGGCCGTTATTTCTGGTGACCTGGGTAATGAGGGTCCCTTCAGGCTGTTCAAATGTGAAATCATGGGTGCCGTCGCCAAGGGATCCGGAAAATGCGAAAGACGCAGCCACTGCTCCTGATGCACAGCTGCCTTCAAAATATGTTGTATCTGCCTCTTTTACATATACGACAGGCGTCATCAGTCTGTTGGATGTATCGCAGAACATCACACCAAAGGCTGGTATATCGCTGCTGACATTCTCATATATGTAGTCTCTGAGATTCTCAAAAGTCTCATATGACGGTGCGACATTCTCCACTATCATATGGGAGATCCCGTCGAGGTCGATGAGTACGCCGCCGGTATTCAGCGGAAGCTCTTCTTTTGTGAATATCCTGCTTGAGACAGGTATGGGCATATCCATCTCGACGATCCCTGATTTATGGTCTATACGCGCAGTGAGGGGTGCAGAACAGCCGCTTACCTTCACTGTCACACATCCTGCTGCCGGCAGAGATCTCAAAGACTTGTAGTATGCGAAAGCCCTGGACGCATTGCCGCAGAACTCGAGTCCGCACATCTCCATTTCATTGTCACTGCCGTCTGATCCATCGGTCCCGCATCCGGAAGATCGTATGAATGCGACCTGTTCCCCATTGATTCTGCGATCGGCAAGAAGCCTGCCCGCCACTTCTATGTAATCCTTCCGTTCAACAGGCGTGAGTACCATTATCGTCGTATTGCCGGAAGGATCTGCAACGATGATGTCGATTTTATTATTCATGAGCAACTCCGTTATTTTAAAAAAATATAACCACTATATAAAATATTATCATCATAAAGTCTTGCATACAACACAATTTTAAGGTATACTTGAGAAGTTCAGAAAAAATGTATAAAAACATGGAGAGTTGTCAGAGTGGTCGATCGTGCAGCACTCGA
>CAJJPZ010000080.1 GCA_905193765.1 uncultured Eubacterium sp.
CCTGCCGATACTCAGGATCCGCGGTATGCGGTGCCGCAAGCTGACTCGGCTGGTGCACGCCTACGGTGGTATACTGGGGCCTGCGCATCCTTACGGCGTAAGCACATCCAGCGCCATGGGGTTCAAGAACATGGATGTTTCCCTGTTCAAGGACTTCGACTTCGTGGAGACCTTCAATACGTGCGAGTTCCCGCGCTCCAACAGGCTTGCCCGGGAGCTGGCGGAAAAATACGATCTTGTGACTTTCGCCGGATCTGATGCGCATGTCCCGGAGTACATCGGCATGGCATGCACGACGATAGATGCGGACATACGCTGCAACGACGATCTGATCTACGCTGTCAGATCCGGCGCGACCATACACGCCGGCGGCAGGGAGCGCGGCATCACGAAGAAGGCCATGCGCAAGGAACACTGGACCGGTCAGCTGGGATACAGGATATACAACCGTGGCATTGCCAAGCTGTTCTGCCCTTACCGCAAATACCAGCACCGCAAGATCCGGGACTTCATACACAGTCATATATGAGCTCTGCGAACAGGATCGTGCAGCAGATGATGAGCTGATCTGTGATACCGGATCCGGTGCGACCTATACGTGCAGATTGCATGGAGCGCAATTACCTGAGAAAAAGTTCAGGAGACCCGTTTACCGGATCTCCTGTTTTTTATGTTGTTTCACTATTGTTTATCGCTTACTTCACGCTGCTCTCCACTGCGCCGATCATGTCCGGTATCTCGATGACGTCTCTGTGTCTGATCTCTTTCTTGTCCAGATCCCTAAGGCCTGATGGCACTTTCACGCCGGTTGCTGCTTCAACTGCCTTTACGTATTCGAAGCCGTTGTCTTCCTTTGCAAGTCCGATGGCCTGTGCCACGCTTTCTGCGAATTTGTATGCGCTGGCCGTTGATGCGATCAGCGTTGGCGTCTCATCGCCTGTCTTTTCAACGTAGTCTTTGTATACCTTGTAGGCTACGGCTGTATGCGTGTCCATGAGATATCTGTGTTCATCGTACATCTGTCCGATGGTCTCGTTGGTCTCCTCCACTGTAGCGGAGCCTCCGCAGAAGTCTTTCATACCCTCTCTGATTTTATCGTTGACCATGTAGTGTTTCTCGTTTTCCAAAGCATCCATCAGTGACTTTATCTCATCTCCGTCATTTCCTGAAAGGTGATAGAGCAGTCTTTCCAGGTTGCTGGAAATCAGGATGTCCATGGACGGTGAATTTGTGAGATAGAAATCTCTGTTGATGTCATACTTGCCATTTTCGAAGAAATCAGTGAGCACTCTGTTCTTGTTTGAAGCGCAGATGAATCTGTTCACAGGAATGCCCATCTGACCTGCATAGTATGCTGCCAGTATATTACCGAAGTTGCCTGTAGGGACTACGATGTTCACCTTGTCACCGGCCTTGATCACGCCTCTTTCGATGAGCTTCGCATATCCGTATACATAATAAGCCACCTGCGGCACCAGACGGCCGATATTTATGGAGTTGGCTGATGAGAGTTTGCACCCCATGCCTGCCAGTTTCTCTGCAAAATCACTGTCATTGAAGATTTTCTTCACGCCTGTCTGTGCATCGTCGAAGTTGCCCTTTATGGCGAATACGTGGGTGTTGTCGCCTTCCTGGGTTATCATCTGTCTTTCCTGGACTTCGCTGACTCCCTGGTTCGGGAAGAAAACGATTATCTCAGTTCCCGGAACATCGGCGAATCCTTCTAGCGCTGCCTTTCCTGTATCGCCTGATGTGGCTGTGAGGATGCAGATCTTCTTGTCTTCGTTTTCTTTTTTCATGGCTGTTGTAAGCAGATACGGCAGTATCGACAGCGCCATGTCCTTGAAAGCGGCAGTCCTGCCGTGATAGAGTTCAAGGAAATGTGCGCCGCCTGCTTCCACTACAGGTACAACGTCCTCTGCCTCGAATTTGCTGTCGTATGCGCCGTCCACGCAGTGCTGCATCTCTTCATCCGTATAGTCGTCGAAGAACGCCTTTATTATTTTAAATGCGACTTCCTTGTACGGTTTTCCTACCATGTCTTCTATTTTTCCCGGGAATGCAGGTATCTGTGCCGGAACGTAAAGTCCCTTGTCCTCTGCGATCCCCTGTATAACTGCCTGGGCCGCTGTCTTAGTGTTTCTGCTTCCTCTTGTACTCTGGTATTTCATATTTTATTCCATTCTCCCTTCGATCACTTTTATTATATCATCAACATCCGCCAGGGCTCCCTTTCCCACTGTGCCGCAGGCCAGCAGGGATTCTTTAGGTTCTATGAACCTGTAGCCGTAGCTTCTGAGTTTCTCTATGTTTGCCTGTACTATGGGGTTCTCATACATATTCGTGTTCATCGCAGGCGCGATATACACCGGTGTCGTGTTGGCCGCCGCCATGACAACTGTGGAAAGAAAGTCATCTGCGATGCCGTTTGCTATCTTGCCTATGATGTTGGCTGTCGCAGGTGCTATCAGCATAAGATCTGCTTTCTCTGCCAGGGATATATGCTTCACTTCCTTAGGCGTTATCTCCTCGAACATGTCCATGTAGACCTTGTTCTTGCTGAGAGTCTGCAGCGTTATCGGAGTTATGATCCTGCTGCCGCTCTCCGTGAGTATCACGTCCACTTCATGTCCCAGCTTCTTCAGCCTGCTGATTATGTCCGCGGCCTTGTACGCCGCTATGCTTCCGGTCACTCCCAGAACTATATTCATCGAAAATCCCTCCTGATCAGCACGATTCCATCACACGCTTTACTATCATCGCTGCGATTTCTTCATTAGTCTCCATTATATCATAAGTTCCGTCCCTGTGTATCAGATAACCCTTATGAAAATCCTTTCCGATCTCTTTAAGGTCGTTGGCAAGGACAAAATCACAGTCGTTCTTTGCCATAAGACGCTTTCCTACGGATATCAGTTCTTCGTGAGGCACGCTGCTGAGGAGTTTGAATCCCACCAGCAATGAGTCCGGACTGAGCTTTTTGATGCTGTTTATGACTTTCGGTGCCCTTTTCATATGGATCACCAGATCGTCTATATCTGAGCTTATCTTGTTGCCGGAAAGGTCCTGACTGTCTTCACTTTCCTCGCCTCGTATCCTGTCCAGGGTAGTCACTTCGTTGACCATATAGTCACTGACTGCCATAGCATGTATCACTGCGTCTATCTTCTCTGTCTCAAGAAGTCTGCCAAGCTCACGCTGCAGATCCCTGACACCTTCCACCATCACCGGCTGCACTTTGTCATGCTGCGGATACGCTGCCCTGACGCCGTGGAGATAATATATCTTTTCTATATTTTCACCGTTTCCGGCAGCCTCTGCGAAAGCCGATCCTATGGTGAATCCCAGCCTTCCTGTGGATGAGTTGGTTATCGTCCTGACATCGTCTATCCTCTCGCTCGTACCGCCTGCGGTTATTATGATCTTCATACTTTCGATCCCCTTCTTAAAAATGCTTCATGGGTTGAATTATAGATGTTTTGGAGGGTCGTGTCAAGGTCGCCGGGCGACAAATCACGTTGAATCGGCATGGCATTTGCGCTATACTGAGAAAGAACCATATTCAAGGAGAATTTCAACATGAAAACTGTATTCAAAAAAGTCATGCTGCTGGTTATCTTTACTGCAGCTATCACTGTCCTGACGGCCTGTGGCAGTACATCGCTCAAAGGCGATCTCACGGAATATTCCGATCCTGGCAGTTCATTCACCATATCGCTTCCTGCGGAAGATACTGATTCCTGGGCTGTAAAAGACGATACGCAGGATGACACTCTGGACATGACCGACAGTACCGGTGTCATAAACATACAGGTCCAGTCCATGTCAAAGAGCAAGGCTGCCAACATCGCATCCGACCTGACAGGATTCCGTGACTACATCATGTCAGGCACGCTTTCAGAGATCGTCTCCGATATGACTCTCAGCGATGAATCTGTCAGCGTTCCTGATTTTATCACCGACAGCTCTGCACAGAGTTTCACCATGAGCAGCAGTGGCACATCGCTCAAAGGCGATCTTGTGTTCATGGAAAGTGACCGCAGCTATTACCTCTTTATGATAACTGCCGTTGATAAGGCTTATGACTGCAACCATAAAGTCCTGACGGACAGCATCAGCAGCCTTAAGGAAAAATGAGTACTGTCATTATCCGCAACGGTAAAATATATATGGAAAGGGGCCGTTTCGCGGAAGCCCTGATGATCGAGGGCGGTATCATCACACATGCCGGGAGCGAAACAGACATCATGACCCACGCCACAGCGGCAGATCTTGTATATGACTGCGGTGGTAGGACGGTGATACCCGGGCTCAACGACAGTCACATGCATATCATCGAATTCGCTGAAGCCGTCCATAAAGTCCGCATCGATGACGTCCGGTCTGCTGACGAGCTTGTGGCAAGATGCCGCAGGTTCATCGCAGAACATCCTGACAGGGTGGCCAATGGTCTCCATGCTGCAGGATGGAACCAGGAGCTTTTCACCGGTGACAAAAGGATACCTGACCGCAGCGATCTGGACAGGATAAGCACGGACATACCTGTCATGCTCGAACGTGTATGCAGCCACATCGCTGCAGTGAACACCAGGCTCATAGAAACTCTGGGTATGGATGATGATATGACACTGTATCACGACTGCAATTATCTCAGAAACAGCAGCGGAACACTGACCGGACTGCTCAGGGGTAACGCCTGCATGCACGCCAGAGAAGCGATCCCTGACTTCACTTTGGATGAAAAACGCAGATTTCTCGTCAATGCTATGAACGTGGCTGCATCCATGGGACTGACCAGTGTGCAAAGCAATGATATCGGACCTGATCTTCCCGATAAACGTGGTGCGTTACGCATGATAAAGAGCATCTATGACAGCGGCGAAGCGCCTTTACGTTACCATTATCAAATGTACTTCGATACGCCTGACGAGTTCAGCGGATTTATCAGAGAAGGGCTCATCCTGCCTTCGGGGTCTCCTGACATAAATGATATGTGGCTGACGACAGGGCCTCTGAAGCTTTACAAGGACGGCAGTCTCGGCGCCGGAACAGCGCTTATGAAAGACGGTTACGCCGGAAACAAAGATAACAAAGGCCTGCGGTGGCTGTCTTCAGAAGAAATGGACAGATTCTGCGCCATCGCAGGAGACGCTGGCATCCAGGTGATCACTCACGCCATCGGGAACCAGGCCATCGAAGAAGCCATCGACAGCTACGAGAAAATCTTCTCGGGAGGTTGTAACACACTGCGTCACGGTATAGTCCACTGCCAGATAACCGACCGTGATCTGATAAAACGCCTGCGTGACAGCGATATACTCGTATTCGCTCAGCCGGTATTCATCGACGCTGATATGCATATAGCTGAGAAACTGTGCGGCAGGGAACTCGCCTCCACATCTTACGCTTTCGGCACTATGCTGAGAGAAGGCATACATCTTTCATACGGAACAGACTGCCCTGTGGAGACATGCGATCCGTTCCTCAATATATATGAAGCTGTGACAAGAAAGGACAGCTGCAGCAGGCCCGAAAGCGGCTACTACCCTGAAGAAGCTGTCGATGTGGAGACAGCCATCGACGCCTACACCACCGGCAGCGCATACGCCCAGTTCGCCGAAAATATCAAAGGCAGACTGAAACCGGGATATGTTGCAGACCTGGTGGTCCTAGACCGGGACATATTCACTGTAAGCCACGACGAAATAAAGGACATCAGACCGGTGATGACAATGACCGGCGGCAGGATCGTCTATCAGCGATGATAGGCATTTCGACTTTGAGTTGCTTTTGATACGATATTTTTCTGTGATTTGCAAATTTTTATTTGCAAATCACAATAATTGTGCTATAATAATCAAGTACGGAAGAAATATGCTCTCTTGGTCAAGTGGTCAAGACGTCGCCCTCTCACGGCGGAATCAGGGGTTCGACTCCCCTAGGGAGTACCAATATAAGAAAGAGATATCTGAGAATGGTATCTCTTTTTTATTGCTGTTCCGTAGCAGCGAAGTGTTCAAGCAGGCTTTGCCTGCTATAAAACAATTCTTACACTTTCCTGCCTGCACCGGAGAAGGCATGCTGTAGTGTTCGTGTATATGCGGGTATTTCAATACAGACCCATTTGTTATATACTATATGTAAAGACGATGCACAACACAGAATGTACTACATACGACGCGGGAGGATATGCCATCATGGATTTCAAGGAAAAACTCACTGAATATATAGAACGGTTAGACTGTACTGCCAAAGATCTGTCTGAGGTCTGCGGACTGTCTGCTGCTACCATCAGCAGGTATCGGTCCGGCGAGCGCATACCCCGGGCTGATTCGGAGAATTATCTGAAGCTGGTCAGGGGGATCGCGTGTATCGCAGAAATAAAAGCAGTGCCTGACATCACGGAAGGATCCGTATCTGCATCGCTGTCTCCTCTGACGGGAAGTTGCACTGTTGATATGGGCAGGCTGCAGACTAATCTTGACACCCTGCTGGATATCCTGCCGGTGAGCGTTTCCGAACTTTCCCGCAGCCTGAATTATGACGCCTCGTATATCTCCCGTATCAGGAACGGACAGCGTCAGCCTGCCGACCCTCATGGATTCGCATCATACATCGCTGATTTTATAGCTCGCAGATACCGGGATGACTGCCAGCTGTCGCTAATTGCAGCACTTATTGGCTGTGATCCCGATGAGCTCAAAGATGTTGATACATGCCGCGGACTGATATTCAGATGGCTCATCAGCGGTGAGGGCGATCCCGGCGATCCAGTGACGGATTTTCTTGAAAAACTGGAACAGTTCGATCTGGACGAATATATCAGAGCGATACATTTCGATGAACTGAAGATACCGTCGGTGCCCTTCCAGCTGCCGGGTTCCAGGAGTTATTCAGGACTCGGTGAAATGATGGACAGCGAGCTGGCATTCCTTAAAGCCACGGTGCTTTCCAGATCGCGCGAACCCGTCATCATGTACAGCGACATGCCTATGGGTGAGATGGCCAGGGATCCGGACTTTCCTAAAAAGTGGATGTTCGGCATGGCCGCGATGCTTAAGAAAGGTCTGCATCTGCATCAGATACACAATATCGACCGGTCCTTCGAAGACATGATGCTGGGTCTCGAGAGCTGGATACCTATGTACATGACCGGCCAGATCTCGCCCTACTACCTCCGGGGCGTACAGGGAAATGTTTTTTCCCATCTGCTCAAGGTTTCCGGAAGCGCTGCGCTGACCGGCGAAGCCATAAACGGCTATCACAGCGAGGGACGATACTATCTTACAAAAAACAAAGAGGAAGTCGCTTACTACAGGAAGCGTGCGGAGCATCTCCTGTCAAAAGCGTCTCCCCTGATGGAAATATACCGCAGCGACCGCGCTTCGGCTTACAGCAGCTTCATCCACAAGGATGCCGGCGAGACTGGTGAAAGACATCATATACTTTCCTCCCTGTCGCTGCATACACTGACTGACGAACTGGCGGATCGCATCCTGTCCCACAGCGGCGATGTGCCGGCGTCTGAACATCTGAAGATCCGGGAATATATCGCTGCTCAGCGTGACATCGCAGACAGGATACTGCAGCACAGCTGTATCACCGAGGAGATCCCGGTGATGAGCCGGGAGGAATTCGAACGTCATCCGCTGGCTCTGTCGCTGTCGGGAAGGTTTATGGAAAATGACATACTCTACACCTGGGAGGATTACCGTGATCACCTGGAACTGATACATGGCTACAGTCTGACGCATCCCGGCTACACTGCAGTCAGGAATCCATCCTCTGCATTCCGCAACATACAGATATATATCAACCGAGGGAAATGGGTCATGGTATCAAAGAACAGGACTCCCGTCATCCATTTCCTGATCCGTCATCCGAAAATGCGGGCTGCCTTTGAAAATATGGTGATACCTGTGGTGGACGATATCCGGCTGTGATGTCCTGATGCAGATCGCCGAACTCAGGCAGATGATACTACCGGACTCATATCCTCTCAAAGAGCTTGTCTGATGAGGCTGCTATGTCCATACCGCCTCCGCCTTCGGCTACGATGTTCATCATCCTGTCTGCATCGCAGATCTGACTTCCTGCCAGCACCGTGACGCCGTATTCTCTGAACACCTCAGGACACATCGGCGTGCTCGCGCCCACGATGGCGATCTCTTCTGCGCCTGAGCTTGCCTTCAGCAGGCTCTCCATAGTCTTGTTTATGAAGCTGGTTCCTGTCAGCACGATCTTGTTGCATCCCGGCAGTATATCGCAGGCTTCATCGCCTGACTTCATCTTTGTCACCTGATTGCTTTCGTATTCCTCCGGATTTTTCTCGAATACATAAAGCGTCCCGGCGGTCTGGTAGCGGCGTACCAGCGGGCAGAACCATCCCACCATGCCGATGGTGTCGGTGCTGTCCGCAGACATGGCCTCCGATATGTTCGGTCCCCTGCTGAATCCACGGTTCAGCACTGCATTCACAGCAGCCGTGCCCACTGCAGCCTCGGCCATATCACGGCTGGCTGCCAGCTCCATGAGCTCAGAAACAGGCGTGCCTTTGATATGCCCTGCCGACCTCATGACTCCGCAGGAATTTCCCAGTTCTTCTCTGAATGTAAAGCTCACGCCCCCATGCCCGTCGCTGAGGACTATCCCTGTATAGCCCACTCCGATGCAAAGTCTGTCGACGACCAGTTCACGTCCGATCTCTCCTGCGATCTGCAGCGCTTTCTGTTTTGCATTCTCTATTATCTTTTCTTCCAGTGATAAAGTCATAATGATCCCTCCCGTTACTGAAACGCTGTATCTACCTGATATTATATCATTTACGTCATGTCGATCCTACTGCGAAAAAATCATTGAGTCTCTTGACAAGTTACCTCTTGATAACTATAATTTAGTTGCCAAGAGGTAATTTTGAAAGTCATAAAAAAACGAGGTGAACAAAATGAAACTGTATTTCGGAAACACTGTTACAACTGTCACGACGCTTATGATCATCGCACTTATCGTATTCACAGGCTATACTTTTTATGCCCGTGCAGATATAAGCCACTGGGGCCGCAGGAGCGCTCTGCTGCTGGTATATGGTCTTGCTGTATGCTGCTTCGCGACAGCCCGGGACGGTCTCGACAGGACCATCCAGAACGCTATAGACGGCAGCTGTGCTCCGGGGATATTCCAGCTGATCAGCGTGCCGACCGTCATCGGCTGCATCGGAGCGCTGATCATCATCGTTGCCGCCATAGCTACACTTTTCACAAAATCACAGCATATGAGAGAGATCTGGTTCTTCCTCATGTCCGGAGGTGCATTGCTCAAGATCCTGACGATGGAGATCTCCAGGATCCTGATGTAGCGTCACGGGCGCATATGCTGTCTTCCGCGGTGCCGGATATTACTCGTCTCTGCTGAATGTAAGCCACACATCCCTGTAACCTAGCTTTATCCGGTCGTCGCCTGATGCTTCGTACTGCAGTGTGTCTTCTTCTTCGAGTTCTCCCCAGCAAGCCGGCGGATCGAAATCGTCTGTATCAAAACTGCATGCGATGGTGCCCTCCCCGGTGTCTTTCATTTTGCCTGAAATGCCGGGGTTGCCTGCTTCCCGGTCGTACATGGAAAAACTGCCGTTCTTCTGAACTTCCAGTGCATAGAATCCCGTGTATGTTTCTCCGTCAGATGCTGTCTCGTCACAGCTCCAGCTGCCTTCCAGTGCCTCCGGTGCTGATGCACACCCTGCCAGCAACGTGATGAGTATAAGTAGCATTGAGACGGTGTATATCATTTTTCTTTTCATGTTCGTATATCCTTTCATATCAATATCCGTGATCGACATGCTCCCACTCGCCGCCGTCTTTCCTTACCAGGATCCAGT
>CAJJPZ010000081.1 GCA_905193765.1 uncultured Eubacterium sp.
CCAGTAGCCGTATTTAACCGGCTGACAGAGATTCTCCAGAGGCTTCGCACATGCCTGAGTGAACGGCTGATCCTTCTTGATCTTCCATGCTTCAGTGAACTTGTATCCGCTCATCACTTCGCCTGTATAGCAGTGATCGATGTCCGGCTTGACTTCAACCTCTGCTTTGAACTCAGGATCTTCTGCGGCACATTCATCAAGCACTCTCTGGAGTATTTCCATAGCACTTTCTTCAGTTTCTCCTATCATCGTTCTTCTGTCGAATGACAGGAAGCACTGATCAGGTACTATGGATAAAGCTCCCGGTGAACACTCGATTATGTTCAGTGAGATGGATGCGTCCTCAACCTCTCCATCCGGATCCTTTGGCAGATTAGGTATAACTTCTTTCTGTATTTTCTCTATCACAGGCATTGCCTTGTAGATAGCATTGATACCGTTCTGAGGGCAGCTGCCGTGGCTTGTTCTGCCGTGAACTGTTATGAGGTATTCTATCCTTCCTCTGTGTCCCAGGTACAGGTTCAGGCTTGTAGCCTCTGATGATACCATAGCATCGAAGTCGAGACCTCTTTCAGGGAAAGTATGCTTGATCATATTTCTTGTTCCTGCATTCTGTCCTGATTCTTCATGTACAACGCCTGTATACATGAAGTCACCCTTGAGCTTCACGCCTCTCTCACGGAGTTTGAGCAGTATAGCTCCCGCATAGATCTGGAATCCGTGTCCGCTCTTTACATCAGATGCTCCTCTTCCGTGTATGCATTCGACCATTTCCTTTGCTGTCCGGTCTGCGTTGTCACATTCGCATACATCGATCTTGCCGCCGTAAGGGTCATAGCCTTCCCAGTTGTTAGGATCGCCCGGATCCACGTGGTCCATATGTGAGTTGTACATGATCACAGGGCCTTCTTCGTCACCCTTTATGATTCCGATAACGTTACCGAATTTGTCACGGCTCACATCGTCGTATCCCAGCTTTTCCATCTCTGCGATCAGGACTTTAGTCAGTTCATATTCGTCTCCGCTGATTGACGGGGTCTGGATAAGTTTCTGTATGAATTTGACACAATCGTCTTTCAACTCTTCTGCGATCTCATTGATCTGCTCAAATACTTTCTCGTCGTACATTATTTAATTACCTTCTTTCCCTTTTTATTTATGCTTCATATCTCTTTGTCATATTGTTGAACTCTTCTTCAGTGATGAATGACTTCTTGTCGCTCTTCATGAGGAGTGAGTACAGTATTAAAGAAATAAGGAATCCGATGATATAACTGTTTGCTTCCATCCAGTGAGTAACTGCTCCACCTATACCGAACATGCCCAGCATCGGCAGGAACGCTCCCACGATCCATGATATGAGTGCCTTCACGTTCCATCCATTGCTGTACTGGTATGTTCCATCACGTTCATCATACAGCGCTTTTACATTCACCCTCTGTTTCTTTACGATGAAGTAGTCTGCTACGAGAACTGCTGCCACAGGGCTCAGTATAGTTCCGCATGTTCCCAGGAATGTGAACATGAATGCACCGGCGCTGCCATATATCCACCAAGGTCTGAATGCGATGCAGAGCAGTACTGTGAATATCAGACCCATTCTGTAGCTTATCTTCTGAGGGGCGAGACTTGCGAATCCGTTAGCCGGCGCCACAACATTCGCTGCCATGTTGGTAGTGAGTGTTCCAAGCACTGTTCCCAGGGATACTATGATTATTATGAACTTGTTGTTCAGGTGAAGCAGTACAGCAGTCGGATCGTACTGAGCTTCTCCGTAAGCAACATATGTTACCTGTGCGAACATAGCTCCTATAGTAGCCAGAGCTACTGCCGATACAGGCATTGCGAACATCTGTCCTCTGAACTGACATTTCTGTGACTTTGCATATCTTGAGAAGTCAGGTATGTTGAGTGCCAGTGTAGCCCATACTGCGATATTGCTTGTGATACCTGCCATGAATACGAAGAGCATTCCGCCGTTCTCGTTGATAAGTTCTGTGTTGCTCGGTGCCAGGAATATATCTCCTACTGTCATACCTACATCATGTCCCAGTGCGATTACCCAGAATACCAGTGCGATACACATCACGATGAGAACAGGGCTTCCCAGATTCTCGATCCACTTGATACCCTCAGAGCCCTTGAAGCCCAGCAGCAGTGTAACTATCAGGAACAGTCCGAACCCGATGAATCTTCCGGTTCCGTTTACATCCCATCCGTCAACAAAACATCCTATGATTGCAGAAAATGCTGCAGCTCCTACCCAGCACTGTATCGAGCACCATCCGCTTGCAACTATAGTTCTCAGCAGTGCAGGTATATGAGCGCCTCTCATACCGAACGCCAGTTTTGCAAATATCGGGAACGGGATACCGTAACATGTTCCCACGTTCGAATTCAGCTGCATCGGTACCAGAACCAGCAGATTGCCTATCGCAACATTTATCAATGCCAGTATCGGACTCATACCCAGTGCGATGAGCGCTGCCGCAAAAGAGAAACCTGTTATGCAGATGACCATTCCGATCCACAGCATCGAGATATTGTATGTGTTCCATGTTCTCTCGGCTTTGGTTGTAGGTCTCAGATCATCATTCATGTACTTTGATCCGGCCAGTTCTTTCAATGTCGTTTCATCTAGTTCGAATAATCCTTTAGAAAATTCTACCTGTGTGTATTTTCCTTCCATATTTACTCCTTACGATGAATCAATATAACTCTTGATAAAAACACCCTTCATAACATCGGCCGCTATTATGTCATGTCTTTGTATGCCCCTATATTGAGCAATCCCCGTGCCAAATTCCGATCATTAAACTGCAAATCCGTCAAAAAAAGCCCGAAACCCATTCATTTCAACGTATTTTTCTGATAATTAAAAAAATGGGGAGTATTTTTTTAAATTTAAGAACTCCCCATTTCGTTCCGTTTTGAGAACATTCAGAACGCTTACCGTTCCGGATTCGTAACATTTTACTCCCTGTTCACCTTTCTGAAAAGAGACGTCGGTGATATATCCAGAAGTTTCGCCGCCTTTCTGATACTCCCCCCTTTTTTCATCGCAAGCTCTATATATTCATCCTCTATACCCTGTATTATCTCCGGAAGACATACCGGCAGTTTCTCAGCTGACGGCGCCGTGCATAAAGCATTACCTGTATCTTCCCTCGGGATATCATCCATGGTTATCTCCTGGTCTATACTCAGAACAACATATCGTTCTATCGTATTCCGCAGTTCACGGACATTTCCTTTCCAGTCGGACTGCTCCATCATCTTCAGCACATTGCCGCTGAAGATCTTGTTCGTCCCGTTCTTTTCGTTTATTTCTTTCAGGAATTTGATAGTAAGCGGTATTATGTCCTCCCGTCTTTCCCTGAGCGGAGGTATGTTTATAGGTATAACACTAAGCCTGTAATACAGATCTTCTCTGAACCGTCCTTCACGTACCATTTCCTGCAGATTTCTGTTTGTTGCTGCGATAATACGGCAGTCAACCTTCTTTACTTTCGTACTTCCCACACGCATCAGTTCCCCCGTCTCCAAGAATGACAGAAGCTTAGGCTGCAGATTCATCGGCAGTTCTCCGATCTCATCCAGGAAGACCACTCCGCCGTTAGCAACTTCAAAAAGTCCCATCTTGCCTTCACGGCTTGCACCTGTGAAAGCACCTGCTACATATCCGAACAGTTCGGATTCAAGCAGATTTTCCGGTATAGCTCCGCAATTCACGGAAACCATAGGTTTCGTGCCTCTGCTGCTCATATCGTGTACAAGTTTTGCTATGACGCCTTTACCTACGCCTGATTCACCTGTTATCAGGACTATACTGTCATTCATAGCTGCCCGCTCTGCAAACTGCACAACATTCCTCATAGCAGTGCTGTTCGCCACAAGTCCCTTTCTTTCGAGACTGTTCTGCTTCTGGATCCTGCTCCTGTAATTCTCTATCAGAGCTTCATGCTTCCTGTTTTCCTCGTACAGTTCATTGAGTCCCGGGACATCCCTGATATTGTTTATTATCCTGCATATATTGCCGTCCTCGTCAAAAACAGGGGTCGCAGTGGTAAGGGTCACCTTCCCCGTCCTTATATGCTGGATTATATTTTCCTGATGCTTCGTCCTCATAACATTCTCTGTTGCGGATTCCTGAAAAACGCCTTCTTTGACAAGGTCGCTGACCTTTTTACCTACGATCTCCCTGCCGTCTATGCCCATTATATTTTTATGGGCTTCGTTAGTCATTATCGTGACGCCGTTTTCGTCAACGACCGTCATTCCATCCTCTGTGTAGAAGCATGAGCGCAGAGCCTCTATGATAAAATCTTTGTCATTATCGATCTCACCTGCCAAAACCTTCTCTTCGATCTCTTCAAAGGAGTATACTCTGTCTTTAAATGTAATCATAAGTCACCTCAATATACAGAAAATAACGACACTTCTCATACCTGACAAGTATATCAGAAACTTCTCGTTTTGCCAATGTTCTGAATACACTTTATCTAATTAAACCCTAATTTAGAGTAATTATCCCCGGTTTCTGACAAAAAGTATCAAAAGCAGCCGTATCAATGAATGTACTTCACAGATACGGCTGCCGGAAATCTACACTGTTAAATTAAAGTGCTTCTGAATGTTCTTTGATGTAGTCAGCTCCGAACATATCCTCTTCTTTTGGTATATTGAGAGGCAGTTTTCTCGATACATGTGTGATGTTGATGAGGTCTTTCCAGTTAACATTGTGTGACACACTGTTGTTGCCCCATGTACCGCAGCCGAGAGTCATTGTCATAGGCATGCCGTTTTCCCATGATCCGCTGTTTCCAGCGCCCTGAGGCTGGTTTACCATCATTCTTGCCACAGGCATCCTCAGTGCCATAGTCTCTACCTTGCTGTCATCGCTTGTATGTATACCGCATCCGTGGCCTTTGCCCATATAATCCATTACAGCTTCCATTTTTTCCATTGCATCTTCGAAGCTGTCTGTCTTTATGAGAGTAGTTACTCTTGACAGTTTTTCTCCTGTGAACGGATGATCGTGTCCGATACCGTCGTTTTCTTCAACGAACAGGAATTCAGTGTCATCATCAACAGTCAGTCCTGCCAGCTCAGTGATCTTCTTCAGCGGCTGTGCAACTATGTGCCTGTTGAGATTATGAGTAGCCGGCCAGTCAGGCCACATTGTCTTTCTCAGCTGTTCTTTTTCTTCTGAACCTTCTTTGATCAGGAATCCGTTGTGGTTCTGCAGTGCTTTAACGAAATCGTCATAGCATTCCTTCTGGATCAGCATAACGTTTTCAGTTGAGCAGCTTGTTGCGTTGTCGAAGCATTTTGATGATTTTACCATTGCAGCGACTTCTTCCAGATCTGTAGTTCCATCAACATATATAGCATCATTACCTGTGCCTACGCCGATAGCCGGAGTTCCTGAGCTGTAAGCAGCCTTTACAAGGCCTGCTCCACCTGTTGCCAGTATGAAGTCGCACTGCTTCATCAGTTCGCCTGAGCAGTCGATGCTCACATATTCAGGCTCGATACCTATGATGAGATCTTCCGGTGCACCGAATTTCTTCAGTACTTTTCTGAGATACTCTATTACAAACTTGTTTACATGAGCAGCCTTCGGATGAGGTGCCAGTATTATCGAGTTTCTTCCCTTTATAGCATTCATCGGTTTTACAACTGCGGTGTTCTCCGCATTTGTTACAGGAGCCAGTGCACCGATAACACCCATTGGTTTAGCATATTTTGCAACGTTCTTTTCCTTATCGAATTCGATAAGTCCTACTGACTTCTCGTCTTTCATTTCACGATAGTGACCGATAGTCTTGTTCCAGATCTTTGCGATCTTGTCTTCAACATCTCCCATGCCCGACTCTTCTACAGTCTTTTCTGCTACAGCTCTCATGAAATCAGGACGAGTGCCGTAGAATGCTATAGCCTTTACAAGCTCATCCACCTGTTCCTGTGAATATTCATTGAGCACTGCCTGTGCCTTTCTCGATCTTTCCATAAGACCGCTGATATAAGGCTCATAATTTCTTTCCATATTATCCTCCTCTGCATCTTTCATTGATTATTGGTTCGCATGTTATATGTTTTGTAATTCTAAAAATTGCAAAACTTGTGCCATGTAGTGCACTTTTTTGAAAGGATATGATATAATCTTTGCATACATTGAAAACAGAGGGTCTGCAGAATCGTTATAAAATAAACAATAACAAAGGATCCCGCTGCGGCATACATATCGTTCCTGTTTCGGAACAAATGGAACGAGTGTCGTTCCATTAACGGAACATTCTCAATATTTCCAACCTTGACGCTGACTGCATACTGTTTCGACTTTGTCGTATTTTCATCTTGAAAACTCTCCGAGACTGTTATATACTTATTTTATGCGTATTTAGCTATATTAATTTAAGAAAGTGGGGTAAATCAAATGGCAAACATTAAATCCGCAAAGAAAAGAATCCGTGTAATCGACAAGAAGACTGCAAGAAACAGACGTATCAAAGGTCATCTCAAGGCAGTCCTCAAGGCTTTTGACGCTGCTATCGAAGCTGGCGACATGGAAACAGCTAAGGAAAAGATGGCATTAGCAGAAAAGAAGCTCATGCAGGCTGCTGCTAAGCACACTATCCACAAGAATGCTGCTTCAAGAAAAGTTTCAAGATTAAACAAAAGATTCAACAAGGCTAACGCCTAATTCTCACCCGTCCCCACCTGTGCATAAGTTAAATGCACTGAGATCGCAGGAGTGGTTCTCTGCGATCTGCGGAAACGAACTTAATATCGTTCAACAAAAGAAAAAGATGGATTGTGTCTCCCATCTTTTTTTCTTTGCTCAAAGGAGGTAAATCTATGAAATCACTCATCTATCCCCGTCCCCTCAGAGCCGGAGACAAAGTGGCGCTTACAGCTCCGTCCTCACCTGTACCTGCGAAGAATCTCGAAGCGGCTGTAGCATCGATAGAGTTCATGGGGCTAATACCTGTCGTCATGGACAGCTGCCATCTTCATCACGGTTATATGGCTGGGACCGATGCACAGCGAGCCGCTGATCTGAACAGAGCCTTCGCAGATCCTGATATATGCGGCATCTTCTGTCTTCGCGGAGGCTACGGCGCTTCCCGGCTGCTTCCCCTGCTGGACTTCGGAATGATCCGCCGCAACTGCAAGACATTCATCGGGTACAGCGATATCACTGCTCTGCATACAGCCATCAGCCGGCTCTGTGGATTCGTCACATTCCATGGACCCATGCCCAACACCGATTACAGACGCCTGGACAGTTTCACACTGGATTCGCTGAAGACTGCACTCTTCGGCCCATATGATCAGATGTCTCTTAAAAATCCCGAAGACGAAGACATGGTAATGATGAATGGAGGTACAGCAGAGGGGATCCTGACAGGCGGGAACCTGTCGTTGCTTGCATCAACACTGGGATCACCTTATGAGATCCATACGAAAGGCAGGATACTGTTCATCGAAGACGTGGGTGAAAGACTGTACAGGCTGGACAAATCACTGAACGCGCTGGCGCTTGCCGGAAAATTCAGAGACTGCAGCGGTATCATCCTGGGGACCTTCGCAGAATGCGATGAGCCCGACCACGACACGATCCCTCCCGGTACAGTCATCGCATCGTCATCACTTTCTCTCACAGAGATCATCGAGGAAGTCGTCCTGCCATGGAAAAAGCCGACCCTGTTCAATTTCAGAGCCGGCCACATATATCCTCAGAGCACGCTCCCTATGGGAGGTCTTATCCGTATGGAACTCGATGCCGTCAGTTCTGCTGCGGAACTCTCGGTTTTATGACTTCTTCTTCGACTAATCTGATGAATACCTCTGCCAGTACCGGATCAAACTGTGTTCCGGCATTGTCCCTGATCTCATCGAGAGCATACCCGACAGGAAACGCTTCCTTGTATGCTCTCTTTGATATCATGGCATCGAATGCGTCAGCAATGCATAATATACGTCCGAAGTAAGGGATCTCCTCACCTTTGAGATTCCTCGGATATCCCCGTCCGTCCCATCTTTCATGGTGGGATATGACGGCGGGTATTACATAATCCAGCGACGGCAGGTGTCTTATGATCCCCACCGAGTTCATCACATGCCCTTTCATTATCTCGAATTCCTTGTCTGTAAGGCCTGTGCGCTTGTTGAGTATTTCCTCGGAAATACCGATCTTGCCCACATCATGGAGCAGCGCGGCTTCTCTGACTATCTCCACAGATTCTTCATTCAGATCGAGGTTTTCAGCCAGCGTCCTGGCGTAATACTCCACATTCTCCGAATGATTGAATGTATAGTGGTCTTTTGTATCTATCGCTGCAGTAAGAGCGTATATCGTAGCAGCATATTCCTTGTACAGGCTGCTCTTGTCCAGTTTTTCCTTTTCAGGATCAGTTCCGCCCGTTACAGAACTGCTCGTGGTCGCCAGTATACCGTTCTTGCCGTTGCGTTTCACCTGATATACCGCCATGTCTGCATTGTCGAGAAGCTCTCTCGCAGATGACGCTCCGTAAGGTGCAGTGCATATGCCGCAGCTGGCAGTCAGGACCCTGGTGCTGTAATCAGCATCATCGTCCACGCTTTTGTTCATTACCGAGATCTGCTGCAGTACGGCGTCAGTTATCCTCCTGGCTCCCAGTGTGTCGAACATAGGCAGGATGATGGCGAATTCCTTGCCGCTGCATCTTGCAACATATCCTGATTTTCCAACTGTCGCCTTGAGTATCTCACCGACCTTTTTGAGCGCTGCATCGCCCTGTTTATCTCCGTATATCTGATTATACAGTTTGAAATCATCGAGATTGATCAGTACCAGAGAAAGAGACTGGTTCCTGTTTTTCTCGAACTCCTTATTCAGTATCTCATAAAAGTACTTTCTGTTCAGCAGTCCTGTCAGCTCATCGATCCTTGCTTCATACCACGCCTTTTCATAGAGACGTGAATTTTTCACAGCTATGGAGCACACCGAACCTACGGAATCCAGAAAACTTATATCATCATAAGTGAACCTGCCCCTGTCCTTTTTACCTGATACAGCAACGATACCCACCAGCTCCTGTTCATCCTTGAGAGCTATGAAGCAGGCTGTCCCCAGCTGCTCAAGCTGAGTTTTCTCGCTCTCCCACATGGATTTGTACACTGTAAGACATCTGAATTCATCCATTAGTATGCATTCATCGTTATTTATCAGCTGATCGACTATTGGGTTCGCAGCGCTTATCACTGCCGAACGCTCACTGAGCGGACTGAGGCTGTATGCTATATTGTAATTCCTGTCGTCGTCCGACCTTATGAACACGAAAATATCGTTTACCGGTATCGTATCATCTATGACGTTCACCAGCCTGTCCAGTATATCCTCCACATTCAGCGTATTGGATACCGTCATGCTGAACTCCCTCAGCACGTTGCCTCTGGCTATCTCATCTTTTATGAAAACATTGTTGATGAAACTCTTCATACCCAGATACAGCAGCACGGTGAATACTGCATATATCAGACAGAGTGCCATTATTATCTTGGTACTGCCGTCCCCCAGAATGAATACGAGAAGACTCTCAAGGGGTTTCAGAAAATAGAACATCAGGCCGAAGGATACGAGTATCGATATGAAATAGCAGCTTTCTCTTGAAAACAGGAAAGTCAGCTTGAACAGTCGCCTCTTGTACAATGTGAACATCATGCATATGACCATGAACAAAGCCGACATGATGTCTATAGGGAATCCCTTGAATGCAGGCAGAGTCCACAGTATCAGACATCCG